>JAGQKG010000100.1 GCA_020430245.1 Nitrospira sp.
CACTTTGAGCATGGAAAAATGACGAGAACGCCGCTGGCGGCTTTTTTCAACAGACCCCTGAGCTATTTGCGGACAGACTCTAAGGGCGGGAATGACGGATTAGAAAGCATGACCTGAATACGCAGCATTATCAGATAAGGTTTTGAGTGAAGATTCCTTTATTGCATCTCTCAACAATGGGATGCGTTATTTTCTTCTGAGAGACGCGGAGGGCTTTCGGGGTTCACCGACATCTGGTGGCAGGTGGGTCTTTGCAGGATTTGGGAACAAGCCCTGATTGTTTCTCACATTCGAGATGCCAAATCAGGATTAGACAAGTGAAGGATGTGGAGTAGGGCTGACGTCCACGGATACGGCGAGAGTATGCTGTCCGCCTCCAACCATAAAGCCATTAATCGGACTGACATCCCCATAGTCTCTTCCCCAGGCCAAAGTGATGTGTTCATCGCCGGGAATGATATTGTTGGTGGGATCAAAGTCAACCCAACCGAAGCCAGGACTCCATGCGGCTAACCAGGCATGTGAGGCATCGGCACCCACCAGTTTTTCCTGCCCTTCAGGTGGATGGGTCAGAAGGTATCCACTGATATAGCGTGCGGGTAAACCAAGACTGCGAAGTGCCGCAATTTCCAAATGCGCAAAGTCCTGGCACACGCCTTTCCGTGAGGTAAGGACATCTTGAACCGGGGTGGACACCTCGGTCACACCTCCTTCGTACGTGAATTCCTCAAAAATCCTACTGGTTAAGTCCATGACTCCGGCCAGAAGCGGACGTCCGGATGGAAAACACGCACGAACAAAATCATAGGTGGCATCGTCAATGGCGATGTATGGGGAATCATACATAAATTGTTGGGCTTCCAGGTTCGGCAATTCCACCGGTCTCTGCAGTTGTTGGACGACTTGATCCCAAGGCGGGCTCTGATCTAATGAGATCGGATCAGGCTTGAGGACCTCCACGACAGTCTTCGCTTCGACGATTAATTTCGGATGGGGTGTTTGAATGGTCAGGTGCGTCATGGGATTTCCAAAATAATCCTCACCTTCTGAACGGACAGATGGTGTGGGATCAAACGTGACGGTCGATCGAAGGCAATGTTGTCGAGGATGGGAGCGGGGGGAAAGGCGCAACACATGATGAGATATGGCAACCGGCTGCGTGTAGGTGAAGGTCGTCCGGTGAGTAACCTGATAGATCACGGTAGGCCCTCAAGCCATTGAGGCCCGGAGATTCGTCGGGCCAATGAATGACTGAAAAAGGTATGAGCCACGACATCGGAGAGTTGATGCACATGTTGATCCAGTTGTTTGAGTAACCGTTCCAGATTGACTCGCACTCCGGTTTTTGTCGTGAATTGAGCGAGTCCCATCATGTCGGCTAGTCGAATATCCGTGGTCCCACGTGTGATAATTCGTTGTGCCGGGTTGATTAACGCGGATGCTTCCTCTCGAGGCAACGCATTGATGTGTGCCTCGATCGTCAATAACTGGAAGAGAATTGAACGAGGGTTTGTGTCATCGGCCAACAGTAAATCCAAGACTGCAGCGAGTTTGGCTTCAGACTTGTATCGGGTTCGATAGGTAATGGAGGCGTCGGCTAATTCGAGAAGGAGATTTAAAGCGCCTGTGGTTTCCGGCGTTCCTCTTGATGTTAGATGACGGATGAGTTTGGATAAATGCCTGATGCGTTCCAGGCGCCGGCCCATTTCCAAAAAACGCCAGGCATAGCTGCGGGTCATGTTTTCCATGACCATGCCATTGAGCGCTGCCAGATGTTGAATCATCCGACTTAACAGTCGAATCGCATCGTCGATACTTTGTCCTTTGGTCTGTGCCCATACCTTCGGGACACTGGTGAGTTCCATTAAAATATTCCAGGTGTCGAGAGACAACCGGTGGCGGACCAGTTCTGCAGTGCGTCGTACATTCTGAAGAATGGTTGCCAAGCCGTCAGGTGAATCCGGGTCAAATAAAATCGTTCGAAGTTCGGCCTCCACCGCGCTGGCTCCGCCTTCCACGGCCCGTTTGGCGCGACGGGGTGATAAATGCTTTTGCATCACAAGTAATGAAACCAAACGATGCAGGGTCTCAGGATCGTCTCCGATTCCCGCCTCTCCGCTCATGCGGGACACCAGGCTTCGTAATAACCGGATCGCGCCTTCGGCGCGCTCGGCGTAACGTCCCAGCCAGAAGAGATTGTCAGCGGTTCGGCTGGGAAGATCCCGTCCTCCTCTCCGAAGTTGGAGGGTGTGATGCGGAAGCGTGACAGGTGCCGGGGGATCAAGTGGACCGTTCGACTTCACCCAGGTGTCCTTACTGAAATCACCGGGTTCATGCCAGTGCCCACGAGGGTCCGATCGAACTGACACGCGAGCGAGCCCACCCGGCATGACGGTATAGCCGTCCTTGGTGGCGGTCAGATAGATGCGGACTGTCATTGGGACCGGTGTGAGCTCATCATGAGACGTCCAAAAGGGAGTGGTGGAAGGCGAAACGATTTCTCGTCCCACGTATTCATGCCCACGCCGGAGAATGGCTTGAGCCAGGGTCTCACGGTCTTGCTGGTTCAAGTCAGGCCCGAAGGAGGATAGGCGGTCGTGAGTGAGGCCCCGCTTGGGGGTCAATACACGGCGAATTAGCAACCGGTTCATATTTTCGAGCACGTAAGCCCGCTCGTTGTCCTGCCCGCACCACCAAGTGGCGACACTGGGAATTTTCAGCCCTTCGCCGAAAAAGAATTTGGATAACGTCGGCAGAAAGCTTAAGAGCACTTCGCTTTCGATCAATCCGCTCCCAAGCGCGTTGGCCAACGTAACGTGTCCGGCTCGAATGGCTTGGAGTAAACCTGGGACGCCCGTTGTGGATTCGGTCATCAATTCGAGGGGGTCGCACAAGTCCGAGTAAATCCGCCGCAGGACCAGATCAATGGGCTTAAGTCCATCGACCGTTTTCAGGAACAGTCGATCATCGCGGACGGTCATGTCCGATCCCTCGACGATCGGGTAACCCAGATACCGTGCCAGATAGGCATGCTCAAAATACGCCATGTTTCCCGGCCCCGGTGAGAGCACCACCGCCAGGGGATCTTCCCGTTGCGAAAACTGAAGAAAGTTTTCGCTGAAGGTATGGAAAAAAGAAGAGAGTCGTTGGACCTGTGTCCTGGCGAACAGGCTGGGTAAGGACCTTGAGACAATTATGCGATTTTCGAGGGCGAATCCGGCACCCGTAGGCGCCTCTGTGCGATCACGCAAGACCCACCATTTCCCGTCTGGCGCTCGCGCCACATCGAATGCTAGTAGATGCAAATAGGTGCCTCCCGCCACCGGTACGCCATGGCAGGGCTGCAAAAACTGAGGATTGCCGAACACGACAGCAGGGGGTAAGGTTCCGTTTTTCAATAATTGTTGCGGGCCATACAAATCACTCAGGATATGGTTTAGGAGGCGGGCTCGTTGAATCAGGCCTGATTCAAGGTGTTGCCATTCCTCCTGGCTAATTAACAGTGGGAATAAGTCAAGCTGCCAGGGTCTGTCCCGTTCTCGTTCATTCTGACTGACAAGATACGTCATGCCGTCATCTTTCAACATTCGCGCGGCAGTTTCGTGAGCCAGCCGGCGTTGTCCGGCATCCAAGCTTTCGAAATGTTTTAAAAGAATTTGCCAATGCGGACGGACAGACCCGTCTGAAGCCACGAGCTCATCAAAAGTATCCGGTTGAGGGGGGTATATTGTTGCGGGTTGGGAAAGGGGGGCCCTTGGTTCGGGGGAAAGGAAGGCAGTCATGCAATCCATCAGAGTGTTTCTTGTTGAGTGATGATCTCAGTTACCTTACCGTAGCCTGGAACCCGTGTCCACTTTAGAATAGCCCCTTGAAGCTTTCACCTATTTTGCCTTTTCGTCACCATATGAGTGACAGAAATCGGGGCAGGAAAAGAGTGTTCAAAGAGGCATGCCCAGACCTGCCTTGTGGCTTCTCCAAGGAAATGTCGCGGTTGCTGGAGGAGCGAAGTGCGCGGAAGAGGGGTGATTAGTTTCAGGTAGGGACCTGCCTGCGGGCTTACGCATCGAAACGCTTCAGCGTGTAGAGGCAAAGCCGTTCCGAAGGTAGGGAATGCCGGTGCCGACATCTTTTAACGCAGCTATGAAGGATTACACCGGCCATCGGAGGTCGAGCGTGTAAGGAAATTCCGGGCGAGAGGTATCTCGTGGTTCGGCATAGGGTCCGGCAGTATGACCAAAAGAATGAAACCTGGCCAAACGACGGCTTTCGGCTTCATAGGCGTTGACGGGAAAATGTTCAAAGTTCCGTCCGCCTGGATGAGCCACATGGTAGGTGCACCCGGCAACCGCCCGCCCGGCCCATTGATCGTAAATGTCGAAAGTCAGCGGTGCGTCAATTCCGATCTTTGGATGCAAACAGTTAGGTGGCTGCCAGGCTCGGTATCGCACGCCGCCGACCGACTCTCCTTGTCGTCCGGTCGGTATCATGGGGACGCGCTTGCCATTGCAGGCGATGATATAACGGTTTTCAATTAAGCCGGACAGTTTGATCTGCAGGCGTTCGATTGAGGAATCCACATACCGCACGGTGCCGCCGGCCCCCCCTTGCTCTCCCATCACATGCCATGGTTCCAGAGCCTGTCGAACTTCCATGACCAGGCTACCATAGTTGATTGAACCAAAGAGTGGAAAACGGAACTCCAGATGAGGTGCAAACCAGTCTTCTTGCAGTTCGTACCCGGCCTGATTCATTTCCTGGATGACTTCCTGGAGATCTTGAGTGAGGAAGTGAGGCAGCATAAAGCGATCATGAAGTTGGGTGCCCCATCGAACAAGGTTTGCCTGGTCCGGCGTTTTCCAAAAACGGGCAACCAGCGCAAGGAGAAGAACCTGTTGAGCCAGACTCATGCGTTCGTGGGGCGGCATTTCGAAAGCCCTGAATTCTACCAGTCCGAGCCGACCGGTTGGGCCATCCGGGGAATAGAGTTTATCAATACAAATTTCCGTGCGATGCGTATTTCCGGTGACATCAATGAGCAAATTTCGAAAGATGCGATCAACCAACCATGGAGGTGGCGGCGCTTCGATGTTGGGGAGGGGAACCTGGGCAAATCCCAGTTCCAGTTCATACAAGGAATCATGACGGGCTTCATCGATGCGGGGCGCTTGACTGGTTGGGCCGATGAACAGACCCGAAAAAACATAGGAGAGGGAAGGATGACGTTGCCAGTAGGCGATCATGCTGCGCAGGAGGTCGGGCCGGCGCAGAAAGGGGCTGTCGGCAGGAGTGCGGCCTCCCATAACGACATGATTGCCTCCCCCGGTTCCTGTGTGTCGTCCATCCAACATGAACTTTTCCGTGCCTAATCGACAGAGCCTTGCTTCTTCATAGATGGTTGTGGTGATTGCGACCATGTCCGACCAATTTGTCGCCGGGTGGATATTCACCTCGAGAACTCCAGGATCGGGAGTGATTTTCAAGACGTTGATGCGAGGGTCATAGGGGGGCGTGTAGCCTTCTAAGTGAATAGGCTGGTTCAATTCCGCAGCGGTGTCTTTAATGACGGCGACCAGATCAAGATAATCCTCCGCCGATTCCAGAGGCGGCATGAACACACAGAGGTGCCCATTGCGAGGTTCCACCGCCAGAGACGCGCGGACGACGCCTCCTGCGCCGACACCGCTCTGCTGTCCCATGATGATCTGAGCCGGTTCATGTTGCCGGTCTTCTCCTTGTTGTGTTTGAAGCCGTTGTTCTCGGAGGGAGGATTCCTGAATCGGATCGGGTAAGGGCCCTCGTATATCGAATGGGTCCGTGGGAATAATATAGGGATAGTCTTTGGGATCAATGACCGGTAATGAGGGCAATGGCAATCGAAAACCAATCGGCGAATCGCCAGGGATTAAAAACAGGTGCCGACTGCGTGTCGTCCATGTGTCGGTGACCCATCGTCGTTGTCCGTCCATGGCGTTCCAGCGTTGCAATGGCAGGACATAGCCTGCCGGTTTGCCTAGGCCACGTTCATACACCTTGGCGAGTCGGGCACGAGCCATGGGGTCGTCGAGATTATTGGTGGCCGGTTCGAGGTTTTCCGGCAGTTTGCGTTCCTGGCCGATGAAATGCCAGGGATCTTCATAGACGGGTTGAATGGTCTTGGTGCCCACCTCTACCCGTTTGGCGATTCTCTGAATGAAGTGGTTGGCATCATCAGCGGAGACGTCCGAGGCCCGATTCTCTTCGGCAAAGAGTCGGTCCTCTTGCCAGATCGGTTTGCCATCCTGTCGCCAATAGAGGCTAAAGGCCCAGCGTGGCAAGGGTTCGCCGGGATACCATTTTCCCTGGCCAAAGTGGAGAAGTCCTCCAGGGGCAAAGCGCTCCCGTAAACGTTTGATGAGATTCGCCGCCAATGGTCGTTTCGTTTCACCGACGGCCTCGGTGTTCCATTCAGGAGCATCGGGATGATCAATGGAGATAAAGGTGGGTTCTCCTCCAATCGTGAGTCGTACATCGTTGGCCGCCAATTCCCTATCCAGTCGTTGTCCAAACTGATCAATCGCCTGCCATTGTTCTTCTGTGTAGGGCTTGGTCACCCGTGGTGTTTCAACAATACGGGTCACCGACATCTCATGAGAAAACGTCGTTTCGCAGATCTCCATGGCTCCACTAATCGGCGCAGCGGTTAGGGGATGGGGCGTGCAGGCCAGCGGGATATGGCCCTCTCCGGCCAACAGGCCGGACGTGGGATCGAGTCCTACCCACCCGGCTCCGGGCAGATAAGCCTCTACCCAGGCGTGAAGGTCTGTGAAGTCCCGATCTGTCCCAGAGGGACCATCCAACGATTTCACATCCGCGACAAGTTGAATTAAATAGCCGGAGACGAATCGACTGGCGATGCCCAAGTGGCGAAGGATCTGCACGAGGAGCCAACCGGTGTCCCGGCATGACCCGCGCCCCAATTCCAGCGTCTCATCAGGAGTTTGCACGCCGGGTTCCATGCGGACAACATAGTCAATTTGAGCCTTGAGCTGTTGATTGAGACCCATTAAAAAGGGAACGGTAGGATCTGCGTGTGGCGAGGGGAATTGCCGAAGCCATTCTTGCAGTTTGGGGCCTGGTGGTTCTTTGGCCAGATACGGCACCAGGTCCTCTTTGACCAGGGCGTCATAATTGAAGGGAAGTGTCTCAGCGTCCGGTTCCAGAAAAAAGTCAAAGGGGTTAAAGATGACCATGTCGGCCACAAGGTCGACTTCCACATGAAATTCCTGAACCTTTTCCGGATAAATAATCCGTGCCAGATAGTTGCCGTGAGGATCCTGTTGCCAGTTCAGGAAATACCCGGTTGGGTCAATTTTCAGCGCGTAACTGAGAATGGGAGTCCGGCTATGTGGAGCCGGCCGCAACCGGATGACGTGGGGTCCCATCTGTACGGGACGATCGTAGCGATAATGAGTTTGGTGATTGAGTGCGACGTGAAGTGCCATAAAAAATCAATAGCCTAGGGAATACCTGTATGGGTGTTAAGAAACCGGAAAAACGCCATGACCATCTTTACATGACCGAATAACAAAGCTTAGCACTCTCCTTCCGTTTTTGCATCATTCTCTTCGCCCGGACCCATTCCCAGAAACACCGATACACCCGTTCAGACAAGCCTTGAATGAGCCTCGTGCTGTTGATGAAATTGCCATTGTGTCGGTTGCCTATGCTACACTCAATCGCGCGAATTTCGATGAAATCGTCGTATTATCCAGAGGCCACCGATCAAGGGATAGGGTTGTGAAATCGTTATTTGACCGCTATCAGATGAAGTCGGGATTCGATGAGATGTTCGAATCGGAAGGTGTTCCACGTCGTCATTACCGGCGTCTCGTTGAACGGTTACGGAATTTTTCTTCGAAAGATCTTGAATTGAAGCGGCGTCAGGCCGATCAGGCTTTTTTGCGGCAGGGGATTACGTTTACGGTCTATGGCGATCTCCAGCAAACGGAAAAAATTTTTCCTTTTGATCTGATGCCACGGATCATCCCGGATCTCGAATGGCGAGTCATTGAAGAGGGGATTCGCCAACGGGTCATGGCCTTAAATATGTTCTTGGTGGATTTGTATGGCGAGCAGCGGATTCTTCACGATCAGGTGGTGCCTCGTGAGCTCATAGATAGTTCCGTGCATTTTCAGAGAGATTTAGTGGGCTTTTGCCCTCCCAAAGAGGTGTTCATCCATGTGTCGGGCGTTGATTTGGTCCGGAACCATGAAGGCCAATATTATGTCCTAGAGGATAATCTCCGGACACCATCAGGCGTGTCATACGTCCTGGAAAACCGGCTGGTCATGAAACAATTGTTTCCCAACCTGTTTGCTGACATGCAAGTCCGCCCGGTTGATCAATATCCGACGCAACTTCTGGAGAATCTCAAGTGGCTGGCTCCCCTGGGCAAAGAAAATCCCACCGTCGTCCTCCTGACTCCGGGTGTGTTTAATTCCGCCTACTTTGAACA
The DNA here is from genome assembly GCA_020430245.1 of Nitrospira sp. Taxonomy (GTDB): domain Bacteria; phylum Nitrospirota; class Nitrospiria; order Nitrospirales; family UBA8639; genus Nitrospira_E. The sequence goes on from JAGQKG010000100.1 coordinate 8,496, forward strand.
TTGCTTTTTGTCTTTGCAAATGGGAATTCAAATGGTGGAAGGCCGTGACCTGGTCGTGGAATCCGATGATAAAGTCTACATGAAGACCACCCAAGGCCTCGAGCAGGTCGATGTGATTTATCGACGGGTCGATGATGCCTTTCTCGATCCGGAAGTATTTCGCAAAGATTCCGTGTTAGGCGTTCCCGGCCTGGTCCGGGCCTATCGCGCAGGGAATGTCGGCCTGGCCAATGGCATTGGGAACGGGATTGCAGACGATAAAGCGGTGTATACCTTTGTGCCGAAGATGATCGACTACTATTTAAGCGAGAAACCCATTCTGCAAAATGTCCCGACCTATTTGTGTGGAAATCCGGAAGACCGGAAGTACGTGTTGGAACACCTCGGGTCGTTGGTCGTGAAAGCCGTAGCGGAATCAGGCGGGTATGGGATGTTAATGGGACCCAGTTCGACGAAAGCTGAACAGGAGGAGTTTCGGAAGAAAATAGAAACAGACCCGCGAAGTTATATTGCCCAACCGGTGGTGACTCTCTCGCATCATCCCTGTGTCGTGAATGGAGAAGAGGACATGCGATTGGTCGGGCGGCATGTCGATCTCCGGCCGTTTGTGCTCTGGGGGGATGAGATATCCCTGTCATTGGGAGGGTTGACCCGTGTGGCTTTAAAGGAAGGCTCCCTGGTGGTGAATTCTTCACAAGGCGGGGGAAGCAAGGATACATGGGTGCTCTATGGAGATGAATGAGTCATGTTAAGCCGGACGGCAGAATCGTTTTTCTGGATCGGGCGCTCGGTCGAGCGGGCCGAATATACCGCCAGGTTTGTGGATGTGCATTTTCATTTGTTGACGGAGATTGGGACCCAGGAAGACCAGGCTAATATTTGGACTCGATATTTGGAAGACACCGGCGAACTGGAGACCTATAACGAAATTTTTGGGAAAGTTCAGACCAGACCGGTTATGGAATTTGTCACGCTCTGCCGGGACAATCCGAATTCGTTGACGAATCTCATTGCAGCCGCCAGAAACAACGCCCGCGGGATCCAGGATCAGTTATCCAGCGAAGTGTGGCATTTTATGAATGATTTTTATCTCAGTATCAAGGGAAAGACCGAACTGGATCTGTGGTCGGATATACACGATTTGCTCAGGTATGTGCGGAATACCTGCTACACGTTAGACGGAGTTGTCGGCAGCACGATGGTACATGACGAGGGATGGAACTTTTACCGGTTGGGGCTGAATATTGAGCGGGGTGGACGCACGGCCCGACTCATTGATATTCCTGTTCTGAGTGATCCCACGACCGAACCCAGGAGAATTTCCGAATATCATCAATGTTTGGCTGCGTTGAAATCTGCCAGCGCCTTCGAGGCCTATCGGAAATTTTACTCGGCGGAGTTGGTTCCGAAACGAATCGTGGAGTTTCTCCTTTTTCATGATAAATTTCCTCGATCGGTCCGGTATACCACTGCCCAAATCAGTAAAATCGTGGAACGATTGGCGGGAAGTAGTCGAAGGGCTGAAACCCGTCAGGTGATCCGGTTAAGTGGGGCCTTGGCGGCGGATCTGGAATTCGGCAGTTTGCAAGAGGTCTATTACACAGGCTTGTCGCATTTTCTGACCCAGGTGCTTGAGCATTTTGACCAGCTTTCGAACTTGATCGCTTTGGCATTTTTTCGCACGAGTGGCTATTCAACCACGTCTCAATCCCAAACCCAATCCGTATAAGAATCGTTTACTATGTGTGGAGGATCTCGCATCTACCTGGGGAGTTCCCGGTATTCTCTTTTGTAATGCGTTGTAGTCCAGATTAGAGTGGGGTAAGCTTGCTCCGTTTCCTTTACAAGGCCTTGCCGCTCTCATACAGAAGCGAAGAGCGGATCATTGGTATATTCGGGTATTTCGGCCAGAAACTCACCAGACCATGTCTGATCTATCTGTCCTGTTGATTATCCCTCCTCTTACTCAACTCAATACGCCATATCCATCCACGGCTTATTTAACCGGGTTTTTGCGCTCACAAGGATATCGCACGCAGCAGGCTGATGTCGGCATTGAAATGGTATTAGCCCTGTTCTCCCGTGGAGGCTTGAGCCGCGTGTTTGCCGAACTCCGGAAGGCTTCCCTTGACGAACTGCCTGGTGAAGCGCGGCAAATGCTGAGTCTGGAGCGGGCGTATGTTGAGACGATTAATCCGGTGATTAGCTTTTTACAGGGTCGAAATTCCACCTTGGCTTCGCGCATTTGTCAGGGCACGTTCCTTCCGCAAGGTCCACGCTTTTCCATGAAGTATTCAGAAGACCATGATGGGATGCATCGCTCACACAATCAAGCCGACCGGGCCAAGCATCTGGCCACCTTATATCTGGAAGATCTCGCGGACCTGGTTCAGGCCACCATTTCACCCCACTTTGCGTTGAGTCGCTATGCGGAATCCATTGCCATGCAGGCGAATTCCTATGATGGTCTTGAGGAAGCCCTGGCCCAACCCATGAGCCTCACCGATGAGTGGATGGTTGAATCGCTCTGGCAGCATGTGGACCGGCATCAACCCGCTGTCGTCGGATTCTCTGTGCCGTTTCCCGGCAACCTGTATGGCGCCCTCCGGATGGGACAGCAATTGCGGATCACAAGGCCGGACATCAAAGTCGTGCTTGGGGGAGGGTATCCCAATACGGAGTTGCGCCGGGTGCGGGACCCTCGACTGTTTGAAGTCGTCGATTTCGTGACACTTGACGATGGCGAGCGGCCCTTCCTCTGCCTGTTGGAATACCTGGAAGGAAAACGGAGAGAGCCCGATCTGTGCCGGACCTTTTTTCGTTCAGGTCAGAATGTCGTCTGGCAGAACGGAGCCAGCGAACCGGACGTTTCGCAGGTCGAAGTGGGGACCCCAACCTACGACGGATTACCTCTCAATCAGTATATTTCCGTGCTGGATACGTTGAATCCCATGCATCGGCTCTGGTCCGATGGACATTGGAATAAGTTAACGGTGGCCCATGGATGTTACTGGAAGCAATGTACGTTCTGCGATGTGGGGCTGGATTACATCGGCCGGTATGAAGTCTCTCCGGGCGAAGTGTTGGTGGATCGGATCGAAGCCCTTATCGCCGAAACGGGACGTTGCGGGTTTCACTTCGTGGATGAGGCCGCTCCGCCGGCGGGATTGAAAAATCTGGCGCTATCTCTGCTCGAACGGGAGGTCACCATTTCCTGGTGGGGAAACGTCCGGTTTGAACCGGCGTTTACGCCGGACCTGTGTCGTCTGCTGGCCGCCTCCGGCTGCATTGCCTTGAGCGCCGGTTTGGAAGCGGCGTGTGATCGTCTGCTGGCCTTGGTCAAAAAAGGTATTACCGTCGACCAAACTGTTCGGGTCGTTCAGGCCTGCCGGGACGCGGGGATTCTGGTTCATGCCTATCTGATGTATGGGCTTCCCAGTGAGACAATCGGGGAAACGATTGAAAGCCTCGAACGGGTACGCCAATTGTTTGCGCATGACCTCATTCAATCGGCCTTCTGGCATCGGTTTACCACCACTGCCCACAGTCCGATCGGCTTACATCCCCAAGCCTATGGCATTCACCTCGTCGGACCGGCATTCGGAGGGTTCGCGGAAAATGATCTGGTTCATGTGGATGATCTGGCATCAATGCCGGAATGGATCGGAGAGGGTCTGCGAGCGGCGCTTTGGCATTACAAAGAAGGGTTGGAATTGACCCGGGATGTCCGTGAATGGTTTCCGGAGCGCGTCCCGAAACCCAAGGTTAAACGTACCTGGGTCAAGCAGGTCTTGGAGAGCGAAGAGCGGGAAGACCATTCCAGGTTAGAGCGAAGATTCGTCTGGATCGGCGGGCAGCCGGATGTTGATCGAGGAAGTGGCGAACAATACAAAATCATTTTGCCGAACCGAACAACAGATGAAGAAGTGAGGCTGAAGCGAGGCCAAGGGGAATGGTTTCTGAATCTGATCGAACGTGCCGTGCCGGTGCATCAAGCCGGGGGACATCGGTATCCTATTTATAAAGAAGTTCGGGCGGGCTTTCCGTTTGGCGGACCCAAGGGGTTTGATAAGTGGTGGCAGTCCGCCTCTGCCCACAAAGCCAGAGCCGTCGGCCTGCTGCTAGTGTAAGTTC
>JAGQKG010000101.1 GCA_020430245.1 Nitrospira sp.
CGCAAGTGCCCAGATTAAATCGTGTATCCTCTTGGCCGGGCTCTTTGCTGAAGGGGCGACTACCGTAAAGGAGCCTAGACGATCCCGAGATCATACCGAGCGTCTCTTGGCCTATTTTGAGGTTCCTCTCCAGGTTGATGGGTGCACCGTGCAGCTTCAAGGCCGACCCACTCTTAAGGGAAAGCCGATTGAAGTCCCGGGAGATATCTCGGCTGCGGCGTTTTTTATGGTTGCGGCATCTATTGTTCCCGATTCGGATGTATTGCTCACGAATATAGGATTAAATCCGGAACGAACGGGCATTTTGGATATTCTCCTCGAGATGGGGGCTGATATCACCATCGTCAACCAACGAGAAATATCGGGGGAACCGGTGGGTGATATCCATGTGCGGTCTGCTCCGCTGAGGGGTATGACCATTGGGCCTGAACTCATTCCCAAAACGATTGATGAATTGCCTATTTTATGTGTGGCGGCCGCTTTGGCCCATGGCCAGACACGCATTACGGGAGCACAGGAACTTCGCGTGAAAGAGACCGATCGCATTCGAGCTATGGCGACCGAATTATCCCGTCTCCACGTTGAAGTTGAGGAACAGCCGGATGGTTTAGTTATTAATGGAGGTTTCCCTCTTAAGGGTGCGGTTTGCCAAAGTTATGGCGATCATCGGGTTGTGATGTCGCTGGCCATTTGCGGATTAGTGGCGGAGTCTCCGATTACCATTGAGGATGTGGAATGTGTTGAGACATCCTTTCCAGGTTTTAAAGATAAGTTGTTGGATTTATTGACAAATTGTTAGATGGCATTATAATGGTCAGGAAATTCGTTCGTAAGAGGAGAACAGGGCCGTTCAACGTCGTCGGTTATTGATCACTATTGACGGTCCAGCTGGAGTCGGGAAGAGCACTGTGGCCAAGTGTTTGGCTACCCGTCTTGGATATGTTTACCTGGATACGGGGGCTTTGTATCGCGCGATTGCCTGGAAAGTTCAACAAGAACAGCTTGACCCGAACAATCTTGCTCACATTCAAGCACTTCTTACGCGGACCGATCTGCGACTGATGCTGAGTAAGGATGGCCTTTCCATTTTGGTCGATGGGCAGGCCATTAACCAAGCGGTCATCAGAACTCCAGCCATTAGCCAGTTGGCTTCCTGCATTGCAGCTATTCAGTCCGTCAGGGACTGGTTACTCCCGATTCAGCGAAAAGTTGTTGGTGAAGGTGGGATTATTGCTGAAGGAAGGGATATGGGGACGCGAGTCTTACCTAGTGCTGATGTAAAGTTTTTTCTTGATGCAGAATTGGAGGTCAGAGCGAACCGACGCCAACAAGAATTGGTTCAGCAAGGGAAAGCCATCGATCTGAAGACGGTGCGTAAAGACATGGTTGTCCGAGATGAACGCGACCGGACCAGGGCGGTCGACCCTTTGCGTCCGGCGCCTGAGGCGGTCATGGTTGATACCTCTCAACAATCTGTTGAAGAAGTTGTCGGACATATGATGCAAATCATAGCGGATCGTTTGTGAGTGGAGTGGCCTACGGGCTGTTATGGATCCTGTTTAATGGATTGACGCGCCTCCTGTTTCGATTTCGGACAGAGGGTTCCCAACACTTTCCCAAGACAGGTGGGATCATCGTTGCGGCCAATCATGCCAGTTACCTTGATATTCCCTTGTTAGGGTGCGCGATTCCGCGGCGGGTTTTTTTTTTAGGGAGAGCGAACTTATTCCCCAATCGATTTGTGAATTGGGCTTTGCAAAAGCTCGGCTGGATCCCTTTAAAGACACACAGACTGGACAGGAAAGCCTTTGGGCAGGCACTCTCTCATCTGCAAGCAGGTGAACCCGTAGTTATTTTCCCTGAGGGAACAAGAACGGAGAACGGGTCCTTGCAGATTGGGAAGCCTGGCTTGGGTTATTTAGTAGCTGAATCACAATGCCAGGTGATTCCTGCGTACATTTCTGGTACCTTTACAGTTCTTCCTATTCAGGGGCGATGGCCACGGCTGTTTCCGTTAAGAATCAGCTTTGGAAAACCATTGAAATTTTGTAAAGATGAAGGGAAGAGTGTCAAGTCATTTTATGAAGACGTATCGATAACTGTGATGGATCATATTGCTCAATTGGGCGGCGTTCCCTCTCCGACCGGGAAGGCATATGAGACAGATTTAAGAAGCAAAATGTGAGAATAATCATGGCAATCACCATTTAACCCGCCAAACTCTCCTGGAGGTATCAAAAGTCGGATGAATACTCTTACTCAACAACCTGAAAAAATTGATCGCGAAACTCTTGCCGCATTATACGATGAGACGTTTAAAAATATTGAAGAAGGAACGATTACCGAAGGCAGAGTCATTGATATACAGCGAGATCGTGTGGTGGTGGATATTGGCTATAAGTCTGAAGGCATGATCCCTGCCGACCAATTCTCTCCGGAAGAGTTGGAGCAGCTGGCGGTGAATGATCCGGTTCAAGTGTATATTGAACAATGTGAAGATGCAGATGGCAATTTGCTTCTCTCCAAAGAAAAAGCCGATAAGATGAAGGTTTGGGAGGATTTGGAAGTTGCCCACAAAGATGAAAAACAAGTGCAGGGGAAAGTGATTTCGCGTATCAAGGGTGGGATGATCGTTGATATTGGCGTGAAGGCCTTTTTGCCAGGATCGCAAATTGACTTGACGCCCGTCAGAGACTTGGATGGGCTAGTGGGGAAAACATATAACTTTAAAATTATTAAGATCAATCATCGTCGGGGCAATGTGGTGGTTTCCAGGCGGGCGCTTCTCGAAGAAACCCGGGATAAGCGAAGGCAATCGACTTTGTCTACGCTGTCTGAAGGGCAGTTGATTGAAGGGACGGTGAAAAACATCACTGATTATGGGGCCTTCTTGGACTTGGGTGGCATTGATGGTTTGTTGCACATTACCGATATTTCCTGGGGACGTGTGGGGCATCCATCGGACATGTTCTCCATTGGAGATCGAGTTGAAGTCTTAGTATTGAAATACGACCGGGAAACGGGTCGTATTTCCTTGGGGGTTAAGCAAAAATTTCCTGACCCTTGGACCAAAGTTGAAGAAAAATATCCGGCAAGAAGTCGTGTAAATGGGAGGGTTGTGAGTCTGACCGATTATGGAGCGTTCGTCGAATTGGAGCCAGGTGTTGAAGGTTTGGTCCATGTGTCGGAAATGTCTTGGACCCATGAGGTTCGCCATCCATCAAAGGTCGTGTCTGTGGGCGATACCATAGAAGCTCAGGTGCTCCATGTTGACCAGCATAGCCGGAAGATTTCTCTTGGAATGAAACAAACTGCTCCTAACCCTTGGGATATTATTGAGGACAAGTACCCTGAAGGCACGGAAATTGAGGGCAAAGTAAAAAGTGTCACCGATTTTGGTGCTTTTGTAGGTTTAGATGAAGGTGTCGATGGGTTAATCCATATTTCTGATATGTCGTGGACTAAGCATATCAAGCATCCTTCCGAGTTGTTTAAGAAGGGCCAATCGGTCAAAGCCGTAATTTTAAAAATTGATAAGGAAAAAGAACGGTTATCTTTGGGATATAAGCAGCTGATCTCGGATCCATGGGCCTCTGAAATCCCGCAGCAATATCATGTTGGCGAAGTTACCACCGGCAAAGTTTCCAAAATCGCCGACTTTGGGGTATTCGTGGAATTAGAAGGCGGTGTAGAGGGGTTGATTCACATCAGTGAGATCGGACCAGATGTTCAGGAACGGCTTGAGGAAAAATTTTCTGTCGGGCAGGAAGTCGCCGCGAAAATCGTCAAAGTTGATTGTGAGGATCGGAAAATAGCTTTAAGTCTTTGGGAGCATTTGAAAGACTTAGAGCAAAGCGAGGTGGAAGAATTTAATAGTTCTCAAGGCAGTGTTGACCAGAGCCTCGGGCGAGTTGTCCAAAAGAAAGATCAGGGGGATGAAGGCGAATAGGATCCATGAGCAGGATGATTTGGATGAGCGTGGGACTTTTGGCCAATCCCGACTACTATGAGTAATGGGTATCCTCGATGGAAACGTGTGCTGTGGATAATTCTCGGAGGCCTTCTCCTCTTTAGTGTTGGGAAAAGCCTCATTCCGGAATTATTATTGGCAGGTAAGGACGGTGTGGCCATCGTTCGGGTTGAGGGGCCTATCCTTGATTCGTATCAGACGGTTGAGGAACTGAAAACCTTTGCTGACGATCCTTTGGTCAAAGCGATCGTGGTGAGAATTGATAGCCCAGGTGGAGGTGTGGCACCTTCTCAAGAAATTTATAATGCCGTTAAGAGAGTGAGAAAAGAAAAGAATAAAACGGTGATCGCATCGATGGGCACGGTGGCGGCATCCGGAGGCTATTACATTGCCGTGGGCACTGATCGCATTCTGGCTAATCCTGGTACTTTGACTGGGAGCATTGGTGTCATTATGCAATTGGCAAATTTTCACGAGTTACTTGAAAAAATCGGAGTCAAAAACCTTGTAGTCAAAAGTGGGAAATATAAGGATATTGGCTCTCCTTTTCGTCCCATGAATGATGAAGATCGCAAAGTATTGGAGTTGGTGATGAATGATGTCCATCGTCAATTTATCGATGCGGTGGCCGATGGGCGATCCCTTGATGTGGCGGAAGTCGAACAGTTAGCCGATGGGCGAGTCTTCACGGGGCAACAAGCCAAGTCAATTTTATTAGTGGATGATATCGGCGATTTGCACGATGCCATTAAGTTAGCGGGAGAATTAGGCGGGATTGAGGGGGAGCCACGGGTCATGGAGGTGAACAAGCCGTTTTCATTCAGGGATTTACTTGAAAACACATTCCTTGGAAGCGTTCGCACCTTTGCCACGACTCATTTTTCTACCCCGTTGCTGTACCTTTGGGTGGCTTGATCCTGACAAGCAAATGGATCATGTACTCCTTTGGACAAGCGATGCTCATTGGCATGATTCAAGTTTGAAAAAGCGAGTTTCTGTGAGAAGGAGGATCGGATGACAAAAGCGGATCTCATCGAAAAGTTGGCGGAAAAGGCACCCCAATTGAGTCGAAGGCAAGCCGAGTTAGTAGTCAATACCATTTTTGATTCTATCCGTGATTCTTTAAAGCGTGGAGAAAAAACAGAAATTCGCGGGTTTGGAAGTTTTCGTCTTCGGCACCGCCAGACCAAAGAAGGGCGCAATCCCAAAACCGGAGAATCGGTGTCTGTCCCTGAAAAGCGCATGCCGTTTTTTAAAGCTGGGAAGGAAATCAAAGAATTGTTAAACCCTGAATTACCCCCTGCCTAAACCATGTCTACGACCGAGCCATCCCAAACTGGACAAGAGGTTCCATGGACGGAAGAGGCTTCGTCTCGACTGGAACGCGCTCCTTCGTTCCTGAGAGGCATGGTGCGCCGTCTTGCAGAAAAAAAGGCCAAAGAATTGGGATATACAGAAATTACGGCTGAAACGTTAGACCAATTTAAGCAGCAGATGATGGGGTCAATGGGAGGGTCGGCAGGCATGAATCAGGCTGCCGAGGATATGGCTCAAGGTAAGCTCCCCTGGACCGCCGAGGCTCGGAAACGACTAGAGGCCGTTCCAGAGTTCATGAGAGCCATGATTGGCAGGATTGCTGAAGATGTGGCTAAAGAACGCGGCCATATGGAAGTGAATGTGGAATTATTTGAAAAGGTTGAAGCCTTAGGGGATGTTCCGATTGAGAAAAGCGTGCCTATGGAATGGACCGATGAAGCTTTGGCTTTGTTGAATAAACGCATTCAGGATTCACCTCCGATCGCCATGGAATTTGTGACGGATATGTTAAAGCGGGATGCCGAAGATTTAGCCAGGGAACAAGGGATTGCGAAGATCGATGCTGAGACTTTAATCCGACTCTGGGAGGATCCACCCACACAGGTGGCATGGACAGATGAGGCCTGGAAACGCCTTCATACCTCACCGGATTTTGTCCGAAGCGGCATTCGAAAAGCTGCAGAACGTCGTGCGAGAAAACTCGGGCTAACTACTATCGATTCTGAACACCTCACGACATTTCGAAATGAAGCGATGATGAAAGCCGTCAAGCGGATTCGAAGTTTTGGTTATCAGGAACTAACCTTTGATGCGTTTGGGGATGCTATGCAAAAAGTTAAACGATTAAAGGGGAATGAGCAGGCGGAACATCGCTTGGATGAGATCAGGGATTACATGAAGAAAAAGCCTGATGTTGGCCTGTTGGGCGATGAATTGATGACCCGTTTTCGGAATTATTTAAAAGGGGAAGGAAAGCTGTAACTGATCTTCGATTCGTCCTCTTCTGGTTGTAAGGTTGGGAATCATTCTGAAATTGCCCCTTTCTTAATTCCCCTGAGCCCCTTCTTTCGCAAGTTTATCGACGAGGTCATTTTCCGGATTGCCGGAATGAGCTTTCACTTTGATCCAGTGAATAGTGATGCCTGATTCGTTGACTGCCTGTGCGTAGGCTTGGGTAAATGGTAACCTGGTGCGCCAGGCTCCGCTCACCCAACTTTCCAGCCCTTGGTAGTCAAAGTAGATCGTCATTTCTGTAATCCCTTGGGATTGACACCATTTGATAGCTTTGAGGATTGCCAGAATTTCCCCAGCGACATTTCGGTGGTTCATGGCTGCCTGCGGAATGTCGTTCCCTTTGTCCCGGTGAACTTCTACACCATTTTTTTTGACCAGTACTCCCCATCCCAATCGAAGAGAGCCATCATCTTGTAGGATGCAGGATCCATCAACCCAAACTTCGATAATCGAGGGCAATGTTACTGCTGCCACGCGTTTTTTGGGGGTTGGTTGACTGCGTGAGCGAGATGAAAGAAAGGCTTCGGCTTCTTCTCGGTTGGGGAAGGCTTTATATTCGGCTCCGGGAAAATGATGGACCTGGGCTCGGCAGGCGTCCCAACTCTCAAAGATGCCAATTGTGCGGCCACGGCGGACGGCATAGAATTTCATGAAGGGTTAACGTGTGGAGCCTTCACAACGGAGAACTTTTGCCCTAAACAGTGCTTGAAACGGGTATGTCTCATAACGGTTGATTGTAGTTTGGCTACTGTGTGGCTCCGCCTTGTAAGGCCTTAATTCTACCTTTGGCCAGGCTCATTTTTGTCGATTCCTCAGGATTTTCATCTGTCAATATCAGGAATGTTTCATATTCCTGAATGGCGCGTTTGGGGTTATGTGCTTCATAAGCTTCAGCCAAATTGAATCGGGCCTGAGCATAGTTTGGCTGCAAGGACAAAGCACGCTCATAGGTTTCGATAGCCTTTGGTACCTTTCCAAGTTGTGCTAGGACTGAGCCATAACTATTTAAGATGACTGCTGAGTAAGGCTGGATGGTTAAGGCCTGCTCCAGGATAGTTGAGGCTTCTGAAAGTCTCCCCATGCTTCGTAAAGCCAATCCAAGGCGATGGTGGGCTTCCGCTAACTGCTTTGGATCAGATAAGCCATAGTGGATAGCTTTTTGATAGGCGTCAATGGCTAGTTCTGGCTGCTTGTTGCCACACGACGCAAATAGGGCTATCTCTCCTCTGGCAAATTGCTGAAGTCCTAGAAATTCTTTTTCTGGCCCTAATTGGTTTCTTGCGCCCAGGAGCTCTTCCTTCGAGGGATCTGGATTTTCAATATAGGAAAGAAATTTTACATGACTGCCATCTAAAAGCGTTTCATAGGGATCAAGAACGAATACTGCCATGACCAGTTGGTCGTGTTTCCCTTGAGTGTGTCGGATGAAATATTGATGCGTGGTCGTGGCTTCTCCGGTCCGATACAGGGTGCCAGAATCGGGGGTTTGCTCGTGTAGGAGTTGGGAAGAATGAAAAAAGAATTCACGAGCAGGGGGTAATTGTCCCAAGGTATGACGAAGTTTTGGATAATCTTCTAAAGACAGACCACGTGGGAATACGGTAATGACTCCCACAAGGGTTTGATCTTCATTAAACATGAACCATTGTACCTGCTTATTGGGTGATGCGGTTTCACGAAAGACCTCGGTTCCTCCTCCCCAAGGAGACTCCTGTGCGCCGGTTTGCAGCCAACGCGTTTGAGTCTCTGCTTTGGTTTGGCACAATGCAGCCTGTCCTAAGAGGTCGAGGTCGCTTTCGGAAGGAGGAAGGTTTGGGGAAGGAGGAGTACTAGCGCAATGCGGGAGTAAGCAAAAAAGCAAAAACACCTTGAAGAATGTTTTGGGCTTTTTGTGAAGTCGATGATGTTGATTGATAAATTTTACCATTACTACCGGCTCATGCTAATGGATAATTGATGCGTTGAAAAAGTAAATGAGACTAGCGTGCAAAAGTCCGAGTTAGTTGGTGGGTGACAAATTCATGTTCAATAAAGAAAGCCTCACAATTACTGATGCGGAGAACATTATGCCGGGAAGCCATGAATCCAGAAAAGAGTATCTTATGGTGGGCGATACTGGGATCGAACCAGTGGCCTCTTCCGTGTGAAGGAAGCGCTCTTCCACTGAGCTAATCGCCCGCGGGAGGCAATTTATCACAATGCTAGGAATGGAGCAACGAAGTCCAAGAGAGCGGAAATGCTTGTCTTGACGGTTGGAGAAAGTGTGGAGTAGGCTGAGAAAAGGTGTTTTCGACTTGACCAAGGAGGTGCACCATGGACAAGCAAGAGCGCAAACATGAATCTCGAAAACCTAGCTCTCCCCAAGGAACAGAAGATGTTCAGGCTGATCCGAATGTTGCGGAGACCGGCCAACGTCTGAAAGAAGAAATGGATGAGTTGGTTGATGAAATTGATAAAGTTCTAGAAGAAAATGCAGCCGAATTTGTCAAAAACTATGTGCAAAAAGGTGGAGAATAAATGCGTTAGTTTTCGTTGATTTTCCAAAATTCTCTCCTTTCCTCTTTTACCTGCCAGACATATTAACACCTTTGCTGTTTTCTGATCTTCGAGGATTATTTCTTGTGGAGGCCTTCAGGCCTCTCAATCTTTCGTATAGAATTTTGCTGGTTCGGTTCGATGAATGCGACTCTTGAATGACTTGTCCCTTCATGGGGCAATTGGGTCTCTTCCTTTTGTACCACCTCGAGATGTGGTGCCCCGATTACCACCCCTGGAAGGAAAAAGCGGAGCATCTTTCTCTGTTTTTTGTTATGATTCGTAGGCAATGTTGCGAGATACTTTGATGAAGGACTAAAAAATGGGCGTGACGCATTTGACCGATATTGGACAACTAATGGATCAGGTGAAAGCTTATTACCCGGAGGCTGATACTGACTTCATCAGACGAGCTTATGACTATTCCGCAAAAGCTCATGAAGGTCAAACCCGACGAACGGGTGAGCCCTATGTCCAGCATCCGTTAGCGGTCGCTGGGATTTTAACTTTTTTGAAGCTGGACGTTCCCGCGATTGTCGCCGGACTATTGCACGACACGCTGGAAGATACCGTTGCGACCAGAGCTGAGTTAGAAAAAGAATTTGGAAGTGACGTGGCTCGTTTAGTTGAAGGCGTCACAAAAATTGGACAAATTCCTTTTAAAACCGATGAAGAGAAGCAGGCGGAAAATTTCCGAAAAATGGTTCTCTCTATGGCTGATGATATTCGAGTGGTGTTTATCAAGTTGGCAGATCGACTGCATAATATGCAGACACTTGAGGCTTTGTCCGACGAGAAACGGAGAAAAATTGCCCAAGAGACAATGGAGATTTATGCGCCTTTAGCCAACCGGCTTGGAATGAGTTGGATTAAGCAGCAGCTAGAGGATTTGTGCTTCCAATATTTGGAACCGGATGCCTGGTCGCACTTAAAACTACGATTGGCCAAAAAGGATGAGGAGCGACAGGAGTATATTCAATCTCTGATTCACCTGGCTCAGAAGGCCCTTTTGGATGTGGGGTTGCCAGGACAGATCGATGGACGTCCAAAGCATCTCTTTAGCATCTATCAGAAAATGGAGCGCAGGTCCGTATCGTTTGACGAAATTTTTGATTTGACGGCGGTTCGTATTGTGACGGATACCAAAATGAATTGTTACGCCATTTTGGGATTGCTGCATTCCATCTGGCCTCCTGTTCCTGGTCGTTTTAAGGACTACATCGCGACTCCACGTTCGAACTTGTATCAATCGTTACACACCACCGTTGTTGGCCCACAAGGAGAGTATGTGGAATTCCAAATCCGGACGGCGGATATGCACCGAATCAATGAGTACGGTGTGGCAGCCCATTGGCTCTATAAGGAGCCTGGAAAAGTTGGCGGACGGGATGAACAGGTGTTCAGTTGGCTCAGACAGTTTGTGGAATGGCATAAGGACCTTGCCGATAATCGCCAATTTATGGATTCGGTTAAATTGGATTTATTTCATGATGTTGTATTTGTGTTTACGCCAACGGGGGAAGTGCGAGAGATTCCTGTCGGGGCCACCCCCTTAGATTTTGCATATGCGATTCATACGGAAATCGGAGATCATTGTGTAGGGGCAAAGATTAATGGGAAATTAGTTCCTCTCCGTTATCAATTAAGTAGTGGGGATATGGTCGAGATTCTGACTTCTCCCTCGCAGGTACCTCATCGTGGTTGGTTGAAATTTGTCAGAACCTCACGGGCCAAAACGAAAATCAAGCATTGGTTTAAAGTAGAAGAGCAAAAGCGGGCACTGGAACTTGGGCGTCGTCTGTTGGAGCAAGAATTTCGGCGAAATAATCTCCCTGTCGCACAATCTTTGAAATCTGACCGCCTTTCATCAATGGCTAAGGCAAAGGGTAGTGAAACAGTAGAAGAATTGATTCGGCAGGTTGGATTCGGCCGGTTATCTCCTGATCAAATTGTCAGTCATTTCTACGAAGGGGCTGAACAAGAGCCTTCGCCTTCCACCAAGTGCATCCCTCACTCTCCTCAGCAAAAATTTCCTGGACTCTTTCGGGAGGGATCTGTGAAGTTTGGGGGAACGAAAGATGTTTTGATGCAACTATCCAAGTGTTGTAAGCCTGTTCCTGGGGAGCCGATTCGTGGGTATATTACCCGAGGGAGGGGGTTGACCATTCATGCGATTGATTGTCCGAACTTTCAATCATTAGAGTGGGATCATAATCGATTGGTGGAGGTAGAATGGGATTCGGAGCTTGACGGCACGCATTCAGTTGAAGTATCAGTTTTGACCCTGGATCGAACTGGAGTGTTGGCTAAAGTCTCTGCGGGAATTTCTCAGTGTCAGGCTAATATTACCAGGGCAGAGATTTCTACCAGAGAGGATCGAAAAGCCGTATTAGACTTTGTCATTGAAGTCAAAAATACTGCACACCTTGAGCTTATACTGCAGGAAATTCAACGGGTTGACGGCATTCTCTCTGCTAAGCGAGTGCGTGGGTGGTAAGGGGAATGGTAGGAGCAACTATGATGGCCTATGGTTCTGGTGAGGCAATGATATTGTTAATCGACTTCCAGGCAGGAGTTGGAGCTTTTCTGCTATTCCGGCATTGAGTTCAAGTACCTGCCATGACTGTTTATGTGAATAATGGCGTGGGCAGTGGTCATCTACTCTTGTGCAAATAGGGACGTTTGCTTCAATGTGGATGATGGTTCCCTTCTTGTCCAGCCATAATATATCAAGTGGAATTTTGGTATTCTTCATCCAAAAAGTCCAATATCCCAGTTTTGGAAAAATAAATAGCATGCCATGATTCTCATCCATGGCCGAACGATACATCAGGCCTTGAGCTCTTTTATCTAATGTATCTGCCACCTCTGCGAATATAATTGCTCCATTGGGCGTCGAAATGCTTGCAAGTTCGTTATCCTGTTGGTCATTTGCTTCCCCAAAAGCATTTAAGTGAGTTCCAATGATTAATCCCATGCTTAAGTAAAAATGCACGATGACCATCCAAGTCCAATAATGAATCGGCCGGCTTTTCTGCTGGCTTGGTAAGAATAGGTGAGGGTGCTTCATGAGGGGCTCCATTTTTTAAGAATGTGGCGTGGTAAGAGAGGGTTTGTCAAATAAGACTACATCCTGATTTATGCTGTCCAAGACAGTCAAAATCCAAAGCATGACGGGCAGTATGCATGTGGGATTAGTTTGGGATTTGTAGTTTTCAATTTTGTGCCCCATAAAATAGATAAAGCCTATGGAAAAGAGGGAATCCATCATATCCAATCTGCTTTGGATAAGAGTGGATTTAATAAGAGGCCGAGCGAGGGTCTTGACCAGACCATCTTTGGAAATTATAATAGTTCGTTTACAAGAAGAGTGAAATTGTTCCGCTCCTGTTTTTAGAACAAAATACGAATGTTTTTGTTGATGATCTGTACATGCAGGGGCTAATTTCTGCCTTGTTTGTCTTCACTTCAAAAAGATCTACATCTTAATAATTTCCATGATGTAATTCCAAAGTGGTTTAAGTAGAAGACGGTCCTACTCAATTTAAGGGGCAGGTACCCAAGCGGTCAACGGGGGCAGACTGTAAATCTGCTGCCATCGGCTTCCAAGGTTCGAACCCTTGCCTGCCCACCATAGAATATGAGAGCTGATCTATATCATAATCATAAGGGTAGGAAATTAGAGATTCATGAAACTTATGCGGGCGTAGCTCAGTGGTAGAGTTCCA
>JAGQKG010000102.1 GCA_020430245.1 Nitrospira sp.
ACACCAACATGGAGGACTCCCCCGCTGGTTAAAACGGGAGGTGGCAGAACGTGTCGCTCTTGCCACCAAAATGATGTCACTGTTTATTCCCCCCTTTTCACGAGGATTTGTGGATCGTACAACTGGGCAAGTCCTACTCAAAAGGATTCTGATCCCCGTGACACAAAATCCGTATCCTCAACCTGCCGTTGACAGTGCCTGCTGGCTGAATCATGCCCTGGGTTGCCTGGAGGGAAACTTTACCCTCCTTCATATCGGAACCCATCATGACATGCCATTCGTGAATCAGCCACTTCGAACCGGATGGGTCTGGGATACCCAATACCGGGACGGGGAAGTCGTGGAACAGATTCTTCGGTGGGAGCAGGAAAACACCCCCCGTCTCATTTGTATGATGACACGGGGTCATGACGATCTTCTTGATGAAATTCGTGGCAATCATACCGAGCGTGTGATCCGAAAGGTCCGCTGCCCGGTGCTGGCCATCCCGACTTCGTAAGGATCTTTGATTATAGGGAACACTTCCTATTTCCTATAATTGCTCACACCAAGATGAGAAAGATGAAACATATGAGCAAAGTCTGGTTACTCACCGCTTCTTGTCTCCTGCTTTTGGCATCCCTGGGGGGATGTGCTGGAGGTATCGATGTTCACAGTCACTTCTTAACCACCCAACGATTTCCTGCGCACCCTCCAGGTTTCGTGCTGGATGAGTGGGAAACTCCGCCCACCCAATCTTTCATCCGGCTGGCGGAAATTAACGGGAAAGGCCCCCCGGAAGAAGATGATGAAATTTTGGCTCAGGTCTTGAACGAAGCCAGAAAACTTGGCGCGGATGGGGTGCTCATTGAAAGGGCGGACCTGTTACAAACATTTGATCGCCCGAGAAATCTTCCCTTTGAGAGTCGTCTCGTGGATAGCGCCATGACATCCACCGGAGGATCGTATGATCTTTCGATGTCCACAGGAGCAGGGAATTTTGGACAAAATACGCCGGAGGACTTCAATGAGATTTTCTTCATTACAGCAACCGCCATCAAATACTTCGAAAATAAGAGTCCATAACAACACCCAGACCTGCATTACAAGATCCAAAATACTTGCGGGGATCGAGGTCAATTGTGAAAACAATACAGCCGCTAGCTACCAAGAAAACCCAAACCGTTTAGCCAGGAGGGAATTTGGTGCCGGAAGCAGGTCTAGGCAATTGGGAGGAACATCGGGACTCAGAAGAGGTGAAAGGGGGCCATGTTGATCTCCCTTGCCATCAACCAGATCAAATTCAAATTCTTCGTCCCCGAAGCGATGGATCACGGTGACATACCTCATGAGGAAAGATGAGAGACCATGAAAAATAAAATCCCTGGATGGATCATGACTGCATTAGTTGTTCTAATCTTGCATGGACATAACAATCTAGCAGCAGATGAGTATGGAACCGCCCAGAATGAAGCAGGAACTTTTCAGGGAAAGATCGTAGAAATTACCCAAAATGACCTGGCCATTGAAAAGTCAGACGGAGAAGTTGTGCGAGTTTCCTTACCCGGAGAAACCGCCAAAAACCCTGAGATCTTTCAGATGGAAGAATTAGTTGAAATCACCATGACAGCAGAAGGACTGACCACCTCCATGATACCGGTGCCTGGAAGTGTTGAACCCTGAGAGAGAAGGTGCTCAATACGCGCAAGGATAACAAACTGTATATTCTCTGAGCAAAAAATAAATTTGAGGCGTTCCCTGAAATAATACTCAACTAAGGACGTGGCCAAAAAGAATGGCTGGAAGGAGGGTATCATGTGGAAAGGATTTTGTGTGCTGAATGTTTCATTGGCTGTGATCAGTTGTATGTCCGAAGCGGTGGCTCTGGCTGACAAGTCCTCATCACATGGGGGGCCACCCTCAGATCAGACCATTAATCGCAGGCAGAGTGACGAACGCATCAAATACACAATCGAACAAACTCTTCGAACTGATGGACGGGTTGATTGGGAAATACTCGATGTGGAAGTCAGGCAAGGACTTGTCCGGCTTTATGGTGAAGTCACCACGGCGGAGCAAAAAGGACTGGCCACTGATATTGCCAGTACGGTCCCTGGGGTGATGGCCATCATCAATAACATCATCGTCGATGTCCCTCCTTCAAGAGACCATATTTTGCAGAAGGCGATCTGGAACACGTTGCGAGGTGTGGACGTGCTCCAGACAGACACATTGCGTATTTCTACGAAAGATGGAGTTGTGACGCTATCCGGAATGCTTGAAACGGCAGTGCAAAAAGCAGCAGCCGTCGATGCGGCCAAATCGGTATCCGGTGTCAAGCACGTTATCAATCAAATTCACGTTGGAGCCCTCCCCTTTCAGACGGAGCAGGAGAAGTTGATCAAAGAAAATCGAATGCCGATGCCTTGAACGCATAGATGAACCGCAACAGATGAGAGCTCATCATATCCTACGGCGTACGAGACGTAATCCCATGAGGGTATGAGGCAACGATGAAGTCCCGAAGACTTTATACTATAACTGTTACTTTCGAATGATTTCCTATGAAAGCGAGGTCAAGAATGGGCGACAAAAATAGTTGCATCGGAATCTACAATACCCATGTGGAGGCTGAAAATGGCATCAAAGTATTACAAAAGGCCGGGTTTGATATGAAAAAACTCTCCATAGTGGCCAAAGGGTATCAGACCGAAGAACATGCCGCCGGCTTTTATAACACAGGGGACCGGGTCAAGTTCTGGGGAAAGGCCGGTGCGTTCTGGGGAGCCCTGTGGGGAATCTTATTCGGATGGGCATTTTTCTGGATTCCCGGAATTGGCCCCCTCATTGTTGCAGGACCATTGGTGAGCACAATCCTGGCTGGGCTGGAGGGAGCGGTAGCAATGGCAGGCCTGAGCGCTCTGGGTGCTGCACTCTATAGTATGGGCATTCCCAAGGACAGTATCGTGTCCTATGAAACAGCTTTACAGGCCGAGAAATTTCTCTTGATCGTGCATGGCACCTCTGATGAAGTAACCCGCGCCAAAGAAATGCTGAATGGGCTTCCGGACTCCCAAGTGCACGCTCACATGGCCTGAGTAATGAGAAACAGCCGTGCCCAACGCACCATGAACTTGTACGAATGACTTACTAATTAGAAAGGGGCGAATCAACATGAAAAAGGCCTCACGGCTACTAGTCACTACAGCCGTCTTGATGTACACGCCAATAGTCTTTGCCGCTACACAAGCCCAACTCACTACGAAGAAGCCGGTGACGATCACCCCACTCGACAAGATGTCCTTCAAGTCACAACATCTGGCACTTGGATCCAGCGTATCTCTAGTTAAGGACAGCATTGGGAAAAGGGATCACGTCCATTCAACGCAGCGACCAACTGACGATTGTGATCAACGCCAAAAACCAAGTGGTGAATTTTTCATAAAGCAAATAATCCAGGGTGGGACAGGGCAATCAAGGGACATCTCCTCCACCCGCTCATGGGGGATCATCGGTGGGCCGTGATTCGAACAGAGAATGGAGGCAACGAAACTTACTAGGTGGATGAGGAGGCAGGATACCGTCATGAATATTCCGGTGGGTGTGCCCGCCATTTTCCTGATTAATAGGGACAATATTCTGATTGATGTCACGTTCGGTAATGTAGGGCAGCTGCTAGACACATTAGCCCAATGGCCGAAAGAACGACACCGAGTAGTTCATTATTAGGAGAGTGATGAAGTTGAATGCTAAGAGCTCTCCTGGTCGATCCCTTTGAACCCTTATTGGATGTCTTGATGCATCAACCCGGCTTTGTTTGTTCTCATGAGATGGCGGACAGATAACTTAATTTCACAAGTTGCAGTCGACCGTAAAAATTGGCCTGACTAGTCAAAACTATTTATACATCTTCTCAATAACTTTCAAGGAGGATCCCATGAATCAATCTCAACCACATTTCATGAATGTTGGGGCGCTTATACACACGAATTCCTTACGGTTTAGGCCTGAAACGACATGTATGGAAATAGCGATTGCCTTGCTGTCAGCCCATTTATCTGGTGGGCCAGTTTTAGATAATGCTGGGAAATACCTGGGATTTGTCAGTGAGGTTGATGTGTTCAAAGCCCTGGATCATTCGAAAGATCTTGAAACCGTCACAGCCCAACAGATTATGTCAACAGAGACCTATCTGATTCACAATGATACGACGATTAAAGAGGCAATCAGACTCATGAATGAGAAACACCTCCTGAATCTCTGTGTCGAGGAAAATGGAGTCGTCACAAAAACCTACACCCGACATGATCTTCTGCGTGGATATCTTGGTGTAGATTTAGGAATTGATGAAGAATAACCATCCATCCACCACTTTGGGACCGGCAAATCATGGGTAAGAACCATTTCTTACAATCCAAGCCGGCCCAAGAGAAGATGAAGACCATGGGGCTGATTCAAGAAGAAAGTGGGATCTGCACAACCAACAAGAAGGATATTAATAAGTACGGCCGGGACATGCCAGAGACCCGAAAGTAGAAGTGGAGCGACTCCACCTAAATAGATAGACGAAAAAAAGGACCAAAACCTGTAGATTCAGAACACCTCCCTGACTTGCTTAGATGGCTGAGGCTGGAAGAATTTCGTGGCCTGTTTCGATTACAGCAAGTCTTTTAAGGGGTGCCAGCTGAAATTATACCCGGCCTGTCGGTTCCCATGGAATGAAAGGAGTGTGCAGATGGATTTGCCGACGATGATTGGTGTGATACTTGTGGCTGTCATCTCCATTACCAGCCACGAGGCGGCCCATGGATTTGTGGCAGATTGGTTAGGAGATCCTACAGCACGGGAGCAGGGCAGGCTTACATTGAACCCCATTCCTCACATCGACCTATTCTTCACAATCCTGCTACCCCTCTTCCTGATTCTCTCTGGATCCGCCTTTATTTTCGGCGGAGCGAAGCCGGTTCCAGTCCACGTCTCGCGGTTGAGAAGTCCTCGACGGGACTGGGCACTGGTGGGAGCAGCCGGACCCGGAATGAATATATTCCTCGTACTCCTATTAACGATTTTCCTCTTAATTGTGACCCGGCTCGGCCTCGCCGATAGGACTACTGGGCTAACAGAGGTCCTCGCAGTGGGGATCTTCCTAAACGCGCTCCTTACCATTTTCAACCTGCTTCCGATTCCACCACTCGACGGTTCCCGCATTTTCCAGTACCTGCTCACCGGGGAAAGCCTTAGGTTGTATCGACGGCTCGACCAATATGGCCTTATCATCATCCTGGCACTGCTGTACTTCGTGCCCCAGTTCCAAGCCCTTATTTCAGTGGCCATCTTTGGCTTTGTGGAAGTGATCACCCTACCCTTCGGCGTCTGGGTTGACATCGAACCCCTGCTGCGAGGCGGATGATGAAAAGCGGGACTAATGAACTGAAACTACCCCCTTATTATGGAAAGAACAATAATGCTCAATCACAAACTAGTTCGACCGGAAGGCATACTTGTGCTTGAACCTGATGTGCCCCTTGAAGCGGACGATTTTGAGGATCTGGCCAAAACAGTCAATCCGTACATCGCAGAATATGGAAAATTGTCCGGGGTATTAATTCATGCAAAAACTTTTCCCGGTTGGTAAATCTCCAAGCATTTCTGGCACATATGCGGTTCATCGAGAGCCATCACCGCAAGATCACTAGATTGGCCGTAGTGAGCGATAGCCGTCTTCTGACAGAAGTGCCAAAGATCGCCGCCCATCTGGTGCATGCAGTGGTCAAACACTTCCCTGAATCCGAATATGAAGACGCATTGCGATGGCTTAAGGAGCCAGCGCACCAAGCCCATGCTTAGGAGAACATTGAAAATCCACGTCAAAAGTGAAATGGCAGTATCCCCGAAATCGGCGGACAGTGCCATGTTAATGGGGTGACGTTTGCTGAACCGAAGGGAAAATTACCATGGCCATTCAACTCAAGGAAGAACACGGCGGAAAGGTTCTCATTGTTCACGTGAGGGGGAAGCTGACCAAAGCCGACTATGAGCGTTTTGTCCCCGAGTTCGAGCGACTCATCCGGCAGCAGGGCACGTTGCGTGTGCTGTTTGACATGATGGACTTTCACGGCTGGGAAGCCGGTGCGGCGTGGGAAGACTTGAAGTTCGGCATCAAGCACTTCTCCGATATTGAGCGCCTCGCCATGATCGGGGAAAAGAAGTGGCAGCGTGGGATGGCAGCGTTCTGCAAACCATTCACAAAAGCGACGATCCGCTACTTCCATCATGCCGTAACCGCGGAGGCACGGCAATGGTTGGAGAAAGCTTAGCTCTCGCGTTCACGCGATGCATCGCAAAGACAGGAGGATTTTCTGTCATGCAATTCAAGAAGGACCAAGCCAATGCGAAGAATGACTTGCAGACACTCCCCCTGCCGGAAGTAGAAATGAAATTGGATTCGTCGCCGGACGGCCTTAGTCAAGCCGAGGCACAGAAATGGCTAGCCCACTATGGACCCAATGAGATAGAGGAGAAGACAACCAATCCCTTCCTGAAATTCCTCAGTTATTTTTGGGGTCCGATTCCATGGATGATTGAAGCGGCGTTGGTTCTTTCGGCAATCAATCGGCATTGGCCCGATTTTATTATTATCCTTGTTCTGTTATTGGCCAACTCCGTAGTTGGATTTTTGGAAGAACATCAGGCTGGCAATGCCATAGCCGCACTGAAGGCCAAACTAGCGAACACGACCAGGGTCAAACGTGATAGAAAATGGACCACCCTAGCGGCGCGTGAGTTGGTACCCGGCGATGTTATCCGCATGCGCCTGGGCGATATCGTGCCGGCGGATGCTCGCTTGTTGGAGGGCGATCCGATCGAAGTGGATCAGTCCGCATTGACGGGTGAGTCATTGCCTGCCGAGCGCAAGGTCGGCGAGGCAGTATTCTCGGGATCAATTGTCCGTCAGGGCGAAATCAACGCTATGGTCTATGCCACAGGCGCAAAGACCTATTTCGGAAAGACTGCACAACTGGTGCAAGATGCTCATACCGTCAGTCATTTTCAGCGGGCGGTGCTCAAGATCGGCAACTATCTGATACTTCTCGCGGCGACTCTGGTGGCAGTAATCATTTCTGTCGCGCTGTTCCGGGGTGATCGGATGCTGACCACCTTGCAATTTGCCCTTGTGCTGACGGTTGCGGCAATTCCCGTGGCAATGCCGACGGTGTTGTCGGTAACTATGGCGGTCGGGGCACGCCTACTCGCCAAAAAAGAGGCAATCGTCACCCGATTGGCCGCCATTGAGGAATTGGCGGGTGTAGACGTTCTGTGCTCGGATAAAACGGGCACGCTGACGCAGAACAAACTGACCCTGGGGGTTCCTTTCAGCCTGAACGATATTCCTGCCGAACAAATCATCCTCAACGCGGCGCTAGCCTCACGGACAGAAAACAAGGACACCATTGACATGGCCGTCCTGGGCGGGGTGAAAAACGATCAGACCTTGAAAGGATACCAGGCGGTTCATTTCCAGCCATTCGATCCGGTGCATAAACGCACCGAGGCTGAGATTAGGGGTCTCGACGGAAAAACCTTCAAAGTGACGAAGGGAGCGCCGCAAGTGATCCTGGATTTGTCGGCCAATGCAGAGCAGATCAAGCCTCTCGTCGAGAGGGCGGTCAACGAATTTGCGGCGCGCGGATTCCGTGCCTTGGGCGTGGCGCACACCGATCAGGATGGTCAATGGCAGTTTCTCGGTGTATTGCCATTGTTCGATCCGCCACGGGAACAGGCGAAGGCCACCATTGCCACGGCTCGTCAAATGGGCGTCAACGTGAAGATGGTCACGGGGGATGCCCTCGCCATCGCGGGTGAAACCGCCATAAAATTAGGGTTGGGCACCAATATTCTCGATGCAGACGGCTTCAGCGGTACAAAGTATCACGAGACAGGACAGTTGGCCGAGTCTATCGAGCAGGCCGACGGTTTCGCTCAGGTATTCCCCGAACATAAGTTCCACATCGTGGATGTCTTGCAGCAACGCGGCCACATCGTTGGCATGACGGGGGACGGGGTAAACGACGCCCCCGCATTGAAGAAAGCCGACTGCGGCATTGCCGTGTCGGGAGCTACGGATGCCGCTCGCGCGGCGGCGTCTATCGTACTCATGACGCCCGGCCTGTCGGTTATCGTCGATGCAATCAAAGAAAGCCGAAAGATTTTCCAGCGAATGAACAGCTACGCGATCTACCGCATTGCGGAGACGATCCGCGTCCTACTACTCATGACGCTTTCCATCCTGATATTCAACTTCTATCCAGTCACGGCAGTGATGATTGTGATGCTGGCCTTACTCAACGACGGGGCCATCCTGTCCATTGCCTATGATAATGTTCACCACAATGACAAGCCCGAAGCCTGGAACATGCACATGGTATTGGGAATCGCCACGATCCTTGGAGTTACAGGCGTGATGGCGTCGTTCGGCCTATTCTATCTTGGAGAACGCGTTTTTCACCTCGACCGAAACTTTATCCAGTCGCTGCTTTACCTGAAGCTATCTGTAGCAGGGCATCTGACGATTTTCGTCACACGCACGCGCGGGCCATTCTGGTCTATTCGACCTGCACCGATTCTCTGGGGAGCTGTCTTCGGAACACAGATCCTGGCGACTCTATTCGCAGTGTATGGTTTTTTGATGACACCACTCGGGTGGAGTTGGGCGCTGTTCGTCTGGGGCTATGCGCTAGTGTGGTTTCTTCTGAATGACCGCGTGAAACTGCTTGCATATCGGATGTTTGATCCGACTTCCAAGCCTTTCTTGGCAAAAACCCCGTTGAAGTCCGAAACTCGGTGGAGATAACACCACAGATTGTCAAATGAGCCTATTGACTTTATGAACGGCGAAGCCGACGCAAAACACACGAGGTTGAGAATTGGGTTGAGGCGAAGCGCAAGATCCGGAAGAATTAAGCAGGACCACAAGAATGTAGTGCCCCTCAAACCAACCCACCTTTCCTGTTTGTCCCCGTCGATGAGACACACCCGACTATGGTTAGAGGTTTGTCTTGCTATAATACCACTGCTTTCTGAGTATATTGGCTCAAGGCTTCGAAATCACCTGCTGATTAGTGCAAAAGCGATCAAGCGCCAAAACCGCATTCAGCAAATAGGTCCTAATGTCGATGCCAATAACCATCGCCCCAAGATCGACAAAGTGCCGCGCCATATTCACAGCCCACAAATTCTACCCTCCATCACTAGAAACAAACAACACGACCTACTTGGGTTCCCCGGCACCTTGGGAGACTGAGACTCGCCCGAAACGTCCAACGATTTTGGTCTCTTCGGCCTGAACCCGCAGGGACACCAACAAGAAAAGACTGAGCGCTCAGATAGCCAACGTACCAGACCCTATGCTTGAAATGGGAACGCCATGCCGAAAGGTGGGAAAAATCTGGCATATTTGATATCCATCACCTTTTTGCCACTTTCGGCAGGTCTGCCAAGACCTTATTAAGTGGTTAACCCCAGCCAGACAGAAGAGTCCAATAGTCATTGATGAAAAATTTTCTTAGTTCCACCAGATACGAGGGCCGCCACATCGAATAAGATTTGAGGAAGCGCTATCCCACCTGGCACCACAAGATATTTGGATGTCCAAACTGGATCGTATTTTTCTTTAAAGGCTCGTAATCCTTCAAAATTATAGAAGTGTTCTCCATGTCTAAAAATCAATGTACCAATTCGGTTCCAGACGGAACTGAGCGGATGGGATTCAAGCCCTGAGAGCGGCGCCATCCCTAGATTAAACCATAGATACCCCTGCCCCTTTCCCCAGAACATCAAATTGATGAATAAAAAGTCCATGGTGCCATAGGAAATCTCATGACGATGTCGCATCAAATCAACTGAAAGTTCGTGTCCTTCGGGCGCGAGCCAGATATTGGCAAATGCCACAATCTTTCCGTTCCATCGAACCACGGCCGCATCAAATTGCTCAAGATAGTCACTAGAAAATCGCCCGACAGAAAACCCCTTTTCACCGGTTTGCCTCTCCGCTAACCATTCGTCTGACACCTGGGCAAGCTCCTCCATAATGACGTGCACCTGATTCGCCGGCACAAGTTCAAAGACCGCGTGTTCCTTGGCTGTACGACCCACCGCATGCCGGAGAGCTTTCCTGCGACTGCCTTCCAAGGAAAAATGACTAAGATCCACTCGCGCCTCTTCACCGATTTTCAGAAGGGTTAATCCCATGTCGAGGTATTGAGGCAGGTTTTCGGAGCCGATCTGATAAAAAACCGGCCACCCATCATATTGATCACAGAGTTCACGGAACCGCCAGAGTAACGGTTCCCATGCCTCCTTCTCCCCTACGGGATCCCCCATGACCACCCAGCTTCGCCCAACAATCTGATACATCACAAAAGCCGACTCTTCTTGAGATAGCAAAAACCGTTTATCTCCTAACAAGGCCAGATTGGCATCGGTATGCAAAGCCCGTCCGACCAGAGACCGAATGCTGGCCATATTGTCCGGGGTCAAAGATTCCTGGGGGGGCACTCGCCTCACGACTTGAAAGACAAGAAATCCGAGCCCAAGCACCATGACCGCAACTAGCCCCCGCAACGTGCGTGAAACATCACTCCGATAGGCAAATTCCCACCAAAGATCATGCGAATACTTGACATGTTTGTACGAAAAAATTCCCAGCCAAATTGAGGCAACGACAAATACCCCCATGGTGCCTAACCAGCCCATAGTGAAGGATTGATCCCATAATGACGTTTTCCGATAGAATGCCCCATGGCTTGAGACTAACAGCACCCAAACAAGTCCCAGCAGGCAGGCTTCCTCGTAATCAAATCCCTTCAGAAGAGAAAACAGGATTCCCCCACACAATACCCATTGGGCCACATGAAACGCCGATTCCATCCGGCGAAATAATCCACGAGACAGAATCATCAACCACAGACCCACGACGCTGCTCAAAAGATGTGAAGCTTCAATGAAGGGCAACGGCACATAATGCCGTAGGGTCATAAGGCGGACTTCTAAAATCGGAGTAGCTGAGGAGAACAGAAGAATGACCCCGCCCGCAAACACGATTCCCCCCAAGACAAGAGGGGCCGCCGCATGCCCCCCTCGCTGAAGAATCTGAAGCGTTGGCGTGAGTACAGCACTCCCCCACTGCCGTTCATGCCAAGCCAGGATGCACGCTGCCACACCGAACGGTAACAGATAATAAAGACAGCGGTAGACAAGCAGGGAACCAAACAAAGCCCCAGGCTCCACATGGGAAAACGCCAGAAGCATCACCGCTTCAAATACTCCAAGACCCCCAGGCGCATGGCTCAACACCCCTATGGTCATGGCGGCCACATAGATCCCAATAAAGTCTGGAAAACTCATGGCCGCATCCGGAGGCAGTACGAAATACAAGGCGGATGCAGCCAGGCTAATATCGGCCGCACCAAGGGCAAGTTGCCCAAACGTCATCTGGAAGCTTGGCAACACAACCGTCCAGTTCCTAAGCTGCCACGTCTGCTTGGACCGTCCCGTCATAGCCGTATAGCCTCCTACACCAAGCAGAATAAGTAGGCCTAACACTCGATTGAAGATGACGGGCAGACCATCCATAAGAGCCAGACTCTCGGGTTCGATCATCAGAGCCAGACCCAGCATGAGGCTGACTCCTAGACCAAACGTCAAGGCACATAATCCAGTCAATGTCGCAATTTCCACTGCCGAGAAGCCAGCGGGCGAATACATTCGATAGCGGATAGAGCCTCCCGTAATGAGCGACAACCCAATATTGTGACTAAACGTGTAACTAATAAAAGAAGCGGGTGCGGTGGTGGCGTAGGGTAAGGGCCGGCCAAGATAACGGAGGGCCAAAACGTCATACCCTGTCAAGGCAAAGTAACTTCCTCCCACACAAAAACTGGAAAGAACTAAAGAAGACCAAGAAATTCCATGGAAACGAGCAAGCACATCTCTAAGATGGACTTCGGCCAAAATATGGTGAAGGGATACCAAAGCCGCCCCGACCAGTAAAAAACTTAGCCCAATGCCGAGATACTGCCACCTTTTCATTGTCGAGCGAAGTGAAGGCATAGACACGATTTTCTCATTCAAGACTTCAACCAAAACCTCTTTCATGACCACATGAGTCCTATACCATGTCTACCAT
>JAGQKG010000103.1 GCA_020430245.1 Nitrospira sp.
TCGGGAGTTGACAAGTGCGGTGGGCATTCCAGATTTAGCCGCTTGGATCGACAGAGTTCCTCCTGGTACCTGAAGAATCTGAGCAGCAAGAATCGGATCCTGGTCGCGAAGAATACTGATATTCTGTTTCAACACGTCCATTTATCTGTTCCTGGTTGATTACCCTAAAAACACGACTCCCTGTCTTCAACCTACCGGAGCATTCCCAACTACTTCGAGATTTCCATCCGAATATCTTGATTCGCCAGCTGAGACAACGCTTCCCACGTATCTTTTCGCCGGAGAACAGAATCGTCAGGTATCCCATCCCTGGTATAAAACGCCCCCCACTCATCTCTATTGCTGGTCCAGAGATCCCACTCATCTGTTGTTGCATTCACCGAGGCTTCCCGCATTAAATTGACGGTTTCCATGACAGGCCAATAGGTAGAGGATGATGTTGCAGCTCTTAATTCACGGTCATCTAGACTCTCCCGAAATTGCGTTCCCGCGCGTTGCCACACATAATGACCAACGCCATAGGGGCCCGTTTCATGGACTCTGGCCTGGGAGAAATACCAGCCGATCGCCCGAGCCCCACACATCGCTCCAAGATGCAATGGTCCCGTATCCGACCCCACAACCCACTGACACCGATTAAGAAGAGCCACAAGCTGGGGCAATGGAGTCCGACCACACCCATTCACCACCCGATTGAGATATTTAACGGGAAGGCGATGCTCCAAGGCCAATGCTGCTTCCCGTTCTCCCGCACCACCGACCAAAAGCAGATAGCAATGAGGAATGTGCTCAGCGCATGCAGCAATCAGGTCTTGCCATACCGAAAGAGGAACTCGTCGGTCAGTATCTCCCGCACCAAGAACAATTCCGATGAGAGTAGAAGGTTCACCATTCACCGGCAGTTCCGACTCAAAGGGCCATGGCACCTCCGGGGCCTTTAAGTAGGGAACATCCAATGGCGGAGAAACCTGACACAACCCGCAAAACACATCCGCTAAATGCACCCGGTTGCTCCCTCGATTTTGAGCAATCCGGCGTAAATATTCCGCCCATGCCGGAAGCGTCTGATTCATGGGTCCACGTTCTCCAAGGCCGACAACCAGATCACTCAATACATGGGCAGCAAGTATCCCTCGAGGATGGTTATTCAAATTATAGGCCAATGCATACGAGGGGAAGGCACAGTCAGCCAAATAGCGTGTGGCTCGGGCAAGTTGTTGATCACAATCCGTCATCTTGGTCGTGGCCAATTCATGCCATTGTTCTCCATTCCAAGGGAAAACCCTGTCCACACAAGGAAAAAGTTCTCCAAGCGCCACCAAGGGTGAAGGGCAAAGGAGATCAAGAGGCCGCTCAGGATAGGCAGATTGCAGGGCAGTCAGTACAGGAAGGGATTGGACCAGATCACCCAGCCGAGCTAATTGAATTAAGAGGGCTCGGGACATAGGTTAACTTGACTAGGCAAAAAGTTCTTCCATTTAAGTTGCAAGCGCATGATGGTCAAGAGGTGCCGTCTGCAGGAGAACCTCTAAATCGTGTAATCCCTCATAATCGGGTTTTAAGAGGCTTAACATCTGAAATTGTTGCTTGGCCACATCGAGTCGACTTCCACGAAATTCTACCCCGGCCAGAGCAAAGCGCATATCACAGTCTGCGGGATTTCGATCGACATACCGTGCAAGCCGCTTCCCCAAGCCTTTCCATCGTTGAAGGGATGTTCCGGCCTGAATTAACCCATTCATGGCTTCGACATCATCTGGATGATCGACCATCACCTGTTCAAAAATCCTCCAGGCTTCTTCCAACTCTCCCATCCCCATACACGCCATTCCCAAACCAATTCTGGTTTTTCGAGAATCTACGCCACATTGAAGAGCGCGACGAAATGACAGGGCCGCCTCAGCACATTGCTGGGATTGCATCAAGAGAATTCCCTGCAACCAGTGACCCGACCCATTGCTGGGATCAGATTGAAGGAGCGCTTGGATTTGATCAGTCGCCTCAGATAGATCCTTTACACTGAGCGCCAGCTTAGCGAGACGTTCCCGTGCCGCTCGATCTTCTCCCATACTCAGTATCCGTTTCAAAAATTCCCATTCCCCATCCAAACGCTGCAGAGATTGGCAGAGTTGAGCTCCCCATTTAAGCACTTCACCATCTTCGGGCCATTCTCGAGATTCGGAAAGCAGAGAATGCAATTCACATTCGTCCTCAGCCTGTGTGCCATGGGCTGTGGTATATCGCCGACTTAATAAGAGCTCCTGCACCCGTTGAACCCGTTTCCACTGATTCCGTTCCAGATCACTTCGAAAAGGTTCGAGAGACTGTCGAAGCCATCCATCCCGGAAATAATAACGGTTGGCATAACCTTCCGGAACGGTATATACGTCTTCATCCACCACAATCTTTGAAGCCCACCGATTCAACAGGAGATTGCCATTATGACGTTCCGCGTCGGAATCTTTGCGCCCGGGAGTTTGATGTTCCAGATGATATAATTGGCTTTTGGGTTGATAGATAATTTTTTTCCCACACTCCCGAATCTTTAAACAGAGATCAACATCCTCAAACCCGTTTCGGAATCCCTCATCGAATCCCCCAATAGCCTCAAAGTCCGTTCTGCGAATCAGCAAACAGGCTGCAGTCACCGCCTGGAATTCACGACGAATATTGGCTGCATGGAGATCGCCAGGAGCACCATTAAAAATATGATACGGAGTAAGACAGTTTTTGGAAAAAACCACCCCGGCATGTTGAATGGTGTTATCCGGATACAAAAGTTTACTGCCGACAATGGAAACATCCTGGTGCGTCTCAACTTCATCAACCAAAGCTGACAACCATCCTGGTTGTGGAATGGTGTCATTATTTAGAAAAATTAAATACTTTCCTCGCGCGGCACGAGCCCCTTGATTACAGGCTTTCGCAAATCCAAGATTCTCGGTATTGCGAATTACCTGAATATCCCCCCCGAAAGAAGCCAGAAAATTCTGAGTTTCATCCGTCGACGCATTATCCACCACAAGAACCTCATAGTGGCATCCCTGTGTTACTTCGGCCAAATGCAACAGGCATTGTTTCGTTAAATCACCACGATTCCATACGGGAATTATAATGGAGCACACAAATTTTGCTTCAACCATTGGAATTGCTGAAGTCGAAAATGATTGAGATTCGCTATTCCCCATTTCGGAAAAGGTAGAGTGATCGTGCCTGATTGAAGATTCTCCTAGCCACACCTCTCGATAATACGGTAGCCAGGAATCCAGCATTCGATGCTTTAGAACCCACTCCCTTAAAACTTTGCCTTCTTTCTCAGAATTATCCGGATTATAAAGATGATCCCGAATAGCTCGAACCCAGGCTTGAGGATTATTGGAAACACGCGTGACCGGTGCAATTTGATGAGGATAAATGTCAGTGGCTATGACCGGGAACCCTAATATGCCATATTGCAGTAGGCGAAGGTCGCTTTTTGCCTCATTAAATTCATTGATTGCCAGTGGAGCTAAAGCTAGATCAAGGTTTAGACTCGCCAGTTTTGTTGGAAATTGGCCTAAGGGCACCATGGGATGAATCTCTGATTTGACCTCAATCCGACGAAGATCTTCCGGCACTTCCCCTAAAAATACCCACTCAACTTCATCACCCATCTCCTCGAACACCGAACCAAGGAAGCGGAGATCCGAACGATGCACCCCTACCTGCCCAGCCCACCCGACACGTGGCCTAGCCCCAACCCTTCGTAGAGGGTTCAAATCCCTCCACTCTTCGGAAACCAGGCAATTCGGCAGAACGGTAGCCTTTATTCCTAACCGTTCCAAAGCCGTTTTTAGGGGTATGGTAGAAGTCGTCACACAATCTGCCATTTCGAGCAATTTCATCAAATGGTCAATAAGCCACCTTTTAACTACTTGATGATTTTGATTATCTTCTGGGATCTTCCAGAGCAAATCATCTATATCATGCACGAACCGGGTACCGGTCGATCGAGCGATAGCCATATCAGCGATTTCCATTCGACAGGTTCGCTGAACAATCCATACCGTTCCAGGTCCACTTGGTAATTGGTGAGGATGACTCCCTTCGGCTCCCTCAATTTTTATTATTCCTCCTAACCAAGATTTCTTGGCACTTGCGGTGAGTGCTTGAAGTATTCGGATTTGACTGCAAATCGGATCATTAATAATCGCCACGACATGTGGAACCACCTGAGCATTTGGACCTGAGGAGGAAATTCTATTATCCAAACAAAATTTTGGGGCTGGGAGGTTTTTGGCGAATTCCTTCTCAGACAAGACACGATTGAGCCGAATGAACTGCTCATCTAAATCCTTTACCGTTTGAGTAAGAACCTCAATCTGACCCTCTCTTTCCAATAGCGCCTGTTTAAGAATTACGTTCTGTTCATGCGCTTCAGGACCTTGACCATCCGGAGCCGACTGCGTATTGGATACACGGAACCGCATTCCAGCCATTACTCCGTAACTGAGATTACAATTCCCCACGACAAGTTGCTGAAAGGCACATTCCAGATCGTGATAGTGCTTGATCTCCTGGTCGGCAAATGAAAACCCCGCCCCTTGTCCAACCTCCCTGATGAGACCAAGAATCGTAGGAAGGATCTTTTCTCCAGTCGGCGCTATCATGCCTAAAGCATAAAATGAAGAAAACAACGCACGAAACACAACATAACCAACCTCAAGGTCTTCACCAAGCACCCACTCTTGGTCAAAAAATGTCGTCACACCATTCTCATCCATGATCATATTACGTGGAATAAGATCAAGATATTGTCCTGATATCTTTTCCTTGGTCATATCGCATGACTTTTGAATACCGACAACGTCAAAAAACGCCTCCAGCCAGACTTTCAACCACCCTTCTATTTGCGTAATCGTCCACCCAGGGCTGGTCATGATTTGTACAAGCCGGTCTTGCCAAAGTTCGCCTTTTACAAAGGTTTGGTCAACAAGCCGTTGGCTAACCAACGAATTCTTGTTTACCTTAACAGTAGGGTAAAGTGGCACTTGAGAGGTAACACCGACCCCTTGATTCTTCTTTGCAAAGACCACTTTTTTGGCAAATTCCGGCCTTCTTTCCGTTGCAAAATGTACTGCAAGGGGAACCATTGATTTTTCCCTACAAACGAGGTCTGTCGCCAGTAAAACAAAGGAATTCGCCAAATCGGGCAAAAGACCATTACGAACAATTGGGCGCAAAGCCCGTTCTTGGTTAAAATGAATACGCGGTGGACATTGCGGGTCGTCGGTGCACGCACTACGCAGGACTGGCGTCAGATCAATACCATCTGGCGGCAGGGCACCATCTTCCGACACCATCAAGCTCGGAAGCTTGTAATCTGGAAAGGGATACCACCACTCCTGTCCAGTTAGTCCTGCCTCACTTACCCGCCTGCCAAGCTCTCTCCGTCCAAAGGTCACGACGCTCCCTTTGGTGTAGTGTTCTTCAAGGCCAAACATGGGTTTCCCCATATGATCCTCTGGGAATCCGGCAAAATACTTTAACCCCAGCTGGTTTTCGATTGCGACAATCAATGTACCGCCAGGTCTTAGCAACCCTTTCATATAGCCCAACATCGCATCAACAGGGTCTGCCCCATCACCTGGAAAAAATTTTTGGGCATATTCTAAAACCCCGATAACGGTAACTACATCAAACTGCATTCCAGAAACAAAATTATGAGCAACTTCCCCAATTACTGTAACATTGCTCAGCCCACGGCAACGCGATGCCGCAATCGATGCACGACGGAGGCTCCCTTCCAGTGCCACCACCTCCGCCCCTATTTCACCGAGATAACGCGTGAGGGCACCGCAACCTGCACCGACTTCAAGCACATCTTTCCCTTGCAATCGTTCCTCGAATGGTCGAAGCAGATTGACGCGTTTCCGGGACAAATGATACAGCGAATGCCAATCGGTACAGGATTTAGCCAATTCGACAGACATTACACTGACATCGCTCGCGCCGGAAACAATTGTTTTCAATCGGCTTTCAATTTGCTCACCATCACTATAATTGATGCCTGTATATTCTGGGCGATGCCACACTCCTTCATCTTTATTGAAAATATAGGCAGGGCTTTTTAAATAGGGTTTCATGGGCGAACTTCCACTCCTAATATTTAAAAATCAATACATTCAATCCCATATTTTGGCTTATTTCTATCGAGGGAAAGCTGTCCAAATAAATTCTCTTATGAGAGGTTTCAACACTTTCCAAAAACTATTCTATTTTTAGAAGTTCAAGTTTTATGCCATGTCGATCAAAGTCAAACGGCAGGGTTTCAGGGCACTATGAAGCCGATTTCCACATCACTCAGAATTAAATTATCGACTAGGAATTCCTTGCTGAGAAACCAGGAAAATTCTGCAGGGAAAAGGATAGGAATGTTGAAGGCAAGACATGAGAAGGCCATAAAGGCTTATTGAGCCTACGCCATTGGTGCCTTCGCAGCGGAGCTCCCAATAGTTGGAACTCCAACCTTGCCGGTTGGCAAGAGGGAAACAGCCCTCTTGCCCAGGCTATGGATTTTAGTTCCTCGCCCAAACGGGGAAGTTTGTAATTACAGGCAAAGCTCACAAGGATCTGAAGCGACCATGTGATGGCATACCAGGAATGACTCTGAACGGGAGTTTCGTCTTGTTAGGTTTGCTCGGTAGGTTTCGCCTGAGGTCTTTTCTGTCTGGGTAGGTTGGCCAAATGTTTCGGATCTGAGGATATAGCATTCAGATTTTCTTGACGGACAGCTTCATATAATTCTTCACGAAGGACACGGACATGCGACGGGCATTCAATCCCGAGTCGCACCTGTCCTCCTTTTATTTGGACAAGGACAATGCGAATGTCATCTCCTAAACGAATGGCTTCATCAATTTTTCTGGTGAGTATGAGCATGGTGCCTTCCTTGGCTTTGAGGTAAAAATCACGCGGAAAAGAATCGTCCCAACAACATAAACGCAATACACCTGCCTTGCCCCGATGCACCAGGATGTGCGTGCATTCATTACACCGATGCGGCCTCTCTCGCCACTTCGGAGTAAGATTGGCCCTGGGTAGAATTTTGAAATAATGGATAGCGCAAGGGGATGGATTCATGGAGAATCAGTTGTTTCCCGTGTTTCGTTCGTTCATTCACGACAAGAGGGGCACGAAGATTCGCAGTGGCCTGATCGGGCTGATCCGAGGGTATCGTGACGACCGCCATGATTGAAATTGAATCGATGGGAGTCATGTCGAGCTCAGCCAGTCCTTCTTCGCATAGGTTGTTGCGAAAATCTGGCTGCAAAAGATGCACGTCCATAATCACAAAAGCTAAGGTTGGTTCATCTACGGACTGGAACCACTGATAATCAGCATCCTCTGGCGGGTCGAGCACCACATACCGTCGGAACGCTGGGAAACC
The DNA here is from genome assembly GCA_020430245.1 of Nitrospira sp. GTDB lineage: Bacteria > Nitrospirota > Nitrospiria > Nitrospirales > UBA8639 > Nitrospira_E. The sequence goes on from JAGQKG010000103.1 coordinate 7,430, forward strand.
CACCAGCCCAAATGGGAAGATTAAAATCGTGTCGTCAGACACATCCAGCATACCGAACCGACTCGTCTGAATTTTCATGTTGGTATGTTCTCCAAATAGATCATTAGTTTCATCTTCATGCTGAGGGGCGCCAGCCTTCGGGTCCTCTCTCCAAATTTTTTTGTGCCTAGGGCCTTCTCCCCATACCACAGGGTTCCACCTGATTGTCACTTTTCATAGCAACCTGACAGACACGAGCCAATTCATCGACATTATACGGTTTTTGAATAAAACCAACGACACCCTGATTGAATAAATCTTGCACTGCATGGTTTCGATCATAGCCCGTACAGAGGATTACCTTGAGATCTGGTCGAATCACTCGCAATTCTTCAAAACATTCCGCCCCCGCCATTTCAGGCATCAACAAATCCAATAATACAACATCCACAGGAATCGTCATGTCCTGACAGAGATCTACCGCCTCCTTCCCATTCAACACGACCGTCACCTGATAGCCAAGAAACTCCAAGATAGCCTGAGCCGCTTCCCCCACATCCTTTTCATCATCGACAACTAAAATATGTCCTGTCCCGTGAGAAGGTTCTGCCGTATGAACTGTGTTGGTTTTGATATTTGCACACGGCGCATCCGGAAGATAAACACGCATGGTCGTTCCGCACCCGAGCGAACTCGACACCCCGATATACCCACGATGGTTTTTGACGATACCATACACCATTGCCAATCCCATTCCTGTTCCCTGGCCATGTTCTTTCGTGGTAAAAAATGGTTCAAAAATATGTCGTTGAGTCTCTAATGACATTCCCATCCCAGTATCGGTAACCCGAATCAACACATAATCGCCTGCGCACAGTCCTGGAACACGCGCGGCGTATTCCGGTGTTACCGTTTCATTCGAAGTCTGCACAAGCAGTTCCCCACGCTCACCCATCGCATCACAAGCATTGACACCTAAATTCATAAGAATCTGGTATAGCTGATTGGGATCTCCCACCACGTGAGGCCTTAAGGCGGACAGATCCGCTCGAAATGTGATCCTTTTTGGGATCGTTCTTCCAAGGAGATTCATCACTTCCTGAATCACTTCATGGGTATCGACTGTCACATGATGATGTTTCCCCTGCCTAGCATATCCCAGGAGTTGGGAAGTCAATTCTTTTCCACGACGAACGGCTTTCTCGATGACATCGCCAGTTGTCCATAAGGGGGTGTTAGCCTTATACCGCATCTTAAACAAACTTGCATGGGCCATAATTGCGGTTAACGTATTATTCATATCGTGTGCAACCCCGGAGGCAAGTCGACCGATAGCCTCCATTTTTTGAACCTGCCGCAGCTGATCCTCAAGAGCCATATTCTCTTGCTCCATGTGCTTTCTTGCCGTCAAGTCGCGAGCTATGAAAAAAGTTTGACGTTGCCCTTGAAACTGAACCATTCGCTCCATCATCTCTACCGGAAGATTCCTGCCGTTTTTTTGACGAAGGACCGTTTCCTCCCATCTCAGACCCTCACGGACAGGGTCTGACATTGTGGAACTGGTTTCCAGGCCTGATGGATCAGATTTGATTAAAGAAAAAGGTTTCCCCATCAAGACAGATGGGGGATACCCTAATTGCTGCGCTCCGAGAGAGTTGACGTGAGTGATTATTCCACGATGATCATAAATAACCAGAACATCGGGAAGCGTTTCGAACAACTCCTTAAATTGGGCTTCAGATTCGCGTAAATCATCGGTACGTATATCCAATAAATGTTCCACTCGGGACAGTGCACGTTCCCAACGACCTTTTTCACATAATGAAATGATATTCAATGGATCGCACGCCTTTGGTAGATACGCATCGACATGGGTCGCAGAAGGAAGGGATCTTCGTGTCATCGATTCCTCCCCAAGGACAATACACATGGTCTGAGGAAATGTGCCTTTACACCAAATCCCGAACTCTTGGCTTGTCATGTCTGGCAGTGGATCGTCGATGAGAATAATATCCGGATGCACAAGATCCACGGCCATCTGAGCCGGCTTTCCCGCTTGCCAATCCACCACGTGCCATCCCCGTTCAACAAATATGTGATGAATTCGTTGAATGGCCGCATTGTGGGCCGAAACCATCCAGATATGTGGACGCTGGGGAGTTGGAGGACTTTCCACCAACTGGCGAACCTGCTGCCGAAACTGATGAGAATCCGTCGGCAGGGCAAGAAATGCTGTGGCTCCCAGGTCTTTCAAAATGTCTTGAGCATTAATCCCGGCATAGGTGGCGGAAACGGCAAGGACAGGGGGCATCGCCTGTGTCGCCCCAAAGAAGGAATGTAATAATTCGCAAAAACGCCATCCGCTGATTCCCGGCATATGAAGATCAAGGACAATGGCATCAGGCACATTTCCCTCTTGGAGCCACCGCCAGGCATCTTCAGAACAGAGAAAACGACTGACCACAAAGTAATCCCTTTCGAGCCAACTCGCCAAGAGATGGAGTTGCACCGGATCGTCATTAATAATAAGAATGGAAGCCATAGTTATTGTTTCAATGAGGTTGAGGAAATTGTGAGGCGCGAAAAGGTTTCGTCCAGATGCCCCTGAAATTGCACAAATTCCACACCATTTCGACCGCTGTTTTTGACTAGATAGAGGACACCGTCTGCAGATTGGATCAATTGTTCAATGGGAATTGGGCAGGGATCGGTCCACGTCGTGACCCCCTGACTGACCGTCACCGTTAAATCAGCATTGTGGAGTCGAAAGGGTTTCTGGGAAACCGCCACTCGAATGCGTTCAGCGAGCCGCACAGCCTGGGCCGCATCACTATTGGGCAACACCATAAGAAATTCTTCTCCGCCATAGCGGCCAATGGCATCATATGAACGCAAGCAAAGACGCATCCGTCTAGCGACTTCAATCAACACGTTATCGCCCGCAACATGACCATAGGAATCATTCACATTCTTGAATCCATCCAAATCAGCCAGAATGAGACTCAGGGGTTGCTCTTCCCGATGGGCCCGATCAATTTCTCGTAGCAAGGTATCGACGATGGCCCCATGATTCAGAATGTGCGTCAAGGGATCTTGCATTGCCTGGATGCGAAGTGTTTCTCGAGCCGAAATTAATTCATTTTGCAAATCGACAATTCGTTTCCCTGCTCGTAATCGTGCATCCAATTCTCCTAACAGAAAAGGCTTGGTCAGATAATCATCAGCTCCGGCATCCAATCCAGCGATGAGATCCTCGGGATTGTTCCGTCCCGTCAGCATCACAATATATACATACGGACAATCCGTTCTACCGCGGATTTTTTGACATAGCTCAGGGCCGTTAATCCCCGGCATGATCCAATCCACAATGGCCACGTTTGGCACCGTTCCTTGTTCTAATATTTTCCACGCGGAATTTCCATCCGCACAGGCAATGACATCATGTCCCCACTGACGCAATCGATACACCACCTTATGAAGTGTGAGAGGATCATCATCAACAACAAGAATTCGCATAGCGTTTCGTACCTATTCAATCACGGGGGCATCACTATTCAGTCCAATGAAAAAAGGAGGCCTTTCCCCTGCTTATTTAATAAAATCTAATAAATTCGTCTGAAATTGACGCGCCAGGATGCTCATTGAAGCTTCAAGCGTGTTTTGTAGCGTAGCCAAATCAGAAGCCACTTGAGCGATATCGGCATCCTCAAAATTGGACCGGAGTGTTTGCGTATTCACACTCAACAGGTCTAAACCATCTTTGATAGTATCCAGTCGATTGACTCTGGCACCGATCGTAGCTCTGGCATCGTTTACTTGGGAGAGAGCCTGATCAAACTGACCGACGGCCGCTTGAATGCCCGACACATCGTTGGTCACCAAAGCCTGATGAAAATCCTGAAGATTTTGAAACAGATCCACCGTGGGACCCGAAAAGATTTGGTTCCCAGGAACATTGCTTTCCACGGTCCGACCATCACCAACTTCCACCTCCACCCCCGCACCATCACCTTGATAGGTATAGCCGACTCGTACAAAAAATTGGTCACCGGTGGCAGGGGGCCCGCCTCCATCCGTAATGGTGACATCCAAGCCATCAAACGAGAATGTCGCTCCGGATGCATAAGTATTGCCTGAGGATACGGTCTGATTCGTTGTCAGATTCAGAACATCAAATTGTGTCGAGGAGGTAAACTGGATTTGATAGGCATCCGGCTGTAATGCCGACGTGGACCCCACAGATACGCCAACACTGGCACCTCCCCCATTTGCGGTACTGGCTGATCCCGTGGCCGAACCCGGGATAAACGGTTCGGTTTTTGTTTGACTGCCAGCAAACACAAATCGTCCATTAAGTTGAGTATTGGCAATGCCGGCCAAGCCCAGGATCAGTTGTTGCACTTCCTGAGCCGTATTCCGTCGCTCCACGGACGTATTCGTGTCGCTCGCCATATTCAAAGCCAGTTCTTTCGCCCGCTGGACGGTATTCCCAGCCTGCTCTAGGACGCTATCGGATAAATTGAGCCGTCCCATCCCTTCATTGACAGTGTTCAAACGATGTTCAGTGGTCCGTAGAACATTTCGAAACTGATTAATCCGTTCGGATGCCGCAGGATCATCAGAAGGGCGATTCACCCGCTTTCCTGAAGAAATTTGCTCCTGGCGATCCCCGATATTTCGCTGAATACCTTGAA
>JAGQKG010000104.1 GCA_020430245.1 Nitrospira sp.
AGGACGCCGTACTGGAAGAACATCCGGCGGTTCATGGCATTGCCAGCGTAGACATTCTCGGAAATCGCGTGTTCCATGAAGCCCACCGGGGCGATGACCGGCACTTTGCCGCTTTTCACGTCCGCCTCGTCCACCACGCCGCGCACCCCACCAAAGTGGTCAGCATGCGAATGTGAATAGATCACAGCCACCACCGGACGTTTTTCAACGTTCTTGTTGATAAAGTCCAAGGCCGCTTTAGCGGTTTCCTTGCAGGTTAACGGATCGATGACGATCCAACCGGTATCACCCTTGATAAAACTAATGTTGGACAGGTCGTAACCGCGCACCTGGTAGATCTTGTCGGGTACCACCTCGTAGAGACCGTAGGCCATGTTAATGACCGCCTGCCGCTGCAGAGAAGGGTGAATAGAGTCGTGCTGCCTATCCTCTAGCAGCCATTCGTAGCTGGCCATATCCCAAGCGATATGCCCATCCTCGGCCTTGATCTGCTTGTAATCCGGCGCGGCAATGAAGCCCTTCTTGGCCTCCTCGAAATCGTGCTTATCATCAAACGGCAGCGTGGCTCGCAGTTCCTTCTGCAGCTCGATCGTGTACTCCGAAGGCATCTTGCCCTTCGGGTCGAAGTGTTTCGATGGGTCCGATGTCACGTTGCCACCACCTCCCGCTGCGAAAGTCTCAGCGGCTAGACTCAGAGTAAGCGCAATAACCAGTGTCGAATTTCGCATTGCCTTTATCTCCATGAGTTATACTCCTTTGACTAGGTATCATCAGCTAACAGCGGCGTTGGGGTGCCATCCCCGATTAAATGTTCTAAAAACTAACTCCTTTAAGGCTTTAAGGACCGAACGTAGGCGATAAGATCGATGAGATCAGTATCTTCTAACGCTCCTTCGAACCCGACCATGGCCGTGCCTGACCGACCTTTCATGATCACTTCTTTGAGCTCGGTGTCTGACTTTGACTGGGTTTTTTCACTGGCCAGATTGGCCGGAGGAGGGTTTAAATATCCACCCATTTCTCCGTCACCTTGCCCGTTCAATCCATGACAATGCCCACAACTTTGTCGATAGAACGTTTTGCCCTTTTCGATATCCCCGCCTCCGGCAACAGCCAGGCTGGCCATGATGATTCCCAACCCAAGCCCAACGAACCATGTCACCGCACCCTTCTCGTCGGTTGCATGTGGAATCCGATTTAAACGCCTAGTCATCTGTCACTTCTCCTTTAGAATGCATACTATGGTTGTGTGAATGTCATTGTTCTGTCTGTTAGGCAAACATGGTCATTGCTCCAGGCCCCACGGCATTCCCTTCCTGACCTCTATTGATGTTTCATCATGCCTCGCCCCTGATGTCGTCCACGTCCCTGAGGACCTCCCCTTTCACCAGATGGACCTCCGGCAAAACCTCGCTCATACTGCATCACGGTCCAGATCTCATCATCTGATAGCATCCCACCAAAGGGAATCATCCCGGTCCCAGGCGATCCATATTTGATCACCCAAAAAATTTCCCCTTCAGACCGATGTCTCCAAAACCCCTGTGACCGGAATACACGAGGCGGGGGGTTGAGAGTCGCTGCACCTGGGCCATCGCCGCGTCCACTCACCCCATGACAATTGACGCACCCACCCTTCCCTTCATAGATCGATTTGCCTGTTTCGATAATGTCCGGTGAGGACGGCAACGGGCTCTGCAAGGCTCTGGCTTCAGCTAGCTTGTCCGCGGGGACACGCGGCATCATCATTTGTTGATGCCCATGTTGCTGTGCTGCCACCGGCAATCCACTCACAACCAGCACCAGGATAAGTCCACTCGCCCATTGCCATGTCTGTCTCATCATTCCTCCTTGTGTCTTCCCATATAAGGCATCCGACAACCACACGAGGCCTATACCAACTTTTTCATATGAACCCCCGGTCAAAGCGAGCACGTTCCGCCTACATCGAAGTTACCGGTTCAATGATTCCACAGGCATCACGAGCACCCCCGGCACACCCCGGGTTGAGTTCGCTATCCTGATCACAATAGAGATCTTCATTCGTATGAATAATGAACGCACTGCCATCTTCATCGAACACGCTCAACCTGCCATCCGATAACGCAACCCGGGTGGTCACGGCATGGAGGGTTCCAACACCATTGACGACCGTCATATTGACCAAATCTCCCATATGGAAGGGATGATTAAAATCCGGCGCATCAGGTGTGGACTTGCCAAAAGGCCCAGGATCATGATGGCCCTTCGCAGCCCCACACGGCTGACAACTGGCAACTTCATGAATATGGACCGCATGCTTCCCATCCCTTAATCCCTTAACCTCCATCTGGACATACAGTTTTTTGAGGCCTTCTTCAGATGCAAATTCTTTGAGAGTGGCAGTTCCCGTAATGGCCGGATCCGTGCATCCTTGAATGGTCGCATTGGCGGTTTTCGATATTTCGTGGTCTCCGTAATGACTACACCCGCCAAGCACGGCCAATATGAGAGCGGCAAACCCTACCATCTGACGTTTTCTGAATGGTTGTTCCTGCATGATGCCCCTCCTCATATATGAATCAATGATAGAATCCGTTCGAACGATGATGTGTGTTCTGTTGAACTAGATACGCGATTATGTCCCTCCAAACGTTCGGAGATAGGCAATGATCTGCCACGCCTCCTTGTCCGTAATATACTGCGGCATATACGCCACCATATCGGTACCATGGCTCCCATGAATCAGAACCCAGAACAGTTCTCCATCGCTTCTGGCTGCCTGCCAGGCCGCATCAGCAAAATTAGTTGGCATTTTGACATCAGGAGGAAAGGTTCGACCCGCAGTTGGGGCCCCTGTCCCCTCCCATCCATGGCAAAAGGCGCACCAACCCTTGCCTTCATATAATTTTTTTCCATTCGCAATAAATTCCTCTGTGGGGGTAAAGGGATTGGTAAAGGACAGCGCCTGTTCCATGCGATCGGATGGGACCCGTGGCTGAAGATCCCCGGCACTACCTGCCCAAGCCGAGGCGCAAGCGAAAAAAACCGTTGCGACGATGATCCAGGTTCTCGATTGAATCTTTTGTCTCATTATTTGCATCAGGACTGTCTCCTTTGTTGATGATGTAGAACTCCTGACTCCTGCCCCTGTCTCGATAAGTCTTTCCAAGTTACGTGCCAATATCAAAGTGGTATTTCCCAAAGGGTTTTTTCTTTCAAGCATGAAAGTGAGGCAATTTGCATCACTCCTTAAGCAGCGCAGATGGACAAATTTCCCCAAACCAGTGTCGTATGTTAGGAGACCGCAATGGGTAGGCCAGTGGAACGGATCCCCTTCGGCCCATTTGTAATTTTCTAGATTTTCAAGAAAGAATGGAGGAGATTTGGCGTTGGAATAAACCAAATATCGGACAGTCCAGGCCTGAAGGCAACACGATAGAAAGCCAGAAACTATGCGTTAATACAAAGGGGAGAATTATCGGCAAAACTAGATGACTCATTAGAATTCAACAAACAAACTGTAAGACTCTGGCATAGAAGTCCTACCCGCTTGATCGTAGTCATGCCAAGTATTTTCTTTTGGCAGCAGGAGAGGGAAAAAGGATTTACAATAATCTTCCGTCGGATTCGTCCTTCGGCGCATCTAAGGCCTGAAGTTCCAGCCCTTCAATTTCCTGCAACGTTTTCCCGGCGATGCCTTGAAGGTCCCCATACATGCCCACAGTCGCCATCATCACCCGATCAATTTGCTCTTCACGCTTAGCCCATTGCTTCATGATGACTTTCCGCTCTTTATCAAGATCCTCCTTCATTGAGGAGAACCCCTCGACGATCGCTTGAACTCGTTGTCGGAAGCGCGGACCCATCAAATACTGATAGACCATTTCCATTTTGGTTTGCTGCCCTTCCGAGGCCTGACGCGCACCGGCCACCTCCATGAGTGTATGACGCATGGCAATGGCTACGGGGAGGGCGACTTTGGGATGGGTGACCCAAACACCGTCGATGAATTCGAATGATTCCACTTCTTTAGGTAAGGCCTGGCTGACGATGATCGCGATTTCAGCTTTGGCCTGTCTTTGATCCTCTCGTAACTTGATGAGCCAGCCATCACTCCAGTTTTTTGTTCTTTTCGATTCCCACAAGATTGTGCCGCAAGCTTGGCCGAATGAGCCGGCAACCTGGTGCAACACATCGCCGCCATGCTCGCCTTTGGCCACGGGTGCAATCTGATCCAGGGGAAATTTTGAGATGAGCATCGCTTCGAGTTCGAGCTCCTGGACTTCGCCCTGAAGTTGTTGCGACCCCTGTTCAGCACGACGCTTGAGATCTTCAATTTGTTTTTGCATGGAAGCGATGGTCTGCTCCTTCTCCATGACTTTAAATTTAAGCCCTTCTTCGGCTTCTTTTTTTGCCTGATCCCTGGTGGCGGTGAGCCCTTCCTGCACGCGCTTTTCTATGGTGAGATCCAATTCGCGTTTGGCGTCATCCAGTTCCCGTTGTTTACGGAGTAGATCGGCTTGAACTTTTTGTGCTTCGGCAAGCTTTTCATCTTTTTGTTTAAGAATATCTTGAATCTCACGTATTTCCTTAGCTTTCTGTTCGAGATCATTCGAGAGCGCCAGCTTGGCTTTTCTGGCTTCTTCCGCCACGATTTTGCTGCGTTCGAGTTTGAGTTTGTCAGCCATTTGCTCTTCGAACCTCTCCTGAGATTTGGCCAGCACAGCTTCCCGCTCACGAAGGGCCGCATCCCGCTTAGCGGCATCAGCATCTTTTTGCGCAAGTCGCTGTTCGAAATCCCGTTTCGTGGCTTCAAGGAGAGGAGCTGCCAGCGACTCAGTCAGTTTGATTTCCGTTTTGCACTGAGGACAGATAATCGTGGGTTCAGTCATGAGGATTTATCCAGACGTGCGTGAAATAATAAAACCATCATTCCTTAAGATCCGCCAAGAATATTCAGGTCTCGCACAGATCATTTTCTCGCGACTTTATCCAAACGGGCTTCGACCTGCCGAAACACTTCCAACGCAAATTGATCACGATGAGCACCCGAACATTCCCCGTAGGCTTTCGGAGAGGCGAAACGTGGGCGATCCAGCCGAAAGATGTGCGTCTGTTGCAGGCCCTTCAGATCATGACGTTCCAGATCAATGGGTTGCAACATGACCGGAATGAGGGATTTACGGCCACTCTTCACAAAATTAGGAAGTTCGTTATTCTGAATATACTGTGACCCGAGAAACGCAGGACTAAGCAAAACCAACCCCACGTCGCACTCTCCCAAGGCATATTGAATTTCTTCGTGCCATTTTTCGCCTACCAGGATATCGTTATCTCGCCAGAAGGTATAGTGATACTGTTTGGAGGGCGCGGCCTGCTCTTTAAACTTCTTCAAAAATCGGGTCGCCAGATCACGATTGGCGCGGGCATAGGATACAAACACGGTGACGTTCTTTTTCATAACGGAATGTTTGAAATTATCCCGATTGGTTTATCATCCTAGCCAACCCCTCCTAAAATGTACAGGAGATATGTGGCGCTCCAATTTTTTTGAAACATGTGCACGGGAACCAGGCTACGGAGGCATTTCCAGGGAAAACGACGAGAACGCCGCTGGCGGCTTTTTTCAACAGGCCCCATAGGGCTGAGTCGTAATTTGATCCGGTCGATTAAGTAAAGTTTGATTTTCAACTAAGGAGGGTTTGTTATGGGGTTGAAAGAAGCTTATCCACAAAAGATAGAAACGCAGCTTTCCGTTTGGGAATCTACAGTTCAGGAGTATTCAATCAAAATTAAGGAATTAAAGGTCAAGGCAGAAAAACTTGAAGGACAGGCCAAACGAGAATGTCATGAACGGGTCGATGTCTTGGAGGACAAGGTGAAAGGTCTTCAGACCAAACTCGAATCTGGCAAGCATGAGTGTGAGAAAGTAAAGGCCGCGAGCGAAGAAGCTTGGGAAGACATGAAGGTGGGGACTGAACAAGCATGGGACAATGTGAAATCCGGCGTCGAGGGTGGATGGTCTAGCCTGAAGGAAGCCATGGACAAGGCCACATCCAAATTAAAATAAAACCAAACGGTACGAAGCGGTGTGGGACATTCATTTTATCGGCAAGAGTTTTTGAATGTCCCTATACCGCGTTTCTACTTCTTGTAGATCCCCTCCTTCTTTTAAATGCCTGAGCATTTCCTCCTTGACCATCTTAGCGTGATGTCGTACAGCTTCGTACACGGTGGGGTTGTCAGTGGTAGAAACCAGAACTCCAAAGGTTTCTAATAATCGAAGTCCGACCGCCACACAAGCTCCCCCATTTTGACGAATTTGGTTGAATGCCGCGTTAAAAATACCCTCCATGGTAATAGGGTTAATGATAACCCGCAACTGGTGCGTGTCATCATAGCAGTACGGCGAGGGAAGAGTTCGCCCTGCAAGTAGACTGAGGCACTCTCCAAGTCTGTCAATACATCCAATGGCGGAAAATGGATCATTAATGCCGGGAGACAAGGCACGTACCGCCAGCTCCACCAGCAGATGGATCGAAAATTCCACATCCTGTTCTTCGGTCCGCTGACTTCCGATAAGAAAGGTGTGTGCTATTTTCTTCAGATGAGCGTCTTCAATATTTTGCGGAGGCCAAACGCTGGCTAAGACCTCTCCTGCCACAATGAATGCACCCGGACGATGCTTGAGGTGGATCAGTAAGTCCTGCCCGATTGCCAGATCCATGATTCCCTGTTGGTCAATCGCCTGAAGGTACCCGCTGGCTGGAGAGAGAACCAACTGGGCTTCCCGTTCAAAATTAGGGGGAATTGTTGATTCAGAGGCTGGACCTCCTTCCGTTTTGCCTTGGCCTCTCTTTTGAGGAAACAAGTGATTAATGGTTTTCTTTAAATCTTTACTGACAGCCGTGATTACCTTTTCCGCATGTATAGAGATAGAAATATGATGGATAAAATAAATAAAGACACCCAGGCTCATAAGCGTAAGGAGGATTCCTACGAGGATGGAAATTTGGGGAACAAAGACTTCCCCCTTATTCTCCCGAATTGACCCTAACACCAGAAGGCAGTAGATAAATGTGGCAATGAACGTTCCAAGGATCATTTGGTTTGTCAAATCTTTCATGAAATTATTCAGAAGCCTGGGACCGAATTGGGAAGAGGCTAATGTCAGAGCCACGATAGTAATGGAAAACGAAACACCTGCAACTCCAATGACAGAACCCGCCACGGTGGCCAAGAGGGTCCTGGCCCCTTGAGGGCCTATGGCAAATCTCTGGTCACTAAACCACTGCCCCAGGGCGGAATATTGATCGACAAAAAAAGTCAGGAAAGCCAAGACCATGACAGAAGCGGTCATCAAGGTCGGAATGAACCATAGACTTGACCGGATTTTATTCCACAGATTAATGATTCTCGTTGTCATGATTTCCCACTGAATAGCCTCAAGAATTGATTTCCTGAAATCCCCTTCCGGGACTCCATTATGCGCTAACTTGGTGTGATCCGGTCAAAAGAAAACAAAGAACACAACTTCTGCGGTGAGGACCATTCAGAATGGCTTTCCTCAGAAAAATTGATGCTCCTCAGAATAGCAATCGATTTTATCAAAGGCTACGGCCATCCTATTCACCAAATTCCCTCAACCACCCTGGCGTGTTCAAGTTCAAAAAAACTGCAATCAGGTGATCATGATCAGGCTATAAAATCAGAGGCGTCCATTCGGATTTCTCGAAACTTCAATTAATCAACAAAGATGCCCACAAAGCTTTCAGGGAAGCAGAAACCCTACAAGAATCTAAATTGTTCCTTCATTTTTGCGAAACTGTCTACGATAACAGGGCAAAACTGGGCTGTGGTTAATTGTAATTCTCCAGCAGATAGATAACAGAAGAGAAAAAGGCCTGACTTGATTTTCCAAAAATCAGCATGAGACCAGGTTGCCCATTGCCGGACGTGGCATCAAGCATGTCTTCTTTGCCGAACATGAGAGTTGGGGCTGTAGGTGTTCGAGCAGATAGGTTCCAATCCCCCCTTTCTTGAGCCAGAAAAATATACCGGGATCACAGGGGGCGCCGCTCGAGTGAAGATGCTCATCTCTCTGACTTGCGTGACAACAATGTCGAAGTTCCCATATCCCGGGCTTTCTCTGCCACGGCCAACGATCGCCGAACTCCCCCCATCTTCGAAATCCGAACATTGATGACCCACGCATTCTGCGTCGGCTGGTACATAATGACATTACTTCGCGCGAAAAAACTCTCATCCACAATAATCGGGAGCCTCAATTGTTCGTTGGTTCTTCGACATCTTCATGCCCAGAATAACCAGGTATGCTCCGTAACCAAACAGCGTCCTTAGGCATTCGTCTCCGGCGGAATATGTTTCAACAGGGATGCGCCAGAGACGTGCGACAAGCCATAGACCTACATTAAATGTGGCGAGCCCAAATGAAATATGGTGGGAAAAACCGCACCAAACCAAAAATGATCAGGAGCGACCCCGTCAGACAAATCACCAAACAAATACCCATTCCCACCAGATAGAGTTCGCACAGAGAGAGAAGGATTCGGCCATTTGTCGGGACGGCCACCAGCCCCTGAAACATTTGCAGCACAATTCGCGGGCACACTCACCGAATCACCCATTCAAACACCAGCAATATCGGATACGATAAGGCTCCGCTCTGCCGACCTCGAATGCTGAAAGAATACCCACAGAACGCCAGACTTGAATCAGTTGAGCCAGGACTCTAAACCTAAAGAGTCCGGTCAACAGGAATAAAGCCAGGGCATACGATCTGGCCGAATTTCGAATATAGACATCCACAGACATAGCGCACACGCTTTTTCGGTTAGCTTGAGGCGGACCTCATGGGGTTAACCACCTGTCACCAGTGCCGGGCAACACCTCTGAAATTACACGAGCTTCCCTTGAAACCGACATTAATCCAAGTTGACCCCTGGCTTCACAAATCTTGTTTTTCATGTCAGGATTGCGAAGGTTTTGTGAATCAGGTATTCAACAGCCCATGCAACACACCTATTTACTCATAGGCAATTCCGATGGTATCGGAGCAGCAGTGACCCGCGCGCTGATCGCCCGTGGCGAACACGTCGTCGGACTTTCAAGAAGTCCCAGCCCACTTGGTCCGGAGGGCCCACGACATATTGTTCAGGACATCGCTGCTCCCGAATATCCGCAGGTCCTGGAAACTCTTCTTGCCGAAGAAGGGCCTGTTGACGCCTGCATTTTTTGCGCGGCCATTGGCTCAAGATTGACACTTCCTGATCTCTCACAGGAGGCCCGCGTCATTGACGTGAATTTCACATCGATGGTACGGACCCTGGCCGCCCTCGCCCCCGGCTGGCTTGAGCGAAGACAGGGGCATTTTATCGGCCTATCAAGTCTCGCCGATGATTTTTACAACGCCGATTCGCCAGGCTATACGGCATCGAAGGCGGGGTTCAGTCATTATTTAATCTCCATGGGATTGAAGCTCCGATCGCATGGTGTGTTTGTGACCAACATTCGCTTTGGCTTTGTGGATACGAAGCTGCCCAAGGCGTCCTGGAAGCCACTCATGATATCCGTCGATCAGGCCGCGGCCCATGTCATACGATGTTTGGAAACCAAACCCATGCAACTGAGCGTCCCCAAATTAGCAGGACTCGCCATTCATGGTATGCGTTGGATGCAGTCAATTCGAATATGGTGGTCCTAAAAACTGTTTAAACAAAGCGTAAGATTTGATACAGTCCTTAACTGCAGATCACAAGTTACTTCACCTCATGCCCTTTTGTGCTCCCACATTCCTGAAAGGAGATTGTCCTCATGACCGGAACCCACCATTCCGAATCCGATGATGCCCAGATTATCGGGCACTTGGGTCCACTCACGACTCTAGCGGGAACCTGGGAAGGCGATAAGGGTGTCGATATTGCACCAACCAAAGAGGGGGGCCACGAAACTCATTTTCGGGAACGATTACAGTTTGAACCCATCGGACCGGTAATAAATGGCTCGCAAGTGCTCTATGGCCTCCGTTATTCGACAGTTGCCTGGCCATTGATTCAGGAACAGCCGTTTCACGAAGAAGTAGGGTATTGGTTGTGGGATGCGGCCACCCAACAGGTGATGCGGTGTTTTATGGTCCCTCGAGGCGTCCTGGTGAATGCAGGTGGGACTTCGGAGCCTAACGCCAAAGAGTTTCACCTGGCCGCTGAGGCGGGGAACAGTGTGTATGGCATTCTCTCCAATCCCTATCTGGATCAGGCTGCGAAAACCATACGGTATGAGCTATCCGTCACCATTCACGAAACCTGGAGGTTCAGCTATAAGGAAGACACGCAGTTACAGATTGCGGGGCGCGCTGAGGTGTTTCACCACACTGATCAAAACACCCTGACACGCATCTAACTCTGGAGTGTCACAAAGTCGAAGGGTTTTCGCTGAAAAGTATCATACGATCACTGCCCCCCTTTTTCTCGAGGATCAATGAAACTTTTTTTCTCCCAGTCATACACCCACACTTCACCGGTCCCGATGGAATAGACCCATCCATGCAAACGCAAATTTCCCCGACGCAATCCCGTTGCGACCGCTGGATGCGTCTTAAGATGATCGAGTTGAACCAACACATTTTCCCGTATGGTAGCCGCAAATAACTCATCTCCCTGCACCTGCGTGTATAGATCTTTCATAATTCGCATTGTGGTCTCGGCATGTTGCAGCCACGCTTTGACAGCAGGAAGCTCCTGAAGTTTTTCCTGATGCAACAAGGCTTCCATAGCACCGCAATCCGTATGCCCGCAAACGATAATATCTTTTACTTGAAGGACGGAGATCCCATATTCAAGAGAGGCGGTGCTTCCCCCGATGGCCGCGCCATAGGTCGGAATTAAATTCCCCGCATTTCGAATAATAAACAAATCCCCCGGTTCGGTTTGGGTGAGCATGGTAGGATCGATCCGTGAATCTGAGCAGGTCACAAATACCGCTCTTGGCTTTTGATGGCCGGACAACCCCGCAAAGAGCTCTTTCTTTTTGAAAAACACCTCTTCCTGGAACGTGATCAACCCCTTCAATAATTTTTCCATTTGCTCTCCCTGCTAAAAGATTGCTCTTATTTCCTTTTGTCGACCATTGGCCTTTCACGGTCTGGCTGGGGTACATTGTTTTGACCATCGACCAAACGCAAGACCGTTCATGCCTTGTTCCCGGGTACCCATTTTATACGACAAGAGACACGTAGTCCTCTTTGATTCTTTTGCCCTCATGACACAGCCGACTCCTGATTACGCCCATTTTCGAGCAACCCTCCTAACCCTCCAGAGAGAATTGTTGGCCGTATCCTCCACCGGGCAGGAAGCAGCCCAACCGGTGGAACTGGACCAAACCGCAGTCGGGCGCGTCTCACGAATGGATGCCCTCCAACAACAAGCGATGGCGCAAGCCGCTCAACAACGTCGACACATTCAATTGCAGCGTATCGAATCGGCCCTCCAACGTCTTGAAAACGGCAAATTCGGCTGGTGTGTGAGGTGCGGGGAAGAAATTTCCAGAAAACGATTAGACGTGGATCCCACCGCCCCCCTCTGTATCGCATGTGCCGATGGAAGAAACCAATAGGTGTCACAGGCCCTGCTCACCGACCCGGCTCCTACCGGAATCCGCAAACGAACGTGGAGACCTGGCATGCAAAAATCTCATACTGAGAAGGTTGTTCAAGCCCGGCTGGCCATTTTCCATCATCCCACTCCTTGCTCATCCTGAATCCTCACGGGGGGAACCTATCGCCATTTCTCATGCCTGCCCACTGTGTTTCAAACCGGAATCCACCTTAGTGGGAAACGACCGATGCCGGCCATACTTCTCCTGCGGGCACTGTCGGCTCATTTTCGTTCCACCCGCCTATTACATATCTCCCGAACAGGAAAAGGATCACTACGACCACCATGAAAACAATTCTGACGACCCTGGCTATCGAAATTTTTTAAACCAATTAGCCGAACCACTCCACAATCGCCTGAAACCTCATAGTTCCGGATTGGATTTTGGGGCTGGTCCCGGTCCGACCCTCTCGCTTATGCTTCAAGAATCCGGACATACCCTGT
>JAGQKG010000105.1 GCA_020430245.1 Nitrospira sp.
CCGAACTTGATCGACAGGAAGTTCTTCCGGGACATCAGCGAACATAGCCAGACTGCCTTTGGATAAGACGATGACCGCACTGGCCCCTGCACGTTTATGACGCCAACTGTCTTTGCCTTCCGTATCCAGATCAAACCCGTGTCCCGCATGCTTGATGGTAGCCACTCGATAGCCCGCATGTGTCAGTTCCGGAATCAGGCGTTCGATCAGAGTCGTTTTGCCACTGTTGGAGCGACCTACAAAACCCAAAATGGGAGGTGTCATGATGAACCCTATACGTCCTTCTGTGAGATCGAATAATTCCCAATACCCGGTATGAGTGCAATAAACTCTTGCGCCGGTTGTTTAAAAATTTCGGGATAATAATTGGACATTTACTAAATCACCGGGTTTGAGCGATTCGACCTCTTCCGGTACATCAATGAATCCATTGGCTTTCACCATGGATGTGAGGATACCCGAACCTTGGCCACCGGTGGTCCGGACCGTAAGGACGCCATTTTCCTGTTGAAGAATACCGCGGAGGAAATGACGCCGATCTGTATGCTTGGAAAACGTTTCTTGAAAAAGCGCCTTTACGACCGGCCGTTCCCATCTCCGATGTCCACCCATTTTCAGCATAGCCGGGCGCACGAGTTGATCAAAGGTAACCATGGAGGAAACGGGGTTCCCCGGCAAGCCAAATGCAAGCTTTCCTTGGATTTTCCCGAAGGCTACAGGTTGCCCCGGGCGAATCGCCAGTTTCCAGAAATTCATGTCCGCCCCAAGTTCGGCAAAGACCGGTTTGGTAAAATCATAATCTCCCATGGAAACTCCACCGGATAACACCAAAATATCACACGTGAGACCCTGCCGGATTTTGTCTTTTAGGGAGGCAGGGTCGTCTTTTGCAATTCCTAAGAGAACCGGAATCCCACCTGATTCCTGAACAGCCGCAGCAATACCATAACTGTTTGAATTGACAATTTTATGTTCATCAAATGATTCATCCAGATCTGCCAACTCATCGCCGGTAGATAGGATGGCCACTCGTGGACGCTGTGACACGAGGACAAATGATTTTGCCAGGATGGCCAACATGCCAATTTCCCCTGAACGCAATTGAGTCCCTTTGGGGATAATGCACTCTCCCTCGGTGACATCCTCTCCCTTTGGCCTGATATTGGCGCCCTGGCCAGCTTCAGTCTTCATAATACGAACCTTGGTGCCTGAAGGCTCAGTATATTCCACTCGCACAACGGTATCTGCTCCATCCGGCATGGGGGCTCCGGTCATAATCCGAATCGCTTCCCCCGGACCGACGGTTTTGGTAGCCACCGCTCCGGCCGCAACATCTTCTACAATGTTCAATTCGGGAATACGTGTGATGGCATAGTCCTGCTTAATGTCATTCCACCGGACCGCAAAGCCGTCCATCGCCGAATTGTCCCAAGGTGGATTGGCTCGTGGGGCAAGAATGTCTTCTCCCAATACCCGTCCTAAGGAATCAAGGAGCCCGATTTTTTCACAGCCCAGAGGATGCGCCGCATCCAGGACGGTTTGTTGGGCTGAAGCTAACGAGGTAAGCTGATCCATGTGTCTTGCCTAATCATACAGAAGGTTGAAGTGAGCCTTTCAAAGCGCCTTCACGCTACTCAGTGTTTTCACCACGGTAACATACAAAAATTTAGATTTTTTCATTTTATGATGGTAGCCAGAAAAAATTCGATTCTTGCCATTTCGACCATTCTACTCGTTATCCCTAAAGAGTCAGATAGTCTGGGGCACATATCTCACCCTGCTCTAGGCGCCGGTTAGGCCTTTTTGAATGGAGCCGGCCTTGCCGACACCTTCACCAGGGAATCTTTCTTCTTACAGAACTCCTCGACTTTATTGGCAATCCCATGAATAGCGTCGGCCGTGGGAAGATCCGAATGAAAAAGCGCATAGGGCTCACCACGATCACATTGAAGAACCATTTCCGGATCCAGTGGCACCCGACCAAGAAAGGGAACACCCATATCTGCGGCTGAGGCCTCGCCACCACCTTTTCGAAACAGTTCAATCGATTGGTGACAATGTGGACAATCTAAGCCGCTCATATTTTCTACAATACCGATGATGGGAATCTCACTGTCTCTGGCGAAGGTAACCGATTTGCGTGAGTCTAAGAGGGCCACCTCCTGAGGGGTGGACACAATCACGCAACCCGTTACATCACCAATGAGATCAATCGTTGTCACCGATTCATTACCGGTCCCTGGTGGAAGATCGATAAGCAGAAAATTGAGGTCCTGCCATTCCACTCCACCTAACAGTTGGTTGATGAATTCAAACTTATACGCATCCCGCCAAATGATGGGATCATCGGAATTTTGCAGGAGAAACGACATCGAGGCTATTTTTAGATTATAGGCTTGATGCGGAATAATCCCGCCGCCCGTACTGATCTTGAGCTTTTGGCCTTCGGCTCCTACCATTTTAGGAATGTTAGGGCCATGAATATCCATGTCACATACCCCCACTTCATAGCCTTTGAGGGCCAGACTAATGGCAAGATTGGAGGTCATCGTACTTTTCCCGACCCCGCCCTTATTACTCATCACCAGGATTTTGTTCTCGATGCGCTCCATTCGTTTTCCAACCAACCAGCGACTATGACCTTCACGATCTTTTTGGCAGGTTTCGGTCTCGTCACAAATTGCACAGGCCCACATATACGTACAGACATCCCCACTCGAACTTGAGGATGGTTGAATCATATTCAGCTCAGTTGCCATGAATCCCTCCACATGTATCCACTAGAATGATATTTTTGGATAATATAAATTCGGCCATGGACCAATGTCATTGGGTGGCCACGTTTCCCATTTTCTCTACCATATGCTCTAAGAGCGGCAACACGATGTCTAAATTTTCTTGCACACCTTTCACACTACCCGGCAGATTCATAATCAAGGTGGTCCCCTTAATTCCAGCTGTTCCACGTGAAAGCATGGCGGTTTTGACCGTTTTGAGACTTTCAGCTCTCATGGCTTCTCCGATCCCGGGAATCTCTTTTTCAATCACGTCTCTGGTTGCCTCCGGAGCCCAATCGGTCGGTCGCACCCCAGTTCCACCAAGAGTCAAAATGATGTGAGGCGCACTGACCTCGCACAGTGTGAACAATTGACGAGAAATGGCCTGACGATCATCCGCCACGACATCATAGGATAGAAGGGTCAATTGGTGGTTCGTCAAGATCCTTTCCAACGGTTGTCGATTTTCATCGGGGTTTTGGCCTGATTCTATCTTGCTGCTGATCACCACTACCGCTACCCGTATCATCAGGTTTCTCAGTAGACCTTTCTGTTACCGAGGACCCGATTCCGGTACATCGACATACTCCTCATCTCCACCAGACCCAGCTCCCACTGGTTGCGGGGATAATGGAGATCGCCGGACAGCCGGCGAGCCAGAGGCAGGAGTAGGCGCCAGGACATCCTCATCCTCCGGAGTTTTTTTCTTGCCAAAGACTTGGGCACTGATAATACCCACCTCGTAAAAGAAATACATGGGGATCGCCATAATACATTGATTAAATGGATCAGGTGTGGGCGTAAGAATAGCCGCGAAGAGAAAGGAGCCAAGAAATGCCCACTTCCGGTATTTTCGTAATATCGGAGCATCCACCCATCCTAATTTTGCCATTAAGGTCAACGCGAGCGGAACTTCAAAAATTAGGCCAAAGACCAACATGAACCAAAGTATAAAACCCACATAATTGGCAATAGATATTTGTGCAATAAACCCCGAAGCCAATCCATAGGAAATCAAAAAATGCAACGCGAAAGGCAACACGACAAAAAAGCAGAAGATCAACCCCAAATAAAAAGCCACTGTGCTAATCGCGGTGAAAGGTCCAACAAATCGGCGTTCCTGGGCATGTAATCCTGGAAGAACAAATTGCCAGATTTCCCACAACCAGTGAGGTGTCGACAAGACCACGGCACATAAACCGGCAACTTTCACGTTTTGCCATAAGGCTTCAGCCGGGGACAGGAAGACGAAGGGAATTTTTGGTAAATCCGATGGCATCCATTCCCATGAATCTAAAATGAAATAATTTTGCAGAGGGATCCGTAACCAGGACACCAGCGTGTCCGCATAAAAAAATGTCCCAACAAAAACACAGGCCATGACAATGACGGCACGCGTGAGTCTCCACTGGAATTCTTGCAAATGCTCCATGACGGGCATTTTTTTATCTTCCAGTGGCTTAAAGACTTTCTCTTCAAACCAGGAACCAATTTTGCTTTGTTTGGCCATGTTAGTTTTGTGCCACAAAAATCCGAGGGGGGCTCACGGTCGCCCCCCTTGGTACTCGCATCCCTTATTGAGGATTCACAGCGATAAACAGATTATTGCCTCGCCGGTTGACCAACAGAACGGCCAACTCATCCTTGGCAATTTTCGACGCAATCTGCTTGAATTCGTCAATCGTTTTCACACTTTGACGACTCACTTCTTGAATGACGTCACCCACCTGAATACCGGCAGCTTCCACAGCACTGCCTGATTCAATTTTTGAGATGACCACGCCTTTGATTTGTTCCGGAATATTGAATTCACTCCGGCTTTCTCCACTAATCGGTGCGACCGTCATTCCCGACAACACGTTATCGAGCTTGGCCATGGCCGGAGCTTTCTCTTCTTCTATCGGCCCGGTCTTGGCAAGTGCTTGATCGGATGGCCGCTCTCCCAGTTCCAAGGTCAGCAAGGTCTCTTTGCCCTCCCGTAAGACTTTAATCTCTTTTTTCTTTCCGACTTTTGTTCGAGCAACAATATTACGGAGATGATTCACATCCTTGACGGCTTCTCCGCCGTATTCAAGGATCACATCGCCCCGTTGGAGCCCGGCTTTTGCGGAAGGGCCATCTTCATGCACTTCACTAATTAATACCCCACCCTGTCGACCTTCGGGTAATTGGAATGATTGCGCTAAAGCGGGCGTTAATTCCTGAATAGCCACTCCCATCCATCCTCTCACCACCTTCCCCGTTTCGATCAGACTTGCGGCAATATCTTTCGCAATACTGACTGCGATGGCAAATCCCACGCCTTCGGAACCACCCGTCCTGGAAAAAATGGCCGTGTTGATTCCGATAAGCTCACCTTTCATATTTACCAGGGCCCCTCCGGAGTTTCCCGGGTTTATTGCGGCATCTGTTTGAATGAAGTCTTCATATTCCGTAATTCCGACACTGCCCCGGCCAAGGGCACTGATAATCCCCAGAGACACGGTATTGCGTAACCCGAAGGGGCTCCCGAGGGCCAACACCACATCGCCCACACGAAGGGATTCATATTCCCCCCACGCCACTGAAGGAAGCGGGCCATTTTCAAGTTTGACTTTAATGACCGCTAAATCGGTCTTCGGATCGGTCCCGACCACGGTTGCTGACATCTCTCGTCCATCATGAAAGGACACTTTGATATCGCTTGCATCTTCCACGACGTGATTATTCGTCAGAATATATCCCCGAGAATCAATAATCACGCCGGACCCCGCACTCATACCTGGAGGTCCGCCGGGACCACCGCCGGGAGGTCCACCTGGACCACCACCAGGGGGTCCTCCACCAGGAGGCCCACCGAACGGTCCGGGAGGTAAGCCTCTAGATGGTCCACCCCCACCAGTCACTGCCACATTGACAACCGCCGGACCTACTTTTTCAACAATTTCTGAAAAACCTTCAATAAACGCTCCGGGTATAGCCGCTTGCGTCTGGGCGGGGACAAACCACCCGTTTCCCCAAAATCCACCGACCATCCCCAGTCCTAAAAATAGGACAAGGAATCCCCATGGCGGGGCAATTCGAAACGGCCTGGCAGCGCCAGCAAACAACCGTGACATGTGCATCATCCCGATCTCCTGTTCAAAAAATTTAATAGAAACGGAGTGAATAGGAAAATTTCTAGCTCACAATTCTAGGGCGTTCTCAAGAAATTCCCCAAGACGGATCGCCTCACTTCGTATAACCGTTTGATTCTACAATAATTGTTTTCCCACGTTCAAAGTCAAATCCACAGTTTTTTCCTGCCACCCGTACAACCATATAAGCAGGCGAACCTCTTTCTTCTTGTCAAGACTTTCGTTCAAACGAAAGAAAAAACATTCTTGGATGACAAAACATCTTCAGAACCGGCAATTTGGACTGCTGAAGACGCACAAATCCATCGAACTCATGAGTTTAAAGATCACGAAACCACTGTAGGAAAGGTTAGATAGAGCAAAGCAGTTGAAAACGAATCAGAAATCTAGCTCAATCGAATGGGGAATCATGGCATTCAGGCAGGAAGATTTACTCGGTAATGTCCAAGAGGGAGCCCAAAACTTTTTCCTGAATTCTGATGCCAGCCATATTGGCTTCAATGAGGTTCACCGCTTGTAGATTGGAAATTATTTCTTTGCCAGGATCCACATTCGATCCTTCTCGGAGACTGAATGAAGTTTCACTGGAGGGAAATTTGAGACCGGGGCGTTCATCTGCCTGTAATGTGACACTCACCCCACCACCGGCTGACGATTCTTCCAAGAAAGCTCGGGTTCGTTTGAAATTTTCTGTTTGGGCATTGGCAATATTATGCGCACCGACACTGAATATTTTTCCTCCAGACCGGATTCCAGAAATCGCAGAGGCCATACTGGTAATCATCATGACATCTCCTTATGATTCTATGGGCATTTTATAGTCCTCCGTCACACCTTCAAAGTATCGACCAAAGTCTCAAAAACCTTTCTTAATAAGAATAGGCTGGAAGGGATTTCTCAACGTGCCGGAGAATAGATACCCATACCGTGAAAATCTGTCTTACGGAATATTCATAGATAATGCTGAAGATTGCCAGTATTTTTGCTATGGTTCTATATGTTCATTTCTTCAGGTATTTTATAAAGGAGCCGTATGCGGGGTCTTGTTCTTCATCAGAAGCTTCAACTTCAAACCGACCTTCCCCTTCCCCCACGTCCACCAGGGGAAGCCAGGATCAGAGTCATCCAAGCTGGTATCTGCTCTACCGATCTTCAACTCATCAAAGGGTATATGGCCTTTCAAGGTGTCTTGGGGCATGAATTTGTTGGAATAGTCGATGAGGCTCCAGATACAGAATTAATCGGAAAACGTGTCGTCGGAGAGATCAATGCCGCCTGTCGCGTTTGTGAAACCTGCACCACCGGACATCCCACCCATTGTCCTCATCGCACCACCTTAGGAATCCAGGGACGAGATGGCGCCTTTGCTGATTTTCTGTACCTACCGGTTGAAAACCTATATGTGGTGCCCGATTCTATTTCCGACGATCAGGCCGTCTTTATTGAACCCCTAGCCGCGGCCTGTGAAATTCCCCAATTGGTCTCAATCAAACCAACAGACCGGGCGGTCGTCATCGGAAATGGGAAGTTAGGGGTGCTATGCGCACAAATTCTTTTAGGAACGGGATGTGCCGTAACCCTGTTGGGTCGCCACGCAGACCATGACGCCTGGCTCACCAAAATGGGAATCAGAGTGACCTGCTACCCAGCTGATATTTCTCGAGGAGCAGATATGATTGTGGAAGCCACCGGAAGCCCCGAAGGGCTATCCACAGCCATGCAATTGATTCGGCCAAGGGGCACACTTGTGCTCAAATCCACATATCATGGAGACGTGTCTCTAAATATGGCGGCTTTTGTCATCCAGGAAATATCCTTAATCGGATCTCGTTGTGGCCCTTTCCCTCCGGCCATTCGCCTATTAGAATCGGGGTATATCCGAGTCGACCCGCTCATTCATGCCCGCTATCCGCTCCTGGATGGCGTTCTGGCCATGGAAAAAGCCGCTCAACGTGGCGTACGAAAAGTCCTCCTGCAAATGACCTAAATCGCGACTAATTGAGAAAAATATTTTTTAATATCTGATGTTGGTTGAATGCGTCATCCTTTGGTATGATAGGATCCAAAATTGCCGAGCTGGCGTAGCTCAATCGGTAGAGCAGCGGTTTTGTAAACCGCAGGTCGGAGGTTCAATTCCTCTCGCCAGCTCCATACATCCTATGTCTGCGAGGATTCGCCAGAAACGCAGAAGTATCCGTATCAGGGATGAACCCACGATCTGTTCTGTTAAAGACCCCATAGTTCCCTCCATCCCTTCCAATGTGTTGATCCTCCCCATTTGATCAAAAACATTCTAATACCCAGGAACTATCTCTCATATCCTAAACTCTGACTTCAGGATACAAGCCCTTACAATCTTTAATAATGTTACGAGTTCAGCCAATTGTTTAAATTCACCGAAAACACCACTTGTGTAATACTTATTGAATTTTTGGATTAAGAAACACTGCTTTTGTTCAGGAAGTTATCTGTTAAAATATTTTTAAAGGAGGATAAGTCCTTCCGGTAAGAAATTGCCGGAGGCCCCATTCTTCCATAAAGGGGAAAAGGCCATTTTCTTCAAATAGGACGAAAAATGGCAGAAGGTACAACAGCGCACCCATATCCTTTCGCATGCATATACCCCCAATACGCATACTATGAACGACGAGACCCAACCTACCCTTCACGCGGAAAAATCTTCTTCCACACCGCTGGCTGATCACCCAAAGCCAGACAAGCTCAGACAACAATCGGTTTCTGTCGGAACGTCTTCGTCTAAGGGGCAAACACCCAGCCTGAACTCGCCGGAATCTTCACATGCAGAAACCGTGTCCATGCTGAAAAAACAGTACCAGCTTGCAAAGCGTCAGAAGCTATGGATGAAAAGAGCAGGACTTATGGGGGTAGTTCTTATTCTATTGGGTGGATTCGGCACATGGTTAGCTGGGGAGAATAAGGCTTTTAAAATGTCTATCCTGAGAGTGGTCGCTCCGATAGTGAGTATCCATCTGGATCCCGAAATGGTTTCCATTTCTGCCGGGACTTTTCGGCAGGGTGATAGCTGGGGAGAGGATACGTCAAGCGAGCTTCCGCTGCGAGAGGTCCATATTAAAAAATTTGCTCTAGGACGTTTCGAGGTCACATTCGAAGAATATGACCGGTTCGCCATATCGACGGGGCGTCCGCTTCCTGAAGATGAAGGTTGGGGACGTGAGAGGCATCCGGTCATCAATGTCTCGTGGGAGGACGCCATGGACTATGCAACCTGGCTATCGCAGACAACCGGTTTTCGCTATCGGCTTCCCACAGAGTCTGAGTGGGAATATGCAGCAAGAAATATGGGAAAAGACGAAATTTGGGCGGGAACCTCAGAACAAGAACGGCTTGCTGCCTACGCCTGGTTCAACACAAACAGTACCGGAAGAACTCAGCCAGTCGGAACCCAACAAACCAACGGTCTCGGACTTCATGACATGAGCGGAAATGTTTGGGAGTGGGTCCAGGATTGCTGGCATGACGACTATCAGCATGCCCCAACAAATGGGTCGGCCTGGTTAGAGGCGAATGATGGAAGCTGCGGAACACGTGTGAGGCGAGGTGGGGGCTGGACTAACGCTCCGATGTCCCTTCGTTCTTCATTTCGAAATGGTTACAGCGCCGACTCGCGGAGCATCCAGATTGGCTTTCGCCTCGCGCAGGATGTCGATTAGCTTGGGGTTCTTCCATTTTCCGATTTTCCGGCAACTCCCTTCCTTTCTAAACATCATTTATAATGAGAGAAGCCTCAGTGGAGACGATTCAACGCGTTAGAAGGTTCCGCCAACTCCTAACGTCCAGACTGCATCCGGACGGAGCCCTTCATTTTTATTGAGGGGAAGTTGGACTGCTGCCTGGAGAAGCGTGTTCGGAAGGGGAGCCCACTTCAATCCTGGAGCCAAATCGATAATGTCTTTTCCACTGTTATCCTTATCATCCAATTCATGACGGCCCAGAAGATCAAGTGAAAAGGCAAAGACCGGAATAGGAGCCAAATCAAACCCTGCCACATAGGTAAAAAGATTCAGTTCGGATTTGTTGTTGACGAGCACGAAGCCCGTATTAACATGTGGTCCAATCATGCCGATCGGGGATGAATAGTATTTAGAAGCTACAGCCAATCCCTGGAATTTGAATTCTCCGACTCCCATGAAGTTATCCTCGTTTCCCGTGGGAAAAGAAACATCCCCCCGAACCCCCAAATCAGGCAAGATTTCATGATTCTTCAGCATGTTATATTTGGTTCGAAGGACAACATCCCCGATTCCGGTTTTATCCCCCGAAGAACTGTCTTTTGAAGGATCTCCTGTGCCGGGTGAGGTTCCATTGATCACATAAATACCACTGCAATTTCCACCTTGCGTACAAGGGACACCATTTGCATCAAGCATAGTCGCCTTTGCTTTTGCTTTGATCTTGTTATTAATAAGAGGAACCAGAAGATTGACGTCCCAATTATCCGTGAGGCCATACGTAGCAAAAAACCCAACAAAATTGGTAATCACTTTGACGTCCAGGTCAATTTGCAATAGCTCATCCAACCCTGGGGCATTGGGCGGCGTTCCAGGCCCGGCAGTCGGAGAGACATCGGCACTGAGGGAAGACAGTTTTTGCCCATTAAATTTTTTGTAATTGGCGTTTGACCAGACGACCTGGAAATCAAATCGCCCTTTTCCAAGCGTGTCGGCCCGCTCCGCAAAGAGAGGACCGAGGCTTTTGGTAACTTCAACAGGTACTCCCCGCTCAATATCAAACCGATACGCCGCCACGGTAGAGTTCACCGCAAATTGCCCTGTTTGAGCCCCAATGCCATTGGTTAGTTCATTAAATGAATTAAACACCGAATTGCCAAAATCATTGGATCGATTGCCTGCAAAATTTGGATCCGTTTGAAACCCATTTCCTCCATAAAGATCAGGAATCACATTATTTAAGTCTTTGGCTAGAGTCAGACCCGGACTGATGACGAGCATGGCCAACAGAAAGAAATAGGCCAATGGCTGAATTCGTCTGCATAAAATGTTCTGCATGAGCCAATAGGTCATTATGGTTCCTCATAAATTAGAATAAACAAAAAACGGTTTTTCAAAAAATTTCCAAACAAAGGATTTGGCGCGATGGTCCACGCACAAATATCGACTTTAACTATGGGTTTGGGGGATGGTACGCTCAACACCACAGGTCCCAAAGAAGGGTTTTTAATATCACACCCTTCTTCAGCTTAAGTGGCTATCTGATGGAATCATGTCCACAAAACGCGACGCTTATAGAAGTAGAGAAAGCCAGGCGATCCTATAACCTCTTTCCCATGAAGTCAATCCATATTTCCCAGTGGAACCGGCTGCACCTGCCCTCCACTTAAGCATAAGCTCCCAATTTAAGGAAATGATCGACAGGCTTCAAGAAGGAAACGTCTCTTATTTTTTGAATCGCGCACGAGGCCAACATTGGCATCTCTGAGGCAAGACCCAGTAAACTGGTCTCAAGAACTGACAACGCCACGAGATCACCAACATTCCTATTACATCTTCTTTCATTCCTAGCCGTCCACGTTGATCTAACGAAACGGAGAAGGAGACCAAAGAGGAAATTCTGATGCATTAAGAGAATGAGCCATTGCCTATTTTTTCCGAGAATTTTCTTGAGTAAAATCGACATACGTCATAGGAGCAAGTGATCGGTGTTCGATCGCCTTATACATAATCCCATGCTGAGAGGAGAATTTCTCCCCTCTCCCAGCATCTTGCTGCTCTCTTTCTTCTTGTTATGCAGTGTGATTCCATTGTTCTTCCCGGTACAGTCATACGCAGATACTCCAGGCAGTAAAGTGAACGACAAAATTCCTGCCCAATATATAGCCGAAACCCAGGGAAAATCCTGGGCCGTGATCATAGGGATTGATAAATATCTGAATCTCGCCGGCTTGGCCTATGCCGTCGATGATGCAAAATCCGTAGCTCGCATGCTCGGGCATCAAGGATTTACGGTCACAACACTTTACAACACCCAAGCCACCAAAAAAGCGATACTTCGGGAGTTGCGGCAAAACCTTGTTTCGCGAATACAAAAAGATGATCAAGTCCTAATCTTCTTTGCGGGTCATATTGGAGAAACTCCCGGCACGGAAAAGCA
>JAGQKG010000106.1 GCA_020430245.1 Nitrospira sp.
CACTAACGCGTGACCGACCTCATGATGGGCCACTCGCTTCCGTTCTTCGACACTGAGAACGCGATTTCTCTTTTCCAGTCCGGCAATCACCCGTTCCACGGCTTCCTCAAAATCCCGGTGTTCCGCCGTCTCCCGATTGCGTCGTATAGCCAGTAAGGCAGCTTCATTCACCACATTGGCTAAGTCGGCACCAACCATTCCCGGAGTCATGGCGGCAATTTTATCTAAATCGACGTCAGGAGCCAGTTTAATGGATTTGGCATGTATGGCCAGGATTGCGGCTCTTCCAGGCCGGTCGGGGCGATCAACCAACACCTGCCGATCAAAGCGGCCTGCACGGAGCAAGGCCTGATCCAGAATTTCAGGACGATTGGTTGCGGCCAACATAATGACCCCCACACGAGGATCAAACCCATCCATCTCCACCAACAATTGATTGAGGGTTTGCTCCCGTTCTTCGTGCATCATGGGTCCTGTGCCCCGGGCCTTTCCCAATGCATCCAACTCATCAATGAAAATGATACAGGGCGCTTTAGCCATGGCTTGTTCAAACAAATCTCGCACCCGGGCCGCTCCCACCCCCACAAACATTTCCACAAATTCCGATCCGCTAATGGAGAAAAACGGCACGCCCGCTTCCCCCGCAATGGCTTTCGCCAGCATGGTTTTCCCTGTGCCTGGC
This sequence comes from Nitrospira sp., assembly GCA_020430245.1. GTDB lineage: Bacteria > Nitrospirota > Nitrospiria > Nitrospirales > UBA8639 > Nitrospira_E. Next base: position 683 of record JAGQKG010000106.1, read on the forward strand.
GGCCCCACTAAGAGCACACCCTTGGGGATTCGTCCCCCAATCCTGGTGAACTTTTCCGGGGTCTTCAAGAACTCGACGACTTCCATAAGTTCCACTTTGGCTTCATCGACTCCGGCCACATCACTCATACGAGTCTTGATATCGCTTTCAATATAGACTTTAGCTTTGGATTTCCCGATTCGCATAAAACCGCCGCCCGCTCCTTGCCCCATCTTTCGCAAAATCCAAAACCAAATTCCGGCGAAGACCAGAATAGGCACGACCCAGGAAGCCACATCTTTCCACAGTGTGCTAACGATCACACCGGCATATTCCACATGCTTTTCTTCCAGCAAAGACACTAACTCGGGATCATCCACTCGAACTGTCTGAAACCAATGGGGATCCTCCTCCCCTTTTTCCGATTTTAATTTTCCGTGAATGACTTTGTCGGTTATGGAGATCTCGGCGACTTTATCTTCCTGAACCCAGGCTTTAAATTGACTATAGGGCACCTCATCCATATGTTGGGCGGCAAAATACATTTCCTGGAGAATAATGAGTCCCCAGAAGGCAATGATGAAATACCAAATAGAGACACGATATTTTTTTTCCATTTTTGCTATCCTAACCCCTGTTCCTGCATGACGCTGAATCCCATGAGGTGAACATATTCTTACTGTACCCAAGAATCAGAAATACGTCTATCAAAATGGGACAAATTCTTCCCGGATCGATTCTTTCCGGCAGCAGACTCTGTCATTGACTTCGTCCCGGCCGGGCCTGGAGCAGAAGTCGAAAAACCTCATGATCTCTGGCAAAGCTACATGATAGACGAAACATTCGTCGTCCGGTTGGGTTCTCTCTTCTCAAGCATGACCGCCTCTTACGACTCTCAATTAATATGGGCTCTCCTGTCTGGCTTGGTGGTCGGGGGGACAATCGCGTGGGCCATATGTTCCATTCTCTATCGAGGAAAGAAGATCCAAGCCTTACAAGAGAGCGCCACCCAGTTCGCGTCAGCTCAAGCCCAAACCGGAGAACTTCGGACCCAGGTCGCGACTCTGCAGCGCGAACGTGAACAGATCTATCAAGAATTTCGTCTAATGGAAGTGGCTAAAGTTTCAGCCGAAACCAACCTTGAAAACACACAACGGCACTTAACCGAACAGCGAGACATGCTGGAGAGAGCTAAATTAAGCTTGTCGGATACCTTTCGATCTTTAGCTTCCGAAGCTCTGGCAGGGAATAATAGGGGATTTCTAACCCTGGCTGAGGAAAAATTTAAAGCCCTCAAGGAGGAAGCGACGGCTTCCTTCGACCAACGCCACACCGCCATTGAATCCTTGTTGCAGCCCCTTACCGACTCCCTACATGCCTACCAAAAAGAATCTCAAGCCTTAGAAGATAGGCGACTCCGCGAACTCAGTGTCGTGGGAGAACAGTTACGCCAATTGGCTTCAACCCAGGCCACCCTCCAAGCGGAAACATCCAAATTGGTCAATGCCTTACGATCACCCCAGGTCCGAGGACGCTGGGGGGAAATTGCACTTCGGAGAACCGCTGAATTGGCCGGCATGTCAGCCAACTGCGATTTCTTTGAACAGGAAAGCGTCTCTACCGAATCAGGGCGTTTGCGTCCCGATATGATCGTCCGGCTCCCGGCAGGAAGAGATGTGGTGGTCGATTCCAAAGTGCCGCTCAGTGCGTTTTTAGATAGCCTGGAAACACACACGGACGAAGATCGGGAAGCCGCCCTCAATCGACATCTCGGCCAGGTGAAACGCCATATCAGTCAATTAGCCTCAAAGGAATATTGGGATCAGTTTCCGGCCGCCCCGGAATTTGTGGTCTTATTTATTCCCAATGACTCCTTCCTAGCTGCCGCCGCAGAACGGGATCCTTCCCTGGTCGAATCGGCCTTAACGAAAAAAGTCGTCATCGCCACACCCACCACGTTCATTGCATTGTTGCGTGCCATAGCTCATGGATGGCGCCAGGAACAGGTGGCCGAAGGGGCCCAACGCATTAGTACCCTCGGGCAAGAACTCGCTGATCGTCTGAGCACTCTGGCCGAACATTTTGGGAGAATTGGACAAGCCCTGGGTCGGACCGTCGAATCCTATAATGCAACCCTCACTTCATTGGAAAACCGTATCTGGCCCACGGCAAGAAAATTCAAATCACTCGGAATCAGTGCAAAAAAAGATCTCCTGGACCCCAAATCCGTTGAGCACATGCCAAGACCGGCCGGGGAAATGGAGCCATCCCCGGAAAACCTTCCGCCCCCACGCTCATAAGTGGAGAACACAAAGCCTCTCCTGCTTCCTATTAATGAAATAGCTTTTCTTTTGTAAAGGATAACGAATGAAGTCTCCTCCGTTCTTTTTGCCCGCCTCCTTGTGGCCATTTCACTTGGAGCCGGATCTTGACCAATTACACATTAGCGCTATTCTTAAGTCACCTAAAATTGTTATCATGGCCCTAGAAATTCGAACGGTTGGTTGGAGATTTAACGTTTATTTGGAAAGGATGAGGTATCGCCCGTGAGAGCAGGAATCACCAGCAGATCGACAACACATGGGGAAAACGTTTTGAAAGAAGAAAACCAAGAGTTGTTGTCTATCACGTTGGGATTGGGTGCGTGTCTTTTGATGATCCTGACTTGTGTAGCCCCTTCAACCTCATCTTGGGCCGCCACAGATGAAGGCTCGGAACCTCTTTCCAAGTTTTTAGAAATTCCACTGAAAGGTGGAAGCATCCCCGATAAACTCAGGTTCCCTCTCCATGAGCAGAATGCTGTTCAATATTTCAGCGCCGGATTAGGTAAAGAGGAACGTAGCCTGTCATACCCACCCTATTCCCTTAAATTGATCTTTGTGAAAGGCGAACGCGCTTTCTTAGCTGGCGTGGCGGTTGAAGTGATCGACTCAGATCAGTCGACGCTCGTGTCTATTCCAGGTGAGGAGGTACAAGGCCCTTGGTTGTTCCTCAACCTTTCTCCAGGAAAATATGTGGTCAAAGCCACCGATTCCAGCGGGATGACCATTGAAAAAAGCATTACATTATCAGGGAAAATGACCACCACTGTTCACCTTCGCTGGCGGTAAGACGGTTTTCGCCTCGGGAAATTGTCCAGATTTTCCGTTATTTTCATCTAAATCGTTCGGCCCCTAACAAGCAACCTCCCTACATCATTGGCCTTCTCACTCACTTTTCCTCTTTTATTCCATATGATTTATACTTAATTAACTAAACTTAATTACAAACACCTTTCATATATTTCAATCTACCTAATTATTAAAGGTTTGTTCACATTCATGGAAGTTTTATGGTTTCCTAATTTACAATTATGAGAATTTTTTAATATTGGATTAATCTTGACTTAAGCTCAAAGAGCTATATCTAACAACAAGACATTATATTAAATATGTCATGACAATCAGACAAAAGGAGATGCAGATGGGACATTTCGGAATACAGAAAAAGACCCCAACACTTGGGAAAAGTCCCATTAAGAGCGAAACGGCTCATTCAACATCTGGTACAAAAATGGTGGATCCAAGACATTCAGATACCTGTACACGATGTGGGGGATTCATGGTCTCTCATTGGTGCATGAATGTGAACTATGATGCCGGTGGAATGGAGATCTTGACCAAACGATGTCTACAATGTGGTGAAGTCATCGATCCGGTAATTTTAGAAAATCGCCTCAATCCTCAACGAGATGCGATGAAGAAAAAAACTCGTCCGCTTCTCTCTAGGCCTTTAGCATCATCAAACAAAGGCAAGGGATCAGGGATGAGCTGTACTCCCATAGCTTAATCTTGAGGCATCTCACACTCCAGGGTGTTTGTGGACCACCCACGAGGAAGAGCTGGAATTTGCCTCCTGAGATTTGAAGACTGCTATGTTTTTTAGTCTATCCTCCCCAGGATAATCCCAGGGCGCAAGCATCCCCCTCTTCCTTGTGGGTCCCATTTCACAAGGAGATGAGATGAGTCGCTCCAATTTTCTTTCCGCCCTTATTTCCTCTTTCTTTCATCTATTCTCTTCTCCTTTCTTCCTCTCTCATGGAAGGAGTGAACAATGATCAGTTCTCTCATCATAAGTTTACTCCTCTTGGTCATTCTGCAATTCACCTCCGCACAATAATTTGGTGAATTTATGAAAAAGATCGATAAACGGTCTCTGCCCGATTCAAGAACTTTCCAAGATGAAAAAATAAACACTGGCCTTAGGAAGACTCTGAGGGTGGGGATGGAAAATGCCTTGAAACTCACTGGTAACGCAGACGGCTTTTTAAAAGTAGTACACTATAGGATACCGCCGTCTGTCGAAGAACCGACATTTGACCTGGACGACCATCTAGTCAGAAAAGGTTTTGACAGGTTATTTCACGCGATGACTCATGAGGAACAACAAATCAGAAAGAACCCCGTAGCCCATGCCACAAGCTTATGCCAAGAAATCGTTAACAAACAATCCGGGCATTCATCACAATTTTACCGTACTAAGGTCTAAATAAACATGAACCAACCGATTATCGGATTCCATCAAGATGACATAGATGATTGGGTGGCAGATCTGGCCTGCGGACATGGGCAACATGTTCGGCACCAACCTCCACTTAGCTTTCGTCCATGGGTTCTTACACCAGAAGGACGTCGAGCACATCTCAAAACAATTCTAAATTGCAAAAAATGTGACGAAGAACCACCCATTTCCGCACAAGGGACAACCTAAGCGCACTTCCCCGTGTTCTCTAAAATTCTCCTCCTGCCATACCAAAGATTCATCGCAACCTGTGTCGTATTAAGGGTTGTGCCACATCGCTCCATCCGTGTGATGGTCGCCTCCCTGGTGAGTAATTTTGAGAATGTCTCCATTTTTGACATGAGCTTCTAATGTGGAGATTTTCTGATTAATAGTCAACATGAGTTCATTAGCCTGGAGAAAAGGCATCAACCCTTGAAAGTGATCAGGAAAATCCTCCAGCAATTGCCGAATAGTAGTGGCGCCCCCTAACATAATTTCAACTTCCGGGTCTTCAACCGCTTCACGTAGTGCAAGCCCAAATATCAAAACTTTTACCATCCGAAGTTCCTCATCCAAAATAACCTTCCATTCCGATTCCAACTATGGCAACGATATCCTGCCAGGGCACTCTATCTCATTACTTTATTTCCTCCGTTGATAGTCCCGCATGACCTGCGCAATATGCTTAACCTCTGCTATCCCATGAAGTCCATTTTTTAGTTGAATCATACATGCAGGGCAACTCGTAGCCACCACCTGAGCCCCGCTCTCTTGAATGGCTCGCTTCTTACGCTGAAAAATCTTCTGAGAGGTTTCATAATTTTTGACGATATACGTACCCGCTCCGCCTGCACATCGATCGGCATCCCGCATTTCAACAAATTCAAGGTCAGCCACAGAGGCTAACAAGTCTCTAGGGGCTTGAGACACACCAGCAGCACGAAGATGGCAGGAAGAATGATAGGTTACTTTCGCCAACTTCCCATCGACCGATACCCGGGTTGATGACGTATTGGATGACGGTATCCTCTGTTCAATCAGAAACTCAGAGATATGCTTCACTCGTTTGGATAAATCAACGGCCGCGGCTTCTTCCGGCTCCCCCTGAAACAGCGTGGCATAATCTTTCAGGCTTAAGGTACATGAAGCACAACTGGTGATTACGGTGGCATACGACGCCAGGTGAGTCAGATTTTCTCGGGCGCCTTCTTTTACCAGATCCCGTAACCCGTAAGTTTCAATCGGTGTCCCCGAGCATCGTTGTGGAGGCAGAGCGACATTCACACCGTAATCAGCTAAAAGCCCGATCACGGCATCCCCCACTCCATCCTCAAAATAGTTGGCCGCACACCCATGGAAATAAGCAATCGATGCCTGTTGAAGATGTTCGGAATGACACAGTTCAGGATACCGATCACGCAAATGCCGTTTAGCAAAGGTCGGCAAGACCATATCCCGGGGAACCTTTGCCGTGGGAGCCAATTTTCGCAGCAACGGGCGAGTCAGCTTTTCCAACATACCTCGAATAACCGGACGATCCCAAAAAAATTGGGTCCATGCCAGGAGCTTTAGCAGAGGATGAAAAATCCGTTGACGGGCATGGAGGGCAAAAACCCATCCCGCCAACCGGTTGGGATGTTCCGCCCGTCGCTGAAGAATCAATTCGGACACATCGACCCCGGCCGGACAAATGGTCCGGCAGGACTTACAATTTAGACAGGCTTCGACCACCCGTTCGGATTGAAGATACGAATAATCCGAAGCCGTTACAATTTCGAACCATCCGCGCGCACTCATATCTTCAGACTGAAACACATCATACACCGGACACACGGAATTACATTTTGCGCAAGTAGCACAAGGCTTGCCCATACGCTCCACATCAATATGTTCCGTAAACGAGGTTTCACTGATTTTCACACCGGGATTCATCATCCCCTGGGGATCGAACGCCTGCTTCACTCGAACAAAAATTTGATACACCTCATCGCCATACATCAAGCGAACCGTTTCGGCGCGAATCCGCCCATCGCCATGCTCTCCACAAATTGATCCGTTAAACCGGTCTAAGACCGTCTGATGAATCTCCCGATGGGCCTCGACCATGGCATCAACATCATGTTGATTGTGCAAATCAAGCAGCGGCACAATATGCGCATTCCCATTTCCCACATGTCCAAAGATGGCGACCCGTACGGATCGTCCTCCAAAATACTCTTCCAAATATCGGATCAATTCTCCGGTGCGTGAGGCCGCCACAACCACATCATCGACAAAATTGATGGGCTTTTTTTGAGGATCGAATCGATAAAGCATCGGGAACAATGCCTTGCGGGCTTTCCACAATTCCCCTTGCTGAGCTGGATCCGACGCCAGCCTCACCTCCCCGGTGAGTGGAAATTTTCGGCACATCTCTATCAAGCGATGACGACGACCTGCGCCTGCGCCTTCATCAAATTCAATGAGCAGCGTCGCTGCCGAATCCGATGGAATGTCATAGCGATTTCGCCCGATCAAATCCAACGAATTTCCATCCATCACCTCCAAGGCATTGGGGTTCAACTCCAATAAGTGGGGAACCGATTCTCCCATACCCTCCAGATGGCGGAAATGGATGAGACCCGTCACGGTGGCATCGGGTCGTCTCACCAACTTGACTGTTGCTTCACTCATAATGCCAAGCGTTCCCTCGCTCCCGATAAACAGTTTTTGAACGTCAAATACTCCCCGTTTTAGGCCATCGACCAAGTCAAAGACGTTATAGCCGGAACTGTTCTTACTTACCTTCGGACGCTTGGCGCTGATCAACGCTTGACCCTCTTGAATCATAGTCCACACCGCCTTTAGGGATGGATACCCTTGCAACAAGGAAGTATGAACCTGTCCCCCAATCTGAACAGACTGAGCGTCAAGCCAACCCTCAGTAAGCAGCCGAACCCGAAGAGTATGAACGTTGTCCTTGACCGATCCATAGCGAAGCGTATGTGGACCAGCCGAATTGTTGCCTAACATGCCTCCCAATTTGCACATGTCCCCGCTTGAAGGATCCGGCCCATACATCAACCCCATAGGGGCCAACTGCTTATTGAATTCGGATAACACCAGACCTGGCTGTACTCGCGCCCACTGCTCCTCTCGATTCACTTCCAGCAATCGATTCATTCGGGAGATATCCACGATAATACCTGCTCCGATGGCTGATCCGGTCAGATTCGTTCCGGCGGCCCGTGGTGTCAATGGCACTCCAACCTTGAAGGCATACTCCATCACGGCCTGAATGTCTTCTTCTGTTTCGGGTAGCACAACAACTTGGGGAGGAATTTTGTAGATACTGGCATCCACGGAATAGGCTTTCAGCGTGGCCCAATCCCATCGAACTTTATCCTGACCCAATTTTTTGGCTAAATCGGAACCCAGGGAGGATTTCTTTTCAGGTAGCAACAAGGCCATAGGAATGTATTCTGCTCCCTATGAGAATCGCGCACAACCCTTGTCGAGAGAAAACCGAGAAGGAGGAAAACAAACAGACCCGGAGGACGCGTGGCCTCATAGTCGATTTAAGCGGAAAGATCGGTTACCTGGGCTTCGCCCTCATGTTCCTCGGGGGAAAAGGGAAGCTCCATAGGGAATTGTTCCGGGCTACCCAACTCTTTGAGTTCTTTCAGCGGAGGTAAATCTCGCAAGTCTCGCAGACCAAAACGTTGAAGAAACTGCTTACCGGTTCCATACAAAATCGGTCGGCCCGGGATATCCTGCCGTCCAACAATTCGAATTAACTTCTGATCCAGGAGGGTACGCAACACACCGGAGGTTTCTACACCTCGAATTTTTTCAATATCCGCTCTGGTAATGGGCTGTTTATAACTCACAATTGCCAGGGCTTCCAGTGCCGACCGGGAGACCTTAGCGGACGGTTTGGACTTGCTGGTCAATCGTTTAATATACAGACTCTGCTCCGGTCGCGTGACCATGACATATCCGCCGGCCACTTCCAAAATTTGCAAGCCACGGCCAGAGGCCTCATACTGCGCTTGAAGGTCCTGCATCGCGCACTTAACAGACGATTTAGGCACCCCTTCGAGGACCAGAGCCAGCTTCTCAAGACTCAGAGGATCATGCGACACAAAGAGCAGGGCCTCAAACGCAGCTTTGAGTTCATCAAGGTCCAACGCCGACTCTTGGTCAAGGATCTCGGAAGCCGTCATCCCTTCTGAGTCCTGTGCCTCTGAGACCTCGTTCAGAGTAAGGTGTTCCGTCACCTCGGCATTGAGAGTGTCCGAATTTTGGTGTCCATTGGTGAGTGCGTCCATCATTATCGAGTCCTCCTCTGCGCACTGAACCGGATCATCCCCCAGTGCCCCATGCATAATTCCCTCAAGCCTTTCCTCAATCCCCCCATGCGTCCTCCGATCAACACCCGGTTCATGCGCATCACAATGCATCCACAGGAAACCTTCCAGTAGCATCAGGCCCCACGGCTGGGACAAAACGCCTGGTCACCTGGATGGGACCTAACCATTCTCCTTGAAACAATCGAACCAGGTTCATCCTGACCAGTTCCAACAGGGCCAGAAATGTGGCGATGACCAATGGCTTAGACCAGTGCTGTTCGAATAACCCCTCAAAAGGAACCGTCGACTCCAATTCCAACCGCTCCAATATGACTTGAATACGGTCCTGAACCGTCCACGTTTCCCTGGACAATTCCACGATTTCATCGGTTGGAGCTCGATCCAGAACATCCTGGAACGCACTTAAAAGGTCAAATAATTGGAGGTCCTCTGTCACTATTTCCTCCTCCACAACTGAATCGATGGGCAAGGGGAGAGGATCACGAGTAAAGGACTCCCGCCACAGACGTTCGCGAACAACCAGTGTTCCTGCTGCTTCCTTGAAACGTTCATATTCGACCAATTGTCGGACCAGTTCTGCACGCGGATCCAGACCTTCCTCATCCTCCGTCTCTGGTTTTTCCTCTTTGGGGAGGAGCATCCGTGATTTGATATAGAGCAACGTGGCTGCCATGACCAGAAACTCCCCGGCCAGGGACAGGTTCAACGTCTTCATCATGGACAAATATTCCAAATATTGCTGAGCAATCAGCGCTACGGGAATATCATAAATATTGATCTGATGTTTCCGAATCAAGTGGAGAAGCAAATCCATGGGCCCGGTAAAGGCCTCAAGTTTGACCTGATAAGCATCGTCATCTTCAAGGTCAGAAACAATCACGGGGGGAACGGATTCCAATCAAGAGCCTTTCGACTGGGTTCCACAGTGGGGATATTTGAATTGGTATACCATCTTTTGTGTAAAGCCGCAATATCCTAACCAAATATAGTGGTTAAGGCCTCATCAAGCTGCCTTCTTCCCTTTTGAAAGCCAGAGATAACAGAGCACCAAAACAACCAGACCAAAAAAGATCCCAACCTCAGCATATGGTTTCCGTTCACCCTGAACCGAAACCAAATCAGGTGGGAGGTTACTCCCGGTTAATTCCGGCATGGCGCGGAACTCGGCTCCGGAAAAATCCTTGGCTCCGTCAAACCTGGCGTTCATAAAATCGACCGCGGTGTGAAATTGCGCATGGGCAAACGTCACCGACTCTTGAAATTCGGTAAACCGAAAATAGATTTCATGAATAGCCGAGATGGCTGAAAAATCGGCAGCACCTTTAAACACCGATCCTGAAAAACCTGTCCCACTGGAAAAAACCGATCTGGAGAAATCGGCCGTCTGGTGAAACCCGACTTCCAAAAACTCAGCAACTCCAGTGAAATGGGCGTCGGCAAAGGTGACCCTATCACCAAATTGAGCCTGGTGAAACCGGGAATGCGTTCCAAAAATGACGTGAGAGAAGTCCACCCATTGGGCAAATTGAGATCCAATAAAAAACGCCTCAAAATCCACCCGCGCGGTTGAAAATCTGAGCGGCCCCACAAACACGGTCTTAGAAAGATCAATGGATTGCTGAAAGACGGTTCCCGTGAAATCTACCGGCCCCAACATCAGGAGTGCCCCTTCCACCAAATTGGTGGCAAGCACTTTTTCAAATCGAGAATGGCGGATGGAAATCGTCTCTGGAATAACCCGGACCGCAGTGATGCCCCGCTCTTTCAACGATTTTCTCATTGTCGGGGGAATGCCGGGATATTCCGAGATGGCCTGTTGGGGCAGAAGATCGAGCATTACCTGATCCACCACCAACACCTGGTCGAGATCAATTCGCTTGCCCTGCATCAACGCTTCAAGAAGGTCGGCCCCCTTCACGGCCAAAGCCGCTTCTTCTCCTGGCAAACAGGGTCCCTCAACATGTACCCAGAAAACGTTTTCACTTCCCGGAGGAGTTGGAAGGAGACGGCAAGCCTCAGCATTGATGGAAGACAGCCCCAGCAGGAAAAGCAGCAAGCCCAGTGGCAGACAAGACTTTGGTCCCCAAAAGTTCATCAATGCCCACATCACACAAGCATGATATGGCAAACAGGCGCCCTCACAGTCTCCTCCTGAGCACAAACACAAAGAGACGGTTGATAGATAATCGTCACGAGGTTGTGCCGAGTTGAGTCAAATCTTTCGATCGTTTGAGGGGAGCAAGCCTAGGAAATAAAAGAATTGGAAAATCTTGCCCAATCCTGCACAATCGTATCAGTCAATCTCATCTTCACCTCGGACAGTCCCTAGGTGGATTGGGTGTTCTCAGCAGGTTGAGATGACTCCGGGTTAGCAGGCTCGGCTTCTGCAGGTTTAGACACCGTCACATCCGCGGATTTTGCAGTCGGGGCCGGAGTAACATCCTTAAGCGCTAA
>JAGQKG010000107.1 GCA_020430245.1 Nitrospira sp.
TCGGAAGGGCATTAGTCGCCACCACAACATTCACCGTTCCAGCCGAACGGCATTGATATCCCAACTCCACATCGGCATCGTCAAGGACCGAGCGGGCATTCAATAATCCGACGGTCACCAACACATGCACCCACGCACCCGACGACGAGAGAAAACAGTCGGTAAACGCACTCACGTTGGCGGCGGTCATTAATCCGATGGTCTCTTCGGGAATGAGAGAGTGTGATTTGAACAGAAGACCAAAATCCTCTGCCAGCGTGGACGAAGAGAAAGATCCGTTATGACCCACTTGTACATTGGCCACTCCGGAGGCGGATGCCTCCCCACCATTCCAAGGCGCCCAACTCAGACAATCAAAAATCCCCGGAAACCGGACAATCAGACAATTGGGTTGTAGGTCAATTTGAAGTGGAGAGGTCACCGCCTTATTCCCTCGTAGACTTTAAGAGTTATGGCGCCTTGGAGAGAGGACCGGAAAGCCCGGATTCATCACCGTTGCGCTTTCCCCACCTCTCATAATGCACAAGTTCCTCAAGTGACATTCGTTTGCGCCATCCTGCTTTTTCAAGATCCGGTTGATGAGCAAATCCTTGCACATATCCGACACACAAATAGGCCACGACCCAAACGCTTTGAGGAATGCCTAAGACCTTCTTCAAGAGATCATAATCCAGAATTGAAACCCACCCTACACCAATTCCTTCGGCCCGTGCCGCAAGCCAGAGGTTTTGAATGGCGCAGCAGGTACTATACAAATCGGTTTCGGGCGCAGTAGCTCGACCTAAAACGGAAGGGCCTCCCCGATCACGAGAACAGGTCACACAGATATTGACAGGGGCCTCCTGAATGCCTTCCAACTTGAGCCCACGGTACAACTCGGCTTTCGGTCCTTCATACCGAAGAGCCGCTTCTTCATTCGCCTGAAGAAAGAGGTCTTTAACGGCTTGCTTGGTCTCAGGGTGACGAATGACCAGAAAATCCCATGGCTGCATAAATCCCACGGACCCCGCATGATGAGAGGCCAATAATAGCCGTTGAAGAATGTCGTCGGGGACCGAATCAGAAAGGAAACCCTTGCGAACATCTCTCCGCTCGAAAATAGCCCGATAGACCGCTTCCCGCTCTTCAATGGAAAAGTCGCCGGGGTATTGAGAGATCGTCTGTTTCAAAATTCGACACCTTTTTGAGCCTTGATGCCTTTGCGAAAGGGATGCTTAATCATCTTCATTTCCGAAACCAGGTCAGCGGAGTCAATGAGCTCCGGTTTCGCGCCACGCCCGGTAATAACCACATGAAGTCCGGGAGGACGCTGATTCACTGCCTCCAGAACTTGTGCAAGCGAGACATATTCATGATGGATCGCGATATTCAGTTCGTCCAGAATAACCATACCAAACTGCGGATCCTGAAGAATTTTTTCTACTGCCGTCCAAGCTTCTTGCGCCACAAATGCATCCCGTTCCCGGTCTTGGGTTTCCCAGGTATATCCTTCACCCATTCGAAGGAAGACCACTTGGTTGCCAAAGCTTTTCAGAATGCGCTCCTCTGCGGTATCGATGGCCCCTTTGATAAATTGCACCATCGCCACGTTCATGCCATGTCCAAGGCATCGGATAGCCATGCCCAAGGCTGCGGTAGTTTTACCTTTGCCTGCCCCGGTATAGACGATCAATAGACCCTTTTCTTCCTGTGCCGCGGCGATCCGTCGATCCACAGAGACTTTCAGCCGTTCCATACGAGCCTGATGCCTTTGATCGCTCATAGCCTATTCCCCCTCATCACAGTTTCACCCCTTGCCGCTTCCACCAAAGCCATTGGAACATGAGGGTGACTGGCAAAATGTAAATGCGTATACAGAGCGATGACATTCCCTACCGTAATGCCATCCCCTCCCCGATCCCGTCCCTGCGCATCGGTGAGATGTCCGAGGTATTCCAGATCTCCCTTGGGATGAAGCGTCGAGTAGTGAAACTCATGCCCGCGAACCCGCACGCCCTCGTTCCCAAGAAGTCCTCTTCGGCTCACAGTCAACTCACGATACCCCAGGGTCATCGTAGTCCGGCTCATCGCCGTTTCCGCCGGGATCACTCCGACCATGTCGTACTCCGTTCCATCGAAATCTTTAAGGGTTTTTGCCAGATACATCAAACCGCCACATTCTGCATAGACCACTCCGCCCCTCGCCGCAAATGCCTGAATGGACTCACGCATGGCACGGTTTCGTTCTAACACCTCCGCATAAATCTCCGGATACCCTCCTCCCAGATACACCAGATCCACATCGGGGAGTGACGAATCCTTCATAGGAGAAAATCTGACCAACTCCCCACCCGCCTTTTCAAGAAGCTGGAGATTCTCCGGATAGTAAAAAGAAAAAGCCGGATCAAAAGCGAATCCGACTCTTACGGATCGACTCACCGATCTGGAGGCCTCAACCGGTACACCAGGACTTGTGACGAGTATTGCAGGACTGGCCTGAGCTAACTGTTCGACCCCAACCAAATCGATTGTTGCGGAAGCCAGTTGACCAAGCTTGGCATACAACTCAGCCCCCGAACCCTCCAAAGCCGTCCGTAATCCCAAATGCCGATCAGGAATTGTCACGTCCGAATCAGCACGGAGATAGCCCACAACCGGAATACGGGTTTCCTTTTCGACGGCCTCCTTTAATAACAGAAAATGGCCTTCACTGTTAAGGCGATTAAAAATCACACCGGCGACATTCACCGAAGAGTCGAAATGTGCATAGCCATACACCATTGCGGCTGCCGAACGGGCCATGGCACTCCCATCCAGGACCAGGAGAATTGGCGCATTCAGTTGACGAGCCATATCGGCGGTACTTCCGGTTGCATTGACCGGAGAACTTCCATCAAACAACCCCATCATGCCTTCAATAATCGAGAGAGCGGCTCCCTGAGCCGCCTCTTGAAAAATGGTTCGATTCACAACCGGTCCAAGCATCCACCCATCCAGATTTCGAGACTCTCGTCCACTGGCCCAATGATGATGCCCCGGATCAATGAAGTCCGGACCGACTTTAAAGGGCTGAACGGTCCGCCCCTGAGCGCGAAAAGCCGACATGAGAGCCAATGTCACCGTCGTTTTGCCGACTCCGCTATGCGTACCCGCAATGACGAGCCTCGGGAAGCTCATGAGTTTCCGCTCGCACTGGAAGGCTTTGATACCGGTAAATCAAACGTCACTCGAATGCCACCGAATACCGACCGTACCGGGGTTCCAAAATACAGCACTTCTTCATAGTGCCGGTTCAGAATATTGTCCACGCGCACATAGCCCTGCATAGAAGATGTAATGTTATAGGCGGCGGAAAAATTCAGGACATAATAATCCGGAAGTCGCTGTTGATCGCCGGTTGTGTTATATCGAGACCCCACATACCGGAAGGTTCCGGTGAAACTCAAAGGCGCGATGGGCTGATAGGTCATTATCACGCTCCCTTGATGAACCGGCCAGCGAGGCAGCCGTGACCCTGTCTCCAGGTCTCTCGTGATCGTATAGGTATATTGCCCCTGAAGATCCAGTAACTTCATATACTGGTATCCTTCTGCTAGGATCAGCTTAGCGCTTCCCTCCCACCCCTGACTTTTTGCCGATCCGATATTCTGTGCACAAAATCCAAAAGTCGTGAAGGGTGCACAGCCCACAGGGTCGAACGCCGTAACAATCAATTGTCGATAGCGGTTCCAGAAATATCCCCCACTCACCGTAAGACGCTTACCCCAAAACTCCTGATCGATACCGACATCAAAACTTTGACTTTTTTCCGGCTTGAGATTCGCGTTTCCGAAATTCGGAAAAAATAATTCATTAATCGAAGGAGCTCGAAATCCGGTGGCATAACTGGTCCGGATTTTGGTGCCCGTTTCTTTAAGAAGATATGCCCCTGTCACACGATAGGTCGTCGCATCGCCGAACGTGTTATAGGAATCCTGCCGGAATCCTCCGGTGGCAAAAAACCGGTCAAACAGGTTTAATTGGAGCTGTGCAAATCCGGCATTGCTCGAGAGTTTTTTTTCAGAAAATGTGCCTTTGTTTTCTCCGAGTTGTTCTCTGTATTGATAGCCAAGGGTCAGAAGAAAGGGCTTCCCGATTTGAAAATTACTCTGCCATTCAATCCGATTGCTTTTGGTTCGAATATCTGAATTGCCAAACGCTCCGGGTGTACTCTCCAGACCTGTGGTAATGCTGCGTTGGTTATCCCCGGCCTGAGAGATTAACGTTTCCTGGGCATGCGCGAGGGTAATCTTCTGGTCCCACCAGTCAGTCATCGGCTGATGATAACTCCCGCTATAGATAAATTGTTTTCCGGTGGACTTCGCTTTGAACACATCGAAAGGACCGCCGAATGTACTGGAACTATCGAGATCGATATCGTTATTGATCCAGCGGAACGTCAATTCCAACCGCCCGTCCCATGGCCCCTTCACCCCCAACAATGAAGAAGCCTGCCAATTGCGAAACGCATCCCGTTCGGTTGCTCCGCGCCGGTAATTGATCGAAGAAAACTTTGTCATATCCCAACGGGTCAATGTGGCAGAAAAATCTACCGGTCCCATTTGTCCGGCAAAACTCCCTCCTTCTCGAATGGAATTATAAGACCCATATTCTGAAAAGATTCTGGCAACCGGATCACCGGTACCGCGCTTGGTTCGGATGTCGACCACCCCACCGGCAGCATCAGAACCCCACAACATGCTCTGCGCCCCGCGCAGAACTGTCACGGATTCGATATTATCTGTCGTCAATGTGCCGAAATTATATTCCCCGAGGGTCGCACTGTTCACGATGGCCCCATCAATCAGCACTAACGTTTGAGCCGACGTCCCTCCACGAATCCTGACCGTATTGGTGGTGCCGGGCCCACCGGAGGAAAACGTCGCCACACCCTGACTCAAATTGATCGCATCCACAATCGTTCGACTGTTTCGACGCTGCATGCTCTCTTCTGTTATTACCTCAACTGCGCTTGTGACTTGACTAAGAGGAACGGGTGTCTTCGTAGCGGTCACCACCATGGGGTCTAATTCCGTGACAGGCTCGGACTGTGGAGAATCCGCTGCCGAAACCATGATTGGAAAGAATAGAGATATAACGAGCAATCCCAAACTTCGAAAACATCCAACGAAAAAATAGACACGCAGAAATCCTGCAAACATACTCCACCTCCCTTTTGCTCGAAGGAATTTTATGGAATGAACCGGCAGTCGGGTTTCCTGACTTGCGGATCGTCGTTCATCTGCGCCTTCTCATGGGTGCATTGCCCCACAATGGCATTTTGCAGATTCACTCCCCGCTTACAGTGGCGGCACCGTGCTGGATTTACACCAGCTTCCCCGTCACAACCGTCGTTTTTCCTCTAAATAACCCTTCTCCTTTTTAAATGGTTAATACCGATACCCACACCCAACACATTACAGAACACTTCCTTGCTGCACCCTTTCACACCGGTAACGACACTCGGGGCAATCCCGATTGGGGATGACCATCTACCAGAACCTGGCACCCATACACCGACTCCAACAGGTCAGGACGCAGGACTTCCCGAGGAGACCCAATCTCCACAATCTCTCCATGGTGCAACAACATGAGGCGGTCACAGTATTGACTGGCCAGGTTTAGGTCATGAGACACCAGAATCACCGTAAGGCCACGTTCTCGATTCAATCGCCGAAGAATTCGCGCAATATCCAACTGATGATGCAAATCCAAAAAAGCGGTAGGCTCATCCAACAGTAATACCTGAGGCTCCTGTGTGAGGGCTCGAGCGATTACCGCCCGCTGACGTTCCCCTCCGGACACATCCGTGACCAATCTGGATCCCAGGTGCGTGACATCCAGCTCCTCCATAGCCTGATGAGCGATTCGCCAGTCTTCAGAATCCTCCCAATGCCAGCCTCCCCAACCCCGATGATGAGGAAATCGTCCCATGAGAACCATTTCGGCAATAGTAAAAGGAAAAATCTGCATCGTCTCTTGGGGAACCAACGCCACCCGTCTGGCTACGTCAGCCTGAGACAGAAGCGAAAAGGGATTCCCGAACAACTCAATCGTGCCTGACCCCTGAGGCAGGACACGGGAAAGAAGCTTGAGAAGCGTACTTTTGCCGGACCCATTCGGACCAAGAATCCCAAGAATCTTCCCGGAATCAATCGAACAGGTGAGGTTCTTCAACACCGGTTCGGATGTATTGCGGAAAGGAGTGCCATAGCGAAAGGTCACATCCCGAAGCACATAAGCCGGCCCGGCAATGAATGGGGACGAGTCCCTCATCACATCCCCACACGCCTATTTCGATTCGTGAGCAAAAACAAAAATACCGGACCGCCCACCAATGCCGTGACCACGCCGACAGGGAACTCTCCCGGACTCAGAACGGTTCGCGCCACCGTATCGGCCAACATCAGAAAGATGCCCCCCACAAATCCGGCAACTGGGAGCAAGAGCCGATGATCCGCACACAAGACAAGACGGACGGCATGCGGCACGATTAGCCCGACAAATCCGATCATACCGCTAAAACTCACGACCGCCCCTGTCAACAGTGCTGACGCGACAAATACCGATTGCTTGACCCGCTCAACTTCAACTCCCAAGGATCGGGCTGTTTCTTCCCCCAGAGTCAGGAGATTTAATGACTGGGCTTGTGTCCCCAAAACAATCAAACCCAGCCCCAAATACAGAGACAGAATCCCAAGGGTAGAGAAATTCGGGCCGGTTAACGATCCCATCAACCAGGCATACATCCCGAACGCCCGATTGGGATCAGCCACACTGGTCAGGAACATAATGAACGCGGAAAAAATGGCATTCAATACCACCCCGGCTAATAATAGGGTGTAGATTGAAAAACCGGTGCCCGCCGATGAAATGCGATACAGAATCAACAATGAGAGGAGGGCGCCCGCAAAGGCGCACACGGGCAAAGCCGACACACTCCACACCGATATTCCCACGCCAAACAAGATGGCAATAGCGGCGCCCAGCGCCGCGCCGCTGGAAATGCCGATGATAAACGGATCGGCCAGGGGATTGCGCAACAAGGCCTGGAGTGCGACCCCAACCATGGCCAGACTTCCGCCAACGAAAAAGGCCAATATCAGCCGGGGCAATCGCACTTGAAGCAGAATGACCGATACCGGATCCGTCTCGATCGTAACGGGTCCATTTCCCATCAATACCCCAAGCAGAATAGACCAGACTCGGGAGAAAGCAATAGACTCGGTCCCAAATCCAAGACAGGCCCAAAGAGCCACCACCGCCAACAAGAACGATATGCCCACCCACAAGCACCACCGATGAATCGTGAGCATCGGCAACGAGGAGCCCGACAATGGCACAGGCGGAGGAGAATGTACCCACTCGGACGATTCTGTTGTGGATGAGGAAATGGTCATTGGCGGGACTTTTGCCATAGGACTCCCTAACAGGGTTTACCTTTTGGCCTTAATACATGCGACCACGCAAGCCGTATTCCGGAATGGAGAGGGAGAGTATCTCATTGGCACATCGCCATCATGCTGTTCGGCAATTTAATTCGGCAGGTCATCCTGACTCACCTCCGGATGCAGAATTTTCGCTAAATGCTTGAGTCCTTCAATAATCCGTGGACCGGGCCGATTAAGGAGATTGCTATCGATTTGAAGCAGCTTCCCCTGTTGAACCGCCAACAATGTCGTCCACCGTCGCCATGAATCCTGTTCCACCTGAGAAATCCCTTCTTGTCGTCCCACCGGGAACAGCAGAATATCCGGATTTTGTCGGATGACCTCCTCCATGGTCAGACGCGGATAAGGCGCGCTTGCCTGATCCGCTACATTTCTGCCGCCAGCCAGTTCAATGAGGCGATGAATAAAACTACCGGGACCCACGGTGATTAATGGTTCGGAATTCAGGACATACAACAATGAGGGACGAGGCAGACCGACCAACCGGTCCGACAAGATGGAAAGTTGTTTCCGCATAAGGGCCGCCAAGGCATTCGCTTCCTGGGAATGTCCCACCATTCGGCCCAATAACTGAATATGGGCGAGTATGTCTTCCACCGTCTGAGGGTCAAGAATAAAGAGGGGAATCTTTAGTTGTTCCAGCTTATTGATGAGATCGGCACGCAGGAACGATTTGGGCGCCAATACCAATTGCGGTTGCAGCCCCACAATACTCTCAAGATTGGGAGTAGCGTAGCCTACTTTCGGCTTGGTCAATGCCTCGGGGGGGAAATCGCAGAATTCGGTGACCCCGACAATTTCCTCATGCAATCCGACGGCAAACAGAATTTCCGTGACACTTGGAGCCAGAGAGACGATACGGTGGGGGATCTTAGACAGGTAAAGTTTCCGGCCCAGATCATCTACAAACGTGCGTGGCGCCACATTCGCCATGAAGGGCATACCGGTCAAAATACCTTGCTGTCGCCGTTTCATCATCTCTCCATCAAAGGCCAACACCACATCGCTCGAAATCCCGCATTGCAGGATCGCCCACCAGGCCACGATTCCGAAGACCCTATGGGGAGCACACATGCTCAAAATAAAAAATCCCCAAGGCTTACTCAACCTTGAGGATTGCACCCGATTCTTCATCCTCACCACTTCCCCAGCCCACGAGGGAACATTGGCCTTGGCACGAATGAGGTATTCTGGCTCCTGAGTGAATAACCTACTCTCCGCGCCTTCCCATCCGAATATGACAACCAGATCCGGACAGTGGCTCTCGCGGGCTTCGTCCTCAGTTACAGCGGCGGGACCGCGCGGGTTTTGCACCCGCTTCCCGTCATTCGTACCGCATATGTTTTGGGTGAATGTAGGAGGGACGGCGCCGCTTTGTCAAGAAATCGCTTTTCAAGGATTGTTTGCCAGCATACCATGGCATGATCCGGAAATGTCCCCAAATCTGCATTGGCCGTCCACCCGGACCGCATAAAAAAATCCTGAAATCACCCGCCTTACGAGTGAGTCCATTCATGCTTGAGAACAACACCCGTTTAACTTCCATGCTCCCTCCACGTTTCTCAATTATTGTGATGCAAGCTTTTGCGAGCGTGTGATACGTTCCAAATGAAAGCCATACTCCTACCAAATCCCCGAACGGGCATCATCCTCATGAACAACCTACGCATCGCATTGCTCCATCTCGCACCCGTCCCAGGTAAACTCACGGAAAACCGACAACTCATTGAACGCGCCATCGCCGCGGCTGCACACTCAGGTGCCTCCTGGATTATTACCCCGGAACTTTGTGTCTGCGGGTATACGTTTACCGACAGAATCGGTACCGATTGGATCATGCCGCAACCCGACCGATGGATGACCCGCATCTGTCAACTGGCCGCTCGCCTGCGGGTGACAATTTTCTTCTCCCATCCGGAACGGGATCCTCAGTCCAACAGACTCCATAACACGGTTTTTGTAATTACCTCGGATGGCGCCATTGCAGGCTCGCACCGCAAAATCAACACACTCCAGGCAGGCTCTGAATCCTGGTCCACGCCCGGCAATCACGTGGCACCGGTATCCGTCCCCCCCTTCAACGATATAGGGATTCTCATCTGTGCTGACGCGTTCTCACCGGGAATAGCGAAAAGTCTTGTCGATCAAGGAGCGAAGATGCTGATTTCCTCAGCCGCATGGGCTCCAGGCTTCCATGGTCCGAATGGAGAATGGGAGCGATGCACTCAGGATACCGGCCTCCCCTTGCTGGTATGTAATCGCACAGGACCGGATCGGACACTCGACTTTACATCAGCGGAAAGTGTCGTGGTTCAGAACGGGGAACGACTCCTGACCTTGTCGTCGGAACGCTCAACGGTTTTCATCATCGATTGGAATCTCCATCGCCAAAATTTAGCCACACGGCAGTATCGGGAGATTCCTGTATGAAATGGGTAGGGGACGGGTCGAACAGATTTCATGCAAATAGGCACAGATAGACCTATCAGGTTTCTGATGAAACAGAACCGCCCGTGCTGTGAGGACGTTTGAGGATAAAATTAAGCTCTCCGCCCAGTAAAAGCGTCAACCCACCGACATATAACCACATCATCAGGATAATCACCCCTGTAATGGGTCCATAGACCGCGTTGTAATTAATGAAATTCTCCACATAAAATTTCAGCCCCAGGGATAGGACAATCCAAAGAAATACGGCAAGCACGGAGCCGGGTTTCACCCACTGCCATTCGTGATCACTGTTTGGGGCCCAATAATAGACCAGGTTAATCGCCATCAGCATGAGCAGAACGATGACCGGCCACTGCCACAGAGGCCAACCAAGCGTCGCCCACCACGCCAACCCGGTCACCTCCGCAATCCATTGGCTCACCTCCTCACCCGCCAGGATCAAGATTAATGACGTGATGACAAAGACCGCACCCCCTATCGTCAGCAACACAGCAGTGAGGCCGGCTTTCCAAAAGGGGCGGGTTTCTTTCACCCCATAGACAGCGTTTAAGGTATTGATAATCGCCATCATGCCCCAGGAAGCCACCCAAAGGGAACCGAGAAGACTCAAAGAAAACAATCCTCCCCCACTGCCTTGAACCATCTGTTCGACATAGTGCTCGACCAGGATCAAGGACTCTGCAGGAAGGACTTCCCGGGCGTAGGGCATGACGGTAGGCAATACCACCTGACTGGGCAACATACCAATGAGGGCGGTCACCCCTAAGAGCGCCGGGAATAATGCCAACAAAAAATAGAACCCCAGCTGCGCCGCCCGTCCAAAGACATCGTCCTCACATGAGGCGGTCCACACCTCTTTCGTCAATGCCCACCAAGTCCCCGGCCTTCCGGACCACGCCGATTGATGATTGCCCAACTCCGGCTCATCAATTTTCCATAAAAATTTTCGACCGTATCTCATCGGCATGTATACCCCATACCCAGATAGGATTGAGCTTGCCAGGCTCATAGAACAATCAATGCGTCTTCATTTCGATTGGTGGTGCCAGTCTGGAAAAGCACCACCTAACCCCAGTGCTGAAAAAATGAGCTTCACATCAAGATGGGCTTCCAGATGGTCGGCCCAGCGATCCAATGCCTTCGACATTCGCTGTGAAACCTCCTCTGATATTGTCAAATCAAGTGACGCGAGGCCTTTACGAATGCGTATCCGATTCAACCAATGACGGCGAAATTCCGGCTGATCAAAAACCCCATGAATGTAGGTTCCCCATATGCGCCCATCCAGACTCATCGCCCCATCGACCCGGAATTCTTGGCTCTCGGAAGAACCTTCCCCCGAAACCGGATGAATCCGGAAGCAAGACGGAATAGATTTTATACCTCTCGTGGCCCCCATATGAATTTCATACCCTTCCACCAGACATTCAAGGCCCCAGGACTCCAGTAAGGAGCCGGCACGGACTTGCACCGTTGTCTTGTCGGCAAGCAATTCCGTCTCGACTTCCAGGAACCCTAATCCTTTCGACGAACCACCCGTTTCAACATGCTGTGGATCGGTGATCTCTTTCCCTAGCATCTGGAATCCTCCACAGACACCCACAATCTCGCCTCCACGTTGAACCTGCCTCATCAGCACCTCTTCGAACCCAACCTTCCGAAGATGTTCCAAATCGGCAATCGTGGTCTTACTTCCCGGCAGAACAATGGTATCCGCTCCATCAAGTTCTTGGGGCAAAGCCACATAGCGAAGCGCCACATCCGGTTCCGCAGCCAACTGGTTAAAATCCGTAAAGTTACTCATATGAGGCAGCAACACGACGGCAATATTGACGGTATCGGTTTCAAAAGCCGTCTTTCGAAATCGATCAACATCCACGCTGTCCTCTTGATCCAACTCCAGATGCCGAAGATACGGCAACACGCCTAATACCGGAACCCCCGTGCGATCTTCTATGATGG
>JAGQKG010000108.1 GCA_020430245.1 Nitrospira sp.
TATAGACGGCATCTCCATCGTAGACTTTAGTCTCTTCACTGGCGATTCGCTTATTCACGGTTACCATCACCTTTTTTTCTTTTAACAACTGAAAGATTTCGCGAAGCGGTTTGCCTTGTTTCCTGATCAGTTGCTTCACGGTAACAGAGTCAGTAATCTCGCATCCAAGGGCACGCTCTCCATCAACAGTTTGCAAATCACCCATTAACGTAATCGTAATCATAATGTCCTTTTGTTCATCACCAATAACCCTCCAAGTATATTTGAAACGTCCCGAAATTCTTTCATTCCGGACTTGATCTGATTAGCCCCTACGGCACGGTTGCGATAATTCGAGCCGGTCCTCCTGTGCCCCCTTGAATCTTCATGGGGAGAGCCGTTATCCGTGCTCCTTTAGGCGGTAACCGTCTGAGATGCGCCACATTCTCCAAGGCATAGCGATTCGCCCGGCCAAGGATTTGATGAACGGGAAAATCTCGTGACTGCCCGGCATCAATACTGGCTGTATCTATTCCAATTCCTAAAATATCCCTTTTCGCAATCAGAAATGTTGCGGCCTCGGCAGAAAACCCGGGGAAATGAAGCGTTGTGGCATCATCCGGAGTAGAACTGCCAAGATATCGGGGTTTATCCGGCCAATATTGTCCAAACCCCGTATAGAGCAACACAATGGCTTTTGGAGGTATGGGACCGTGCGAGATTTCCCATTGGGCGATATCGTCCACCTGTAAAGTATAATCCGGGTTTGAACCCACTTGCGCTCGAATATCCAACACAATTGCCTCACCTGTTAACTGGTCGACGGGGATTTCATCCACACTCCATCCGGATTCTGCAAAGTGAATAGGGGCATCGAGATGGGTACCACCATGTTCTGAGGCCGAGTAGACCGCCGATGCATACCAGTATCCTGTTTGAGTGGGACCCCAACTCGTTTTTTCCCAGTGAAAGGGTTCATTTTTTGGCCAATACACCGTATGTTCATCAAAGGGATAGGTCAGATCGACAATTGTTCCGGTCAGGGGTTGGCTCATGGTGCAACCACCAACTGCGAGAATCGTTAGAAGGACTGGAATTAGCATGGGCTGAGACCTACAAGGCCTAAAAAAAGTACAACGGCACCATCCTGAAAATCCTAACAAGTTAAGAAAGGACACAGCAATGGAAGAAAGGCACGCGAATTACCAGACTTCTTTGGAAAGGGCCGTGTAAGGCATATGTGGAATCAAACCTGAAAACATGGTACAAAATGCTGTTTATCCCAAAAAGGCTCATCACACACCATGTATAAAATTATTACGATTCTGATTCTTTTAGTGATCTTGTTCTTTATGGTTCGTCGAGCCTTCCGTGAATGGAGTCAGCCCAAACTTGATCCGGCCACCCCAGGGAAAGACGTGATGATTCAAGATCCCGTCTGTAAAGTATACGTGGCTGCCGGCACGGCAATTGTGCAGGAGCTAAAAGGAAAGAATTATTATTTCTGTAGCCAGGATTGCGCCAGACATTTCAAGCCTGAGGATGTCACGTAAAGACGGTATTCCAAAACTGATTGTTGGTGTGATGGAAGGCAGGCGAATCAGGTCAGGGCTCCACCACACGATGAACCGGAACCTGCCGTGCACCCAAGGCAATGGGGCCCGACCACTATTGGACGGTGTTCCAGTTCCGTCAAATTGAACCGGTCTATCCAAGCTTGAGATTCCGGCTGGACCGGCAGATCCAACATTTGATTGAAATCACAGTCATAGAGGCGCCCGTCCCATCCCACACTCAGCAGAGACCGACACATCAGCCCATCGACAGCCAATGGATTGAAATTATTTAATAAAAGCGTGTAGTAATGCTCAAGCTGTCCTGCCTCGCATAACTCATCCCAGAAACGACTGATCGGCATATTGGTAATGGTATAAAGGCGGTTAAACCGGATGCCATATCGCTGCTCCAATTCTTCTTTAAAATCCCGTTCGAGTTCGACTTGAAGCGGTGGAAGGACAGGGCCTAGCGGGTTGTACACCAGGTCCAGCATGAGACCGGTTCCGTCCATCCCATACCCTAAGCCATTGAGACTCTGGAGTGCGGTAATGCTCCGATCGAAGACGCCTTTTCCACGCTGCTGATCGACATTGTCGGCTTCATAACAGGGGAGGGAGGCGACGATGTCAACGCCATGGTCCGCGAGGAATTGGGGAAGGTGCGTTTTCCCCTTGACATAGAACACGGTCAAATTACAGCGGTCGATTACCCTTCGGTCGCGTACCCGACATTGCTCAACCAGATACTCAAAATGTGGGTTCATCTCAGGGGCCCCACCCGTGATATCCACTGTCAGAATTTGAGGGGTGCGATCAAGCACTTCCAAGATCTTATCGATAGTGGCTTTGCTCATACTTTCCGTCCGTTGAGGCCCGGCATCGACATGACAATGGTGGCAAGTTTGGTTACAGACCTTCCCAACATTGACCTGAAGCGTGGAAACTGATTGAGCCTTGAGGGGAAGAGGATGATAGCCCCCCAATACTTGTTCAAATGAGGGAACCATCCCAGAGGTTTGGTTGAGGGACACCATAGGGAGAGCTGAGGTTTTCATTGAAGGAGTGGCCTTAATTCCTTACACACAGACTGGTTGACTTTCCGGAAATTTCTAACAACATCCCGTTGATGGTTCGCAAATGACGGGGTCGGATTCTACCCCTCCCCTGGATCTATTAATGGTCGCAAAATATGGCTGATAAGAAGTGGTCTGGAGAACCTTGTATGTTTTAGAACAAATTTCTACCGGCTCCCCGCATTGATACGTATGGTGGTCATCGTCACAGACCGCTAAGAACGGTCCGGTCAACACGGCAAATTGTCCTTCCCATACACAAGGTGCTTCTTCGGGATAGACAACCAGTATTCGGGAATCTTGAACTGAGAGGGTCACCGGACGCTCGACAATAATGAAGCGGTCTTGATAGGGAGGTAATGCCAATAACGCAGCCGTCCGTTCATCGATCTGCTGAGGATTCCCCCTGGTAAATTTCGTACCCAGCTCATCGATCACTTGAGAAAACGGCCCGGTGAGGGTCGCAAAAGCTGAGGACGGATGTGTCGATGTTACGGCCAGTTTATACCCTGCGAGTGTCACAGAGAGAAACTGGATACCGTCAATCACTCTCCATGGAATACTATTAACCTGATGAAGCCCTTTGAACCCAGCGTTCCGAAGCCCGCCCCAATAATCTTTGATCGTGAGAGCGCCTGACAAACAATCGCCCCATTTGGCCCTGTCATATATTAAGTAATTAGGAATTGGTTGGTCGGCAACAATATCGGAAATGGTAAACCGACCACCAGGTCGGAGCACGCGAAACATTTCCTGAAAGACCTTCCCTTTATCCGGAGCGAGATTGATGACACAATTCGATACAATGAGATCCACTTGACCGTCTTCCACAGGAATGGCGTCGGCAAATCCCTTTCGGAAATCCACATTCGGCTCGGGGTACCCTAGATTGCTGGCAACCGTTGGGGCGTGCGTACGCGCCAACACCAACATTTCATCAGTCATATCAATTCCAATGACACGGCCTTGGGGACCAACTTTTCGAGACGCTTCAAAGCAGTCGATCCCGCCTCCTGAACCAATGTCCAAGACGACTTCCCCCGGTTGGACAGTTGAAAGGCCAACCGGAGTCCCGCAGCCATAGGACACCTTTAAAACCGGTTCTGGAATAAATTGCGCCAAATCCTTGTGGTTATACCCGGTGGGACAACAGAGCTGTTCACCGTTGATTACCGCTTTGGCGTATCGTTGGCTGACCGTTTGGGTGATCGAATGATTTTGCTCTTGTGTTTCAATGGCCATTGTACCCTCATCGAAATTTGAGAAACCCAATTTATACCTTGCCTCCTGTCATCTTAAGACAATTCAAGACAACCAAGTCGTACCCTGGTCATTCTGTCTCGATCTATCGAGAAATGTTACACATTTTAACCACAAAAGAGAATGCAGAGCGTAAGTCGGAAACCCAATTGCTAAAAAAACTCCTCTCTCTTGAGAAGAGCAAATCAGATAAGAGAGAATAGCGATAGGCGAGACCCTCCACCTCATCTCTGATTTGGTTCAAGAAGGAGGAATACACTCCTGCATTTACACATAAGTCAAGCGAATTTTATAGAGTATCAACTTTGCCTTTCTAAATCATTCCGAAATAGGTTCGGAAAACGCGTGAAATAGCGGAAACGGAAATTAACCCCATGGCGCTTGTTCCTTGCCCTGAATGTCATAAAGAAGTCTCGACTGAAGCTCGGGCCTGTCCACAATGCGCCTTCCCCTCTCCCGGCAAACACGCCCTGGAAGAGGAACGTGCCTCTGGGCTACATACCTGTCCTCAATGCCACGGTCTGGTCTCGCCTGATGCCCACACATGCCCATATTGCCGCGTAACGTTGGCAGGCGGGCAAGTCCAGCAGGGCGAGAATGGCGAATCTATCCAGGAAACGCTGGTATGTCCGCACTGTCGAGCATCCTATATCCATACCAGAAAAGTTTCCTACCCTGTGAAGGCCGATACAAAGTCACCAGCTATGACACCCTCAGTCACACCAGGAAAAAGGTTGGCCACAAAAGGCTCACGAGACAGTCATGTGGAACCTCTCCACAAAACCCCAGCACCCCTGGGGCCTCGACGACCCTCTGCATTGTGGCAAGACCCATCAGGGTACCAAAAAGTGGCTCCTCCCCGTTTTCCCCGTAGCAAAAAAAATTCAATCCTCATAGGTCTGATCCTCTTAGTGATTGTCACCCTATCCGTGGCGTTCGGGGCCATTTGGCAACTCAATGGGCTCAATCCCCTAGAAACCATCCTCTCTTGGCGTATGTAACTCCTCCAAATTTCCTTTTTCGTACATACACCATCAATCTGCTCTTCTTCGACCCACATTTTCCCCTTTCAGGGAAGTCCTGTGGAAACACGGAAAAAGAAGATTGTGTCTGTCAATCGGAGAGGAAAGCGGAAGGCGCAAATACCCGGTCTGGCGGTTATCCGCCAGGAAGTAGAGACGCGGCAGCGGTGGGGCCTGCGATATTGGAGAACATAAGAGAGGCACTTACCGCCCAGTCGATAAACGGTCCGGGGTACACACCCAACAAGACGGTTCCGGCAATCCCGACGTACACCGCAATTTTGATCGGCATGGATGCAAGAATGGGCGAAGGATCGGTGGGTTCGTTGATGTACATCTTTTTGACAACAATCAGATAGTAGTACATAGAGATAACGATATTGATGAGTCCGAAAATCAGGAGGGTGTACAACTCCTCTTTCATTGCGGCAATAAATAAATAGATTTTCCCGATAAATCCTGCAAGGGGAGGAACTCCAGCCAGCGACAACAGAAAAAGCAACATGGCCGCCGCTAAAAATGGGGAACGTCGATTCAGGCCACTATAATCCTCAATTTCGTCGCTTTTCATGACCCGACTCACGGCAATAATGACTGCGAAAGCTCCCAAGTTCGCAAAAAGATAGGTCAGGAGAAAAAACATGATCGCATCGCTGCCCTGTTTCGTTCCTGCGGCTAATCCGATCATAATATTTCCAATTTGTGCAATGCCGGAATAGGCTAAAAGCCGTTTAATATTCTTTTGGGCAATGGCCACAATATTGCCGTAGGTCATGGAGAAGATGGATGCGACGACAAACAGCAACACCCACATTGGCTTGAAAGAAGCCAGGGACACGTAAAACATCCGGATAAGGATAGCCAATGCTGCGGCCTTCGGTGCAATGGAGAGGAAG
The DNA here is from genome assembly GCA_020430245.1 of Nitrospira sp. Classification (GTDB taxonomy): domain Bacteria; phylum Nitrospirota; class Nitrospiria; order Nitrospirales; family UBA8639; genus Nitrospira_E. The sequence continues at coordinate 5,787 of JAGQKG010000108.1, forward strand.
GCTGTTACCGGGGTCGGTGCGCCTTGGTAGGTATCAGGAATCCAGGCGTGAAACGGGACTGCGCCGATTTTGAATCCCAGTGCGGCAAAAATCAAAATGTAGCCAATCGCCAACCCATAACTGCCAGCCGTACCGGTCATTTCAGAGAAAATTAGGGTCCCTGTCTCGCCATAAACCAAGCTGATACCATAGGCTAATAATCCGGCCGCAAATACCCCCAAAATAAAAAACTTGAGGCCGGCTTCCGATGAACGCTGGTCATCTCTCAGATAGGCTACCAGCACATAGAATCCGAAGGTTGAAAATTCCAGGGTGACAAAGACGGAGAGAAGGTCATTCGACGAAGCCATAAACATCATACCCAGGGCCGACATCACAACCATGACATAATACTCGCCACGGAAAAACCTGAAGTCCTGCACATACTCAATCGACATAAACAGGATGAGGGCGGTAGCGCCCACAATAATGAGCTTAAAGAAAATGCCCATCTGGTCCAGCACGAACATATTTTTAAACAAGGCCCCTGTGGTACCGGCTTGGTCAAATCCCAATAGAATCAGACCGGTCACCGCCAACCCCACAATACTCAGGTAGGCCAATTGTTGGTGCGTCATGCGTTTCAGCGAGAAATCCAGTGACAAGAGGAGACACAACCAGAGCGTGAGAAAGATCTCAGGCAAAAGCAGAAGGAGATCTGCGACGGAAAGATCAAGTTGAAAGGTCATTGCAACGATTCAGACGGTAATCAGAAGGTTTAATCAGCGATCATTTACGGTAATAGGCCTTGGGTGTTTTGGGTAATGAGCGGGGCCATATGGTTAATCCGGTCTACCATAGGTTCGACCGTTGACCGTACCACCTCATAAAAATGCCCAGGGAAAATCCCTAGAGTAATGCTACAGACGATTAAAAGAATCAGAGGCATGCGATCCACCCAATGCCTGGCATCGTCGGCATGCGCATATTCCGGATCTAATCTTCCGTAAAACAGCCCTCGCATCATTTTGAACATATACGCAAGGGTCAGGACGATACCGAGCACCGCCACGACGACTTGAAAGGGATAGGTATCCCAACTCCCCACAATAATCATAACTTCAGCAATGAAATTGATCGTGCCAGGCATGCCGATTGATGCCATACAGGCAACGATAAATGCCCCGGCGATAAACGGCATCTTTTCAACGAGACCGCCCAAAGATGGAATGTCTCGTGAATGGGTTTGGTCATACACCCACCCCGCCATGGCAAACAACATACTGGTCGCCAGAGCATGGGCAAACATATAAATGACGGCCCCGGATAAACTGATGTAGCTCAAGGCGGCCATACCCAGGAAGATATAGCCCATATGGCTCGAGCTGGAATAACCAATGACATATTTGGTGTCTTTGGCAAAGTAAGACACAAGTCCACCGTAAATGATGGAAAAAACACAAAGGACGGCCGCCACCCACATCCACTCCCGCGTGGTGTCAGGCAGAATTTCAAAGGCCACCCGAATAATGGAAAAATGCCCAAGTTTCATTAACACACCAGCATGCAACATGCTGGTGGCAGCCGGAGCAGCCGCATGACCGACGGGCGACCAGGAATGCAAAGGCCATATCGGAGCGATCGAGGCAAAGCCAAAAAAGATCAGCATCCAAATCACCGTGGCGACCGTATCCGAAAAATGAGCCTGTTCACGCAACACCACAATGTCAAAGGTGTGGAGACCGGAAAGATGGTAAATGAGCAGGATCCCCATCAGAGCTACCACCGCTCCCGCAGACAGAAACAGGACCAGTTTCATAGCGGCGTATTCTTTGCTGTTGGAGCCGAAGTTGAAAATAAATCCAATAGAATCCCGAAGTTTGCGACCCTCTGGGTCGGTCATGCCTAGGTACCCTTTGGTGTGACTTCCCCACAGGCCCAGCAATAAGTACATGGGCAGGACTGACATTTCATAAAAGAAATAGAGGAAAAAGAGATCCAGCGACATGAAAACCCCAATGGTCGCAGCCGCCAGGATCAGGAGGAACATATAGAACTCTTTGGTCCGGTCCTTGATGTGCCACGAAACAAAGATGCCCGCAAACAGCAAAATGGCCGAGGCAAAGACCAATGGGCCGCCAATTCCATCCACCCCGAGATAAAAAGCTATGCCTAATTCCTCAGACCAGACATACCGTTGGACAAATTGAAATCCGCCTTTCGCCGTATCGTAAGCAAGGAAAATATAGAAGGAGGCCAGGAGGGAAATACCGGCAGAAATAGCGGCCGTCATTCGCACCAGGAGGGCTTCCTGCCTTGGGACAAACATTAAAGCGATCGCCCCGAAGAAGGGTGCAAAGAGAATGATCAGTAGGGAATATTCACCCATAGTCGTTAATTCCTAATGACCTCAGCTGAAAGCAGGGAGTCATGCTGTTGCGCTGTCGCCATTCCTGGATGCAACCGGTCAACGACTTCCTGCACCGATCCATTGACCATCCGCAAGAACGGGGAAGGATAGATGCCGATCCAAAAAATCATGACCGACAATGCCACGCCAATCGCCCATTCACGGCTATTTAAATCTTTAATGGCTGCCGGCACGCTGTCTTTCAGTGGTCCAAAAATAGACCGTTCATAAAACCACAAAAAGTACGCTGCAGCAAAAATGATCCCGGTGACCGCAATGGCTCCATAGAGCCACCAGGCTTGAAATACACCCAATAAAATGAGGAATTCCCCTATAAACCCGTTGGTTCCCGGCAAACCAATGGAGGCCATCCCAATGATGAGCATAAACGTGGCAAGAAGCGGCATTTTTTTCGCCAACCCACTGCATCGTCGTACGTCATTATGGCCCAGACGTTCATAAATGAAGCCGGCCAGGAAAAATAACCCCGCAGTGCTGAATCCCAGATTAATCATAGTGATCAGGCTGCCTTGGATCCCCTGGAAATTCAAGGCAAACATGCCCACAACCACAAAACCCAAATGGCTGATACTGCTAAAGACCAGCAAACGCCGGAAGTCGGGCTGGATGATGGCGACAATCGCTCCATAGACGATAGCGGCCAGACCCAGGGTCATGAGAATAGCGACGACCGTGGCATGCTGCGAGGCATCGGGGAGCAAAGGGAACGAAAAGCGAAGGAAACCATACGTGCCCAATTTAATCCCGGCCAACATGACAGACATAGGAATCGGTCCTTGAACCAAGGCATCGGGTAACCAGGAATGGAAGGGGAAAATCGGTGCTTTAAAGGCCAGCCCTAAAAACACTAACCAGAAGATCAACAGTTGTTGTCCAAGAGGAATCTGCACAGCAAGCAAATCGAGTAAATCAAAGCTATACACCTGTTTCGCTTCAAAATAGTTCAAACTTAAAAGGCAAAACCCAACGAGCATGAACACGCTCCCCAGGAGGGTATAGAGCACGTACTTCAACGCTGCATAATGACATTGCTCTCCCGGACCCCAGAGCTTAATCAAGAAATAACTGGGAATGAGCATGAGTTCCCAAAACACAAAAAAGAGAATCATATCGATTGAGACGAAAATCCCCATCACCGTGGCTTCCATTCCCAGCAGGCACATGTAAAACGCTTTTGGGCGCACATGAACCGTATCCCAGGCGTAGAGAACCAGAAGCAGGATAAGGAAAGCGGTCAGACCTACGAATAGGACGCTGATGCCGTCGACAGCCAGGTGATAACTAATGCCTAAGAAGGGAATCCATTCATGACGTTCGGCAAACTGCATGGCTGCCGTCTCTGGCACGAAACGCCATAACATCAGCGACGCGACGACCATTTCCAGACTGGCAATCCCTAGCACACTCTTCCTGATCAGATCCTGATCCTTCAAGGCCCAAATGACCAGCGCCCCGAGAAGGGGGAAAAATGTTAGAAAGGTCAAAATGGGGAAACCGAATTGCAGTTCTTCTTGCATGATGTTCAGTTACTGTATAGACATAGCGGCCGCAGAAGATCCCACAAACCACACCAGGACAAGGTGAATGAGCAGAGCCAGCCCAATAGCAATAATGGCGGCGTAATGATGGACCATACCACTTTGCAGCTTTCGCCATGACCACGAGAGAAGATGATTGCCATATCCCACCACATTCAGCCCGGCGTAGATGACATGTTTTTCCACCCAGGTAATCGCACCTGCGCTGACATCCGTGCCTCGCCCCACACCCACGACGAACCGGTCAAGAACCTGTCGATCAAACCAGTCCCATACCTTTCCAACCTTCTTAAAGAATTCCACAATCAAGAAGTCATAAGCTTCGTCAACATAATATTTATTTAGAAGGGTGGTATAGATTCGGGGCGATTTTTCAGCCCATTCGTCGGCCATCTGGGGACGAATAGCATACATGTAATGGGCTAAACCCCATCCACCCAATGCGATCGCGATGGCCACACCCATGAGGCCCAACAACATACCCCATCCCACTTCATGGGCCTCAACCCCCAGTGGAGTCGCCACGTCATGTAAAAATCCATGAAACCAGCCATGTTCTGGCGGTACACCGAGGAAGCCTCCCAACAGGGCCAACCCCGCCAGAATCATGAGCGGAACGGTCATCACGGATGGGGATTCATGAATATGGTGGGCTACATGTGGATCCACTCGAGATGATCCATAGAACGTAAGATACGTGAGTCTGAACATATAAAAACTGGTCAAGAAAGCTCCAACAGCGGCCAGGAGATACAAGTGATAATAGCCATGGACGAAGGCATGACCCATAATTTCATCTTTACTCCAAAAGCCTGCCAAGGGAGGAATACCCGCAATGGCGAGAGTTCCGATGAGAAACACCCGATAGGTCGTGGGGATCTTGTCATGCAGTCCGCCCATCTTCCGGATGTCTTGTTCACCACCCAACGCATGAATCACCGAGCCAGCCGACAAGAATAGAAGAGCTTTAAAAAATGCATGTGTCATCAGGTGAAAGATCGCGGCCGTATAAGCCCCAACCCCACAGGCCAGGAACATATAGCCCAATTGGCTGACGGTCGAATAGGCTAACACTCGTTTAATATCGTTTTGAACCAATCCAATAGTAGCGGCAAACAGTGCGGTGACGCCTCCGACAATGCCTACGGTGGCCAAAGCCATCGGCGCCATATCAAATATCACATGGTTTCTCACCACCATATAGACCCCGGCCGTGACCATGGTGGCCGCATGGATAAGCGCGCTAACCGGAGTCGGGCCTTCCATCGCATCCGGCAACCAGGTGTACAAGGGTAATTGCGCCGACTTACCGATCGCACCGACTAACAAACAGAGGGAGATGGCGGTGGCCATTTCAGTTGAAAGAGTCGAGGCCTTGGCCATCACGGCCGTGTAATCGAGTGTGCCGAAATGGGAAAAAATCAGGAATATCGCCAGCAAAAATCCGGCATCGCCAATCCGGTTCACGACAAAGGCTTTGGTCGCGGCCTTCCCCGCCGAGACTTTTTCGTAGTAGTACCCAATCAACAGGTAGGAGCAGAGGCCCACGCCCTCCCACCCAATGAACAACACGACATAATTGTTTCCCATGACGAGCAGGAGCATGGAAACCATGAAGAGGTTCATATAGGTAAAGAAGCGGGTAAACCCTTCTTCACCATGCATATAGCCTACGGAATAGACATGGATGAGGAACCCCACCCCGGTCACCACTAACAGCATGATGACACTCAGCGGATCGATGAGAAAGGCAAGATTTATGGAGAGATCGCCTCCGAAAATCCAGGAGTAGGCGATGACTTCACGCGGTGTAGGATCTCCGAGAATCGAAACGAAAACACCGAGCACACATAGAAATGACAATCCGACGGAGCCAAAAGCCAGGCGCCCCGCCATATCATGGGAATAGCGAGAGCCCAACAGCCCGTTGACCAACACGGCCAGCAGTGGAAAAAG
>JAGQKG010000109.1 GCA_020430245.1 Nitrospira sp.
CCGGCCCTCTCGCCTGGATGGTGTATAACCGGGTCACACCCAACCTGCTCATGTTGATATTGCTGGTGGGGGGACTGTTTATGGCCACTAAAATCAAACAGGAGGTCTTTCCGGAGTTTGAGGAAGACACCGTTACCATCACGGTTCCCTTCCCAGGCGCAAGTCCCGAAGAAGTCGAACAGGGGGTGATCCTGGCCATTGAAGAAGGTGTCCGCGGCCTTGAAGGGGTGAACGAGATACGGGCCACGGCTGCGGAAAATCAGGGAACGGTCGTGGTCGAGCTCCTCGCCAAGTCCAATAATCAAAAAGTGTATCAGGATATTCAACAGGCGGTCAGCCGCATCGTCACGTTTCCCGAAGATACGGAAAAACCCCGGGTCACCTTGGATACCCGTCGTCGCGACGTCTTGACGCTTCAATTGTATGGAGACGTCTCGGAATGGACCCTCCGTGAAGTCGCCGAGCAGGTTCGGGACCGTCTCTTACAAGAACCCGGCATTACCCAAATCGATCTTGAAGGCGCACGGGCGTATGAAATTCATGTGGAGGTATCTCAAGAAGACCTCCGGGCCTATGGACTGACATTGGAGGACATCGCACAAACCATCGCCGCGACCGCGCTGGATCGATCGGGTGGAAGCGTGGAAACCTCCAGCGGAGAAATTTTATTACGAGTGCAGGAACGACGTGATTGGGCGTCAGACTTTGGCGACATCCCCATTATTGCCAACCAAACGGGGACGCTTTTGCGCCTGGGGGATATTGCGCAGGTGTCGGAAGGATTCCAGGAAAGCGAAACGTATGCGACATTTAACGGAGTACCTGCCATTGGCATCGAAATTTTTCGGGTGGGAGATCAAACCCCGATCGGTGTATCGGAAAGCGTACGCGCCGCAATGGCTCGTATTGTTCCTGATCTCCCGGCCACCATCCAGTACACCATTCTCAAAGATCGGTCCGAAATCTATTATCAACGACTCACCCTTCTGCTGAAGAATGGATTTCTCGGGTTGTTGCTGGTCCTGGCCATTCTGACCCTGTTTCTGGAATACAAACTGGCGTTCTGGGTGACGGTGGGGATCCCGACCTCATTTCTGGGGGCCATGCTCTTTCTTCCGGCCATGGACGTGTCCATCAATATGGTGTCCCTCTTTGCATTCATTATTGCACTCGGGATTGTTGTGGATGATGCCATTATTGCCGGGGAAAACATTTATGAATACCGACAACGCGGCAAATCCTTCAGGGAGGCGGCCATTCTGGGGGCACGGGATATTGCCATTCCCATCAGCTTCAGCATTTTGACGAATATCGTGGCCTTCCTGCCACTGATGTTCATGCCCGGATCCTTCGGAAAAATCTGGGCCGTGATTCCCGTGGTGGTCTCGACAGCCTTTATTATTTCCTGGATCGAAGCCTTGTTCGTCCTTCCAGCCCATCTGGCACATTCGGGCACCCATCCGACCGGCACCATCGGCATGACCTTGCATCACACCCAACAACGCTTCAGTGCATGGTTTTCCCGATTTGTCGAACGGACATATGGTCCTTTTCTCCGCCGGGCCATTACTCACCGCTATCTGACGATTGCCATTGGGTTCGGGATTTTTGCCATCGTGCTGGCCTATCCATTCAGCGGACGCATGGGCTTTATTCTCATGCCCACCGTTGAGGCTGATTTCGCCAAGGCCACAGCCGCGTTGCCTTTCGGTAGTCCTCCCGAAGAAATGATCCGGGTCCGGGACGGGTTGATTCGTTCCGTGCAGGACGTAATCGACCGCTATCCGGGACAACATATTAGCAACGGGACCTTTGCGCTAGTCGTGGAAAACACCATCGACGTTCGTGCCTATTTGCCGGATGCAAACCATCGTCCGCTCAGTACAAGCGAATTGACCTCCCTCTGGCGGGAACATACTCCGGATTTCACGGGAGTGGAATACCTGCGGTTTGAGGCGGATAGCGGGGGACCGGGACGCGGGGCTGGCATCAGCGTTGAACTCAGCCATCGGAATATTGACATGCTCGATAGAGCAAGCACCGACCTGGCCGAGCGTCTGGCTGAATTTGGCAGTGTTAAAGACGTGGACGACGGATATTCACAAGGGAAACCCCAGCTGGACTTCCGGATCAAGGAGGAGGCCCGCAGTCTCGGCCTCACCGCCGGCGATATCGCCAGACAAGCCCGCAACGCCTTTTACGGATCGGAAGCCCTTCGCCAGCAACGAGGGCGTAACGAGATCAAAGTGCTGGTGCGATTCCCCGAGTCGGAACGCTCGAGCGAATACCACGTGGAAAATTTGGTGATTCGAACACCTGCCGGCCCACACGTGCCGTTGTATCAGGTTGCGACGGTTGAAAAAGGCCGGGCGTTTCGGGAAATCACCCGTCGGGACGGACACCGTACCGTGACCGTCACCGCGAACGTCCAACCCGTGAAGGAAACCAACCTTGTCCTGAATAGACTCAAAAATGACGTGCTTCCGGCCTTGCTTCGTGATTATCCCGGCCTGAGTTACAGCTTTGAAGGACGCCAGGCCGATATGCGAGATGCCCTTCAGAGTTTTCTATATAGTTCAACACTGGCATTGATCCTGATTTATGTGTTGCTTGCCGTGCCGTTTCGTAGTTACCTTCAACCGGCCATTGTGATGACATCCATACCGTTCGGATTGGTTGGTGCGGTGATCGGCCATATGATTATGGGCTACAACATCAGCATCATCAGTATGATGGGGATCATTGCGCTTGGCGGAGTAGTGGTCAATGATTCCTTAATCATGATCGACTATGCCAATACCAGGCGGCGTGAGGGACATCATGCGTTTGAGGCCATCTGTCAGGCCGGCATCCGCCGGTTCCGGCCCATTCTGTTGACGACCCTTACAACCTTCGGCGGATTGGGTCCCATGATATTCGAAACGTCCCGTCAGGCACGGTTCATGATTCCCATGGCTATTTCATTGGGTTTTGGAATTCTTTTTGCCACCGCCATCATGCTCGTGCTCATTCCCTGTCTCTATCTGGTTGCGGAGGATGTGTTGGGCCTTTTCACCGTTGTCGAGACGCCTTCCGCGGAAAAGGTTCCGAATGCACCGGAAGACCTCGTGGCAGATTAGTCAGTTCTTCGAGCAGGGAAAACGCTGTTCTTTGCATTTCCGAATGTGTAAATTTGTGTGGTAGAACCTACCCATAAGGTTACAATGTCTCTGGAATAAATGCGTACCTAAATATGTCTATGAGGAAGTCTCCTGGCGAAAGGATCCAAAAAACAAATATCCGCAGAGAATCCCGCCGCCTATTAATAAGCCTCCCACACCGGTATAGACAAAAATTTCCGTCAGAAAATGCTCATGAGCCGCACTACGTCCGATTGATGGGGCCAGAAGAAACATGGTCAGCCAAGAAAGCGGATACAAACTGCTGAGGCCAAGAAAAATGGCTGAGGCCTTTTTGTATCGGGATTTCATTCCAGACATCATGGTGAGTATGATCAGTCCCAGGGAAAAAGCGGCAATACCCGTTCCATGAAAGTGAGCGCGTTGGGCATAGCGCCATATCTTATCCGCACTTTTGGCATCATGTACGGCCGGATTCGCGACGATTCCCTGTTTAATATAATCTTTATACATATCTTCATTAATACCGAAGAGAATTCCCATTCCCACACCAAACATCAGTCCCAATAGCACGAGGCCCAGTCCAACTTTCACGACCTGAATCTCTTGAGTCATCATGTGCACTCCTCATCTCCAATAGTCCAGCCATAAATAATAATTATGCCAAGCCCGTTTCTTTCAAAATATATCTCCAATTCCTCCCCCAAAAAGGGTCAGGAGGATAATAAAGTGTACCCAATCCCCACTTGGACGTCCCCCGAATAGCTGAGCCTGGTGGTTTGCCCAGACAGGTGAGCAGGGTAATGGTGGATCACAACCGCTCATTCACCACGGGCCATTCAAGAATGGCGCGCACGCCCCCCAACGGGGATCGCTCCAGATGCAAAGAGCCGCCATACAGCACGGCTATATCAAAGACAATGTCGAGTCCCAGCCCGCTACCCGGTGTGGCTTCATCAAGTCTGCGTCCTCGTTGAATGACCACCGTTTCCTGGCCTTCGGGGATTCCAGGACCATCATCTTCCACAACGACCCGCCATGTGTTCCCCAACCGCTCACCACGAATGAAAACTTCTTGGTTGGCCCATTTGCATGCGTTGTCTATGACATTGCCCAACATTTCTTCTAAATCCTGGGCGTCGCCATGAAAAGTGACCTCCTCCAGTCCTGTCAAATGAATGCTGAGGGCTTTGCCCTTGTAAAGATGATCCATCGAAAAACGCAGATCCTCGGCTATGGTCCATACAGAGATTCGAATACCTGTGAATCGATTCGTCCCCGCCGCTCTGGCCCTTGAGAGATAGCGATGCACCGACTGCGTCATATTCTCCAGTTGATCGCTCATCAGACTCCCTTGCTCCCCTTGCATGGCACGGGCTTCATTCGTCAGGACCGTTAACGGATTCTTTAGCGCATGCGCCAAGTTCGCGGTTTGGGTTCGAGCTCGCTCGAGGAGAGTTGCATTATGGTCCAAAAGCGCGTTCAATTCCGAAACAACCGGTTGCACTTCCCCTGGGAAACTCTCCGGAAGCCTAGCGGTTTTTCCCAATCGGGTTTCGGCCAAAGCCTGTTGTAATCGGGAAAGCGGGCGTAACCCGATCCGAATCTGAAAGAAAACGGCACCGACCAACCCCACCCCTAATGCTGTCAAAGTGATCAACAACATTTGAGAAAATTCTTGGACATCCTGATCAATGTTGGAAACGGGACCCGCCACCACAAACGTAAAGGAGGCTTGTGAATCAGGCAAGGTGACGTTTTCAACAAGGCCGCGTAGGAGCATATTGGCGGGCCCCTGGAAAGTCTGATGTTGCAGACCAGTCCCGATACCCGGATCGATGACTTCAAGAGTATGCTGCCACAGAGAGCGGGAGCGGGCGACTAATCTTCCATTTTCGAGGATTTGCCAATACCAACCGGATAGTGGCCGGTGAAAGCGAAGATTGGAAGGCGTCCATGTCATCTGTAACACTCCAGCCGTAGGGGAGATTTCGCTGGCCGCAATATTGCCTTTGAGCTGGTCAAACAAGAAATCATCAAATCGGCGTTCCACGTGGAAGCGAAAGAGAAGCATGAGCAGCACACCGACCACCACAAGCGTCACCACCACCAAGACACTCGATAGAACCAGCAGGCGCAGGGCAAGCGTGTTACGTTTCATGATCGACCTCGGTGAGTTGATATCCCTTCCCCCTGTGCGTCATGATAAAAGAAGCCCCCAGTTTCTTTCTTAATCGATTGATTAAGACTTCAATCACATTCGAATCCAGATCAAAGTCCTGGTTGTAGATATGTTCCGTGAGTTCGGTCTTCGATATGAGGGCATGGGGATGGTGGAGAAAATATGATAAGGTACGAAATTCCAGCGCAGTCAACTCCACGAGTTGATCGTAGATGGTCACTCGTTGGCGACTCGTGTCGAGGGTGACCGAACCCCAAGTTAGGACTGGGGAGGCATGGCCCGCAGCCCGCCGAATGAGCGCTTCTATTCGAGCTACGACTTCTTCAACCTCAAAGGGTTTCGCCAGATAATCATCGGCCCCGGCCCGTAAACCCAACACTTTTTCCCGCCAGGTATCTCTCGCCGTTAAAATAAGCACAGGCATCGTGCGTCCCGTTTGGCGCCACCGTTGTAATACGGTCAAACCTTCACATTTCGGAAGACCCAAATCCAGAATCACCGCATCGTAGGATTCCGTCTGTCCATAGAATTCCCCTTCCTCACCATCAGGGGCCACATCCACGACATAGGATGCTCGTTGCAGCGCATCGACTATTTGCCTGGCCACTTGGGGATTATCTTCAACAACGAGCACTCTCATGGGATCAACGAAGGATAAACGGGCCTTATCATGGTGAGTGGTCTCGCTGCCCTTTGACCGTGAGGACCGCCATCGATTTAGCATCGTAGTCGATTTTCAGCACATTGCCCTGAGGGGTCAGCAACTTGACCTCATAGATCCAGCGCAAATCTTCCTCTTCTAATTCCAACTCAAGAATGATTCCCTCAAACTCCTTCTGTACTTTTTGGAACAATTGTTCAACAGGAACCACTTCGGCCTTTAATTGTTGGTACCCGGGAATGTCGTCATCCGGATACGCCGGTGGGAAAAATGCGAACAGCCCGACAATAACTCCGAAGATCCACGGTAATACAATTACCTCGTTTTCGGATGTTTTCTGCCGATCAACTTTCATTTTTCCCCTCCTTTCTCTTTGCGGACATATGGAAGACCCCTTTGGAACAGAATCTTATCATGACCAACCTTACGCCAAGCTTAAATTTTGGGTAAGCGCAGTCTCGGGACATAAGACCTACCTGATCTATCATCTTCACAACAAGCACTTTCATAGGGTCAACACGGCATGGAGGGTCATCTTCTATGTGAGGAATCTTGCAGCCTTACACGACGTTCAATTGTTCCCATACGGTTCCCCACTCCCTATTGTCCCTTACGGATATGCGTTGAGGGATTTCAAGAAGTCACTCGTCATACGACCTATTCTATGAATGAATCGACGAAGGATCAGAATCCAAAAATTACCCGAGCTGCCGCAACTGAATAATTCTGATGTTCTGTTCGTTCCATCCCGAATCCGAATTGTATTTTTGCATGTTTGACTAAACGAACATGCAGTTGGGGCATCACTAACATTAAATCAGGGCGCTTTGGTCGAAGTTCCCAATTCATCTCTAATCCAATATGAAATTTTTTCGAGAATGAATACGTAAGGTTACTATTCACCAATCCCTCAAGATGCCCGTGAGAGCCGAGGTCCGTCAGTCGCAACCCCATCATATTCAGCATACTCCAATAGGTATTCATCCGATATCCAAAGAGATAGAGCAGGTCATTCTCGAACGCTCCGCCATCTGTAAACTCTCCAGGATCATGTTCAAACTCTCCACCAGCATCTTCAAACTTTACACTGTGCCGATGGTATTCTCCGATGTATTGCCACCCGTGTATAAAGCTTCCATTTTGAAGAAAATGAAATGTGCCTTGCAATCCCAGTTTATAGCCTTTAACGACACCATCTTGCGTCGGCAATTCAAACTCAATCCCATAGCCATCTGCAAACGCGTACTCAAATTCAGGATTGCCCCTCAATGCATCATCCTTCAAGTTATATTGCAACAAGGTATTGAACTCGTAATCATGTTTGTGGGATCCCATTGGTAAGACCAAATCAAAGACCATGGGTTCGATGAGACCAGGGGAGGCGCTAAATGTTCCACCTTCAGATGCGTAGCTCATAGTCGAAATAGTCATGAGAAGAAAAAACCAGGCTAAAAGTATTGGACTTTTCATTCCTAATTTTCTGTCCCCCCCTTTCTCCATAAATTCATAACCCTGCCCCTTTCTGAAGCCCCACCCTAACGATCCAACATTGAAGCCAGGCTGAAATGCATTTTCAGCGTGGCTTCAGGATGCTAGGGATACAATTTAAAAAAAATTCTGACAGGCTTGAGACACAAAGAAAGGAGGTTCAAGGGATAATCGGTGAGATCAAGGGACCCATCACTCGTAACGTATTGTTGGTGGGGAGGATTCCTTGGGCCATCGGCCACAACAAGCCTTAAGCGATTTACACGTTAACCGTTTTTCAACCAAGGAGAAGCATCATGAGCAAACGCATTCTTTTCATGACCATGTCGTTGTTCTTTTTAAGTACACTCACGCTCTGGGCACAATTCCAGGATCCAAGACACGCTGGAATCACAACTGTGTCTGTGGCTCAAGAGGCCAAGGATGATACCTGGGTGACGCTTAGCGGCAGCATTCTTCGCCAAGTGGGCGAAGAACGCTACCTGTTCCAGGATGCCACCGGAACCATCATCGTCGACATCGATCACGAGGATTGGGGAAAAGTTACCGCCAATCCGGAAACGACTCTCCGAATATCGGGAGAAATCGACAGAGAATGGTGGACGACGGAAGTTGAGGTGGAACGGGTCGAGACGGAGCAGGTCTCAAACCCCGGCTTGAGTCAGTTTCAACCGAACTCTTCCAACCAGACCAACCCAATTAACGGTGCACAGATTTCAAGTCAGACGTTAAGTCTGCTTCAACTACATTGAGGAAGTACGGTCGAGCAAAGCTTCACACCCTCCATCAATTGATGGAGGGTGTGCGCAACCGTATCGCCGGAGGTGGTGATCCTGTATACGGTTCCGGATATAGGCTCCGACCCGGCATGTGAACTCAGTAGATTACGAGCAGATTTTTCCCAACGGTGGAGATGTTGCGGATGAACATCAGGACGGTACTGCCATAGCCACCATTAGAAGATTTTTGTTGATGCGGCCAACCAAGGAGGACAGATGAACAATCTATACATGTCTGGCGGAACCCATGCCTGGTGTACGCCGGGAAAAATATTTTCCTAGCTTCAACAACAGCGTTATCAAGTGTTTAGCATTCTATATGACGGTCAATGGTATGAGGTTGAAGCCCTTGATCCGGACGGCACATGGGTCGAACTGAAAGTCACCCCCAACACCGGAACCATCTTGACGTGGAAATTCCTCGAAGAACCCTGCTGCACGCGTTCGCAGGACAGATAGCTTGAATAGACCGACTGATAAAGAAGGCATAGAATGATGAGCCTTCCAAAAAGCTTCTTTCCATCCTTCGTCATGGCTTGAGTTTTCGGTTTAGCCTCATACAATTGCAGGGATTGAGTGTCATCTATATTTTAGAGCCATAACTAAAACAGGAGATGTGTTCGAAGAATCGTGAGTCACGAAGAGCAGGGATCTTGTCTTCACTGAGTGAATGGAAATCCACATTCCTTCAGGGAATTGTCTGAGTGTCCTCAATCATGTCGATAACATGACCATGGACCTCACTCACCTTCTAACAAAGAAATTTCCTGCGGGCCTAGACCCCTTCCCCATTTTGCCTCCCGGAAACTCCTCCCGACACGATAAACGCCATCACATCTGCGCTTTCTACTTCCAGCGAACAGATTTGCTCTTTGGGAAATATCAGCAAATGACCTGCAAAGTTATAGGCTTGAGGGAAATAGACCGCCACATGGTCCATTAAGCCAAGAAATTCCAAATCACTTCGTGTCAGAAATCCCACGGCTTTTCCAGATCCATTGGTGTTCAGAGTTACTAACACGGGCTGATCAAACCGACGCTTTTCTCCCATAAACGCCGCGATCAGATCCTTGAGCGAGGTATACAGAATTTTAACGAACGGCGCCGTGACCAACACCCGTTCCAACGCATCTAACATTTTTTGCACAAACACCGTGGACGCATACCGGCCCGTTAAGGTGATCAACCCAACCGTGACCAGAAATCCCACACCCGGAATGGGAATATTCAACCAGCCATCAATCATTTCAAGGACCAGCCAGGCCACATACACTGTCGTGACCACCGGAACCAGAATTAAAAGACCTTCAAAAAAATTCCTGGCCAAGTCGTTCACATTGATATTGGCCCAAAATTTGGGTCGTTGTAATTCCATATCAGACTACCCCCATAAAGAAAGTGAATACCCGAATCCTCAGCTCACCAGGTTGAAACAGTTGGAAAACCTCCCATTATTCCTGCAAAACTCATTCGTTGACAGACCGTCCGCCGGTGCAAGAATGTACCCCACCTCTTCAAGTCACACAAGCGCCAAAGGATGAACGCCATGAGGGACTGAGGTGGTTACAAGGGACTTGGCAATGCAGTACAATCCCCCTAACGTATTTTTACCAGGGAGAGCAGGCATGGCACAAAGCAGTTCGGGAACGACACCAGCAGCAACCGATTCCCAGGAAACAGAAATTCTATTTGTGGTCATTCAACGGGATGGCAAGCAGGTTAGCGCAAAATGGGGACTCCATCCGAATCTTAAAGAAGAACTGAAACCTGAAGAGTGGAAAGAGCTGACCGAAGTGATGGGAAAGGTAACCACACTCGTCGGAGGTCGTTTTTCACAAGTCTTAAACAAGGCCGAAGAAGCATCAGGAGGCACCGCATAAGAGGGATCGCCCGTTGTGTTGACCCCAGATGGTGAAGGTCTCTGCTGCACGGCCGACTACCGTCCGATTTTCTCAAGACACTTCTTGCGTAGTCCTTACTAACAATAAGTTGCCCTCTCAGGTGACGCATCACGCAAGGAATGACACACGCCCGGATACATGTTGCCATTCTGAGTGAAACAAAAGATCTGGTTAAGTCATGACGTAGGCCGATCACAGATCCCTTGCTCTTGAGTCCAGATGACAGCAAGTTGAAGACCACTGCAAGCACAATTTTTCCGTCCAAGGCCTAGGTGATGAGTTCAAAAAATTTTCTCTAGAGGTACCCATTTTCCCGAAACCAGGTAACCGCATCCTCAATCGCGCCTCGTGGATTACTCAACGGATAGTCCAACTCACGCTGAGCTTTTGAACAATCGTAATGCTGCATGTGGGACATCACTTCGACAAAAAAGGCCGGCACAAAAGGAGGGCGGCGAAAAAGGGAACGGGAAATCCACTCCCCGACCTTTGATCCCCACCGGGCAAAAGTCAATGGTACCGGCAAGAAAGGAGGCGCCACTCCAGCCACCTGCGCAATGAGTTCATTCAAATCCTTTTGTGTCGTATTCCAATTTCCCACCAAATAGCGTTCCCCCACACGACCGCACTCTGCCGCCCGGATCATGGACACGGCCACATCTCGCACATCAATGACATTCACCGGGCCGGGGACATACACCGGCATCCGCCCCTTCGCAACCATGAGAATATGAGTACCGCTTGTCGGTTTCTGATCGTAGGGGCCGAAAAATTCCGTCGGGATCACCACCACCGCGGGAATGCCCCGTTGAACTGATTCCAGAATCTTATCTTCCATGGCAGCCTTTGCCATGAGATACGGATTGTTCCTATATCGGGTCGAAAATTGACAGGTTTCATTGGCTGGATGGTCGACCGTTTTGGGAAATCCCACAGTCGTGAGCGTACTGGCAAACACCAGCCGGTCCACCCTGGCCGAACGAACGGCCTCTAACACAAGTGCCGTTTCTTTGAGAGCCTGCCCTTGGGCCACCTCAACGGGAATCGTCACAGGCGGATAATACCCGGCGGTGTGATAGACCACATCCCTGCCCTCACAGCCCAGGCGCAAGGACTCTCCATCATTGAGATCCCCCACTACATGCTCAATATCGAGGCCATCAAGGGTGAAGGTGTTGCTGGTGGATCGATGCAACACACGAACCTGATCTCCGCGCGCAAGTAATGCCCGAACTAAATTCGCTCCAAGTTGCCCGGTTCCACCAATGACCAACGATTTCATCTGAAACCTCTGTCGAGTAATCGTGGGACAATTCCTCTTTCAGGTAGATCTGAACATTCGCTATTCGGCTGCACAGTTGAACCCCGAACAGATATGCAGACTTGCACGACTGCGGAAAAGAAATGCAGGGAAACGAATAGTCCTTACTGCCCAAAACCCTGAATGGCGTTCCACACATCATTGCCTGGTAAACCAAAGGAGGCGGGAGAATCTGCCGTTCGAACCAACGAGAGACTCATGGGAATCATATTGGAAAAGTCCT
>JAGQKG010000010.1 GCA_020430245.1 Nitrospira sp.
GCCAAATGACGTCGGCCTTACCATCTCCATTCACATCGCCTGCTCCTGCGATCTGCCACTCTAAAGGGACGCCAGCCGGGAAACCGGTGGAGGCAATGGCCGCCCCATTCATCAACCATAGGGCGGTGTTGCCATTAGTAGTATTGCGCCAGATCAAGTCGGCCTTCCCGTCTCCGTCCATATCCTCGACAGCCTGAATGCCCCAAGTGGTCGGTGCCATTCCGGGAAAGCCGATGGAGGTGATCGTCAAGCCGTTCATCAACCATATCGCCACGGCGCCGCTTATGTCATTGCGCCACACGAGGTCGGCTTTCCCGTCCCCATTCACATCGCCCACTCCTTTCAGTGCCCATTCCGTGGGTAACCCGCCAAGAAAGGCCGAGCCTTCGAGACTCGCGCCATTGAACAGCCATACGGCTACATTTCCGGTTTTCGTGTTGTGCCACACCAGGTCGGCCTTGCCGTCCCCATTCAGGTCCTGATTCTTGAGAGGGTTATGATTCGTGTCATGTGTCGGAAGGGCAATGGACACTTCCTTGGCCGGCGGACTGATGTTTCCCGATTCATCATAGGCGGTGACCGTAAAATAATATGTGATTCCTTCTGGCAGATCCTGAAAAGTAAATATTGTGGTGAGTCCGACGTTTTTTGTGGTGTGGTAAGATTCGGGGGCTGTGCCCATATGCACATAGTACCCACCCAGGTCCGATTCTGAATTTGCCTTCCAGGTCAGTTGAATAGAAGAAGCTGAGAAAGCGGGGTTAGCGACCAGTACAAGGAGTAAAAAGGCAAGGCCGACCGTATGCCTGGTTTTCAAGCTCAAGTAGGTCATTAGTCGGGCCATATTCTATTCTTAATCTTATTTGGACTAAAAACCAAATCCGTTTCATAGAAAACCCCTTCCTTGGGTGGCCGGTTGAAATCAGATGTGCTCATCTGAATCCTGCCTTTGCAAGTCTACTTTATAGTATCTGTGCCTTTTTGGAAAGAGGATCTTTTGAAAAAATAGGGTTTTGATGAATATTCCTCTGAATTGTTATCCCCGTGATCGGCGCTCTGCTTTTGAGGCCAAAATATAAGCGAGTTTCTGACAAAGTTCGCCGCAGGAGAGAGTCAGGAGAAAATGCCCTGAAACGGAAGCGCTTTTTGGTGGAACACGTCGGCACGATCTTGGGGCAGGCGGAATTGGGCGCTTCCGTGGCTGACCTGATTGGCACAGGGGAAGGGATCCGGCCAAGTCCAAGAAATCAAACAACTCCAAGAGGAGAGCATCAGGCTGAAACGGGTGGTCGGGTATCTAACCTTGGACAAAATCCTGTTACAGGATGTCTTCGCAAATAAGGTCTGAAGCTCGAGCGGAAATGGCCTATAGGCGCCTATCGCTGTCAGCGGTATGGGGTTAGCGCCCGACGGTCGTGTTGGACGCTCCGACTGAACGGAGCCATGCACCAGGATCAAAATCACCGGGATCCGTGCCCCGCGTTACGCCAATGAGTGGGGAATGGCCATCCTAAGATAACCGTGTTGTTCAAGCGCGAGGAATGAGTGATAGGCCGGAAATGGGTGTATCGCTTGTCTCGAGAAGAAAGGGTGCTCCTGTACCCGCGGGTACTCTGGTGACGCAAGGCCATCGTGGCCAAACGCGAGGCGATAAAAGCCTCGAGGTCGAATGACGCTTGAAGTCTTGGTTTTGTGGGGGATCAATTGGACGATGGCCGTAGCTTCCGAGCCGTGAAGGTCCTGAGTCCTATTCTGAAAATCCGGCCAGTGCCAAAAACATTACGCTGTGGCAATGGTAGTGAGTTTACGAATCAGATTATGGGTTTGTGGGCCTATCAACTTGAGGGCAAACTGGATTCTCTCGACCACGAAAACCCACGGGCAATGCCTATATCAAATCGTTTAGGAGGGCTTACGGAGAAAATGCATAAATACTAAAGTAGTTTGTGTTCCCGGCAGAGGCGAAACACCAATTGGACACATGGCGGCAGGAGTCCCGTGTGAGTCGGCCTCAGAGGGCATTACATGATTGGACGCTGGCTGAATTTGCTAATACCCATGCGGCAAAAGGTAGGATGGAGGAAGTAAAATCAGCCAGCAAACTCGCCTTACATCTGGCCTAAGAAGAGGAAACCTAGCACCAGTCAGCAAACTCGCTTGATCGTTGGCCAAAAAACGGGGGCAGCTCAGGGATACAGATGGTCTCTGCCCCCCCTGATTGAATATGTGTTGAAAACCTTCAAATCCCAGGGTTGAGGCGAAATGTTCGGGAATATAATGGGAATATCTAACCGTTCGGACATGGGATGGACCAAATTTTGCCGCATCCGTTTAAGATACTCCCCTTCAGGGTGTGACGTGGTTGGACACAATTCATAAGGCATCCACTCGATAGCTAACGACTATCGGTCTCAAGCCTACTACCATGAGTGTTAAAAAGGAGTAAAATGAAAAAAGGTGAATTTTTGAAAAAGAGGTGGCTATGGGGAAAATCTGTATACTTGGAGGGGGGAAAATAGGTTCGCTTATTGCCACGCTCTTGGTTGAGTGTGGAGATTTTGAAATATGTCTGGGAGATGTGGATCCAGAGGTGATTGGGCGCCTGAAAAAGGACATTGGGTATGACCATTTTCAGGTGTCTGTGGTCGATGTGCAGGACACGAAAGTCCTGCGCAGATTTATTGAATCAGTCGAACCGGACGGAATCATTTCCAGCCTTCCCTATTATTGTAATCTAGCCGTTGGAGAGATGGCGCGATCGTGTGGCGCACATTATTTTGATTTAACCGAAGATGTGGAAGTCACCAAAGGCATCAAAGATGTCAGTGAAGGGTCGGGGAGGGCATTTGTTCCGCAATGTGGATTGGCCCCAGGGTTTATCAGCATTGTTGCCCATGAATTGATGACTCGTTTTGATACCGTGGATATGGTGAAGATGCGGGTAGGGGCGTTGCCGGTGAATCCGAGCAACGTGTTGAAATATTCGCTGACGTGGTCGACCGATGGCTTGATTAATGAGTATGGCAACATGTGCTATGGAATTGAAAATAGTCGAGAAGTTGAGTTGCTTCCGCTTGAGGGGTATGAAACCATTTCGATTGACGGGCTGTTATACGAAGCCTTTAACACTTCAGGTGGGTTGGGAACTTTGGCGGATACGTATGCAGGCAGAGTGCGAACGATGAATTATAAGACGCTGCGCTATCCCGGCCATTGTGAAAAAATTCACCTGTTGATGAATGATTTGAAACTCAATGATGACCGGGAGACTTTGAAGCGCATTTTGGAAAAGGCCGTGCCGAAGACTTTGCAGGATGTGGTCCTGATCTATACTTCTGTGACAGGCTTGCGAAAGGAAGAACTCTTTGAAGAAAATTTCGTGCAGAAAATTTATCCGCGCACCATTGCGGGAAAGCTGTGGTCTGCGATTCAGGTGACGACTGCGGCCGGGATGTGCAGCGTGGTGGACCTTGTTTTCCACCATCCTGAGCGGTATCGGGGGTTTGTGACGCAGGAGACCTTTGATCTCTCCTCAATCATGGCCAACCGATTTGGGAAATTGTTTGATCCAGAAAGTTTGTATTCGTGACCATCTTGGGCCGTGATGTGAGAGGAGGTGAGGTGGGTAATGGATGTTTTCCATGAATTAGGGTTGAGAGCGGTGAATGCCGGAGCCTGTTCCGGCTCTGGTCGATGGGTGGCTACCACGAGCGAGGGCCTGTTGGATTCAGTGAATCCTGCCACGGGACAAGTCCTGGCTCAGGTGAATCGCAGCTCAGGCAGAGATTATGAGACTCTCGTTCAAGAATCCCAACGGGCATTTCAGGAATGGCGACAGGTCCCTGCTCCCAAGCGTGGTGAAGTGGTTCGGTTGATTGGAGAGGCACTTCGCACGAAAAAACAGGCTTTGGGTACTCTGGTATCAATGGAGGTGGGGAAAATTAAGGCTGAGGGTGACGGAGAAGTGCAGGAGATGATTGATATGGCGGACTTTGCCGTGGGGCAATCCCGTATGCTGTATGGCATGACCATGCCCTCTGAACGTGACAAACATCGTATGTTTGAACAGTGGCATCCTCTCGGAGTGGTCGGAGTGATCACCGCCTTTAATTTTCCCGTCGCCGTCTGGGCCTGGAATGCGTTTCTTGCAGCCATTGCCGGTGATACGGTGATCTGGAAGCCTTCCCCGAAGGCGCCTCTCTGTGCCTTGGCTGTGCAGCATATCTGTAATCAGGTCATGAAAGGACAGGGCGTTCCGGGAATTTTTTCCGTGTTCATTACGGATCAGGTAGAATTGGCTAAGACGATGGTGGCGGACGATCGGGTACCGCTCATTTCGTTTACCGGTTCTGTGGACGTGGGTCGGAAGGTTAGCAAAGTAGTTGGACAGCGATTAGGACGGAGTTTGTTAGAGCTCAGCGGGAACAATGCGGTGATTGTGGACGAGACGGCCGATTTGAATCTGGCCATTCCTGCAATTGTGTTCGGGGCTGTGGGCACCGCTGGTCAACGCTGCACAACGACCCGTCGGGTATTTGTGCAGGAGGCTCGCTACAAAGAAGTCATGCAACGCCTCCTTTATGCCTATCGACAGGTGAAGATTGGAAACCCCTTAGATACAGGTGTGTTGATGGGGCCGCTCATCGACGAACGGGCTTTAGAAGAATTTCGCCTGTCCCTTGAAGAAGTGGTTCAGGATGGTGGGGAGATTCTCTGTGGCGGGAAAGTTCTTGCCGGACCGGGTTTTTTTGTGGAGCCGACCATTGTGCGGGCCGAAAATCACTGGAAAGTCGTGCAGCGGGAAACCTTTGCGCCGATCCTCTATGTGATGCCGTATAGCACACTGGAGGAAGCTATTGCCCTTCAGAATCAGGCACCGCAAGGCCTGTCATCTGCTCTTTTTACCTTACACGTGCGGCATGCCGAGCAATTCTTGTCTGGACAAGGGAGCGACTGTGGAATTGCGAATGTGAATATCGGTACGTCCGGCGCCGAGATCGGTGGCGCGTTTGGGGGGGAGAAGGAAACGGGCGGGGGACGCGAGGCCGGTTCCGATGCATGGAAAGCATATATGCGTCGCCAAACCAATACGATCAATTGGGGGACTGAATTGCCGTTAGCGCAGGGCATCGTATTTTCCATGGACTAACCGGGAGAAAAGGGTATGAAGAAGGGGATCGAACTTGAGCAGGTCATCATCCGTTATATTGAAGATTATGTTGCCAGGAATCATGCGGCCACCATAATGAGTCAGGCCTTGGATGAAATTGGCGTGGGGTTGTTTCCGGTAGTCGATCATATCACCATACGCACAGGTTCAATCGATTCACGCGCCGAGGAATTTCTGTTATTGGACTATGTCTACTCGGAAACCCTGGAGTATGACGATTGGTGGGCCAAGGTTTATCGGGCACCAGGGTGCCCCGCGTTGTTTGTGGATCAGGCGTATGATGGTGAACGGGGAAAAACCAGTATCATCCCTACATGGGTGAAACAATTTGGAGATCGAACCTTACACCATATTGCGGTACGGGTGGTAGATATTGAAGCCAGCATCCGACGGCTGAGTGCCAAGGGAGTTCTATTTGCCGGACAGATTGTGGGTGAACGGGGAGGAGATTTACGACAGATTTTTACGGTACCCGAGAAGGTCAATGGTCATGCGTTCTCCGTCCTCGAACTTGCCGAGCGGCATAGGGGTTTCCAGGGCTTTTCTCCGCCACACGCCAATAGTCTGATGCAGTCGACAGTGACCCAGTAGATAATACTTGAAGAAAATCGGCGTGATCGAGCCGATTAGGCATCGACTGCCTCCAGAACAAGCTTCGCATTTTTGGCTATGGCGCCTGGGTCTTTGGACACGATCGCTGCTGCAAGTCCGACCGTGGCGGTGGCGACATTGATCACTTCGCCGACCTTTTCTAATTTTTTGATCGCCCGTTTAGCTTTGCCCACCGAACGTTTAATGCTTTGGACATTAATTTCCGATTCTTCCAAAGCCAACCCCACCGCTTTCGTGGTCATGTCCGAAGAGGAATTCAGCAGCGACCATTCCTCATCTTCTAAGTCACGTCGTTGTGTCGGAGTCAGGTTATTCCAATTGGCAAATCGGTAATTTCCTAAGTTGATCCCGAGATCACGGAATTGTTTGGATAACTCAAAGGCATCCTCAGCGCTCAAAGACATCTTAGACCTCGCTTACAGGTTTTTAATGGTTTTCAGTAAGGACCGAATGTCTTTGACCGAGTCCCCAACCTGTTGCAGTACTTCTTTTTTTGACAAATTCAGACGTTGATCGAAAAGTCGTTGGTGCCCATCAGAAATTTGGTCCAAGACCTTCCCGTAAATTTGGAGGGCTTCAGACCGATTGTGTACCTGGGATATCCTAAATTCTTTCCATTCGGCTAACGCGGCTTTTCCTGCGGGATCTTGGGATTCCATCGTCAGGGTCATGTAATAATTTTGGATGGCGGCTTCTTCGGTTTGGAGATCTCCGCCAAATCCGTCTGACACGATTTGGTGTAAGGATTCAAGAGTTTGTTGAATCGGTGGATTGGCTTGTGCGATGAGATTCTGAAGTTGATCTTGTCGCCATCGTTTCACCGCCACGGTGGTTACAAGGCCGGCAATTTTTTTGTAGGCTTCTGCCTCTTGTGGATTGGTAGGGACCTGAGCCTCTAAGGCTGCGGAGAGTTGCGCCAGTTCTTCGGTGTTATCGACAATTTCATCAGCCGCCAGACGTCCCAATGATTTCATGTATGTCTCAATAATGGATTGCCGGAAGAGTAAAGCGGTTTTTTGTGCGGCACGGTCCTGCGCCATGACATCCAGATTGGCATGACGACTTACGGGTTGATAGCGTTTTTGCCGATTGGGAAAATCCAGGTATTCATCAACCAGGGTTGTGTACTGAGCGGATTCTGCCGACAGATTGGCGAAATCTTGAATGGGCTTGAGGTTTGTCGTACAACCTTGCGTGAAGGCGAGCAGGACAATCGCAGTGAGAATAATAGCGATGGAGCGCCAGAGGGAAAGAGAAGTGTAGCCTGACATCATCCTGTTAATAGTGGATTGATCCGGAGAAGATGCTCCATAGAGTGTCGGGAGATGTCAGTGTTGAGAAGCAACCATAGGTGATTGTCAAAAAAGTGTCAAGAGACAGAGTCACGTTTAGCATTAATGCGAGGTAATGATAGGGGCCCGGAGGCTTTAGATGCTTGTCCCGATTAAGTTTCGACTTGGATTCCTTAGACCGTTATGAACTTACCCGTCATATGAACCTTCGAAACCGAGGCACAAGGTAAGGGACGGTAAGCAGGAGGTCCCAGGTGGTTGCAATAAAGGGTTGTGAGCTGATCAAGTGGTGTGGTGAATGATTTTGAGGTAGCAGAAAGGGTCGTTAGCGAATGGAAATGAGAAGGTGTGACCTGATTGCCCGGTACGCCCCAAAGGGGCGCAGCTTACGGGGGAGCCGGTCTGAGATGGGCTAAGGCGCCCATGGATGGAGGGGTTTGGGTGATGACGGGGTATTGGGGACGAAGTCCTACCCCTGAGAAGAAGTCCGTGTGGGATTATTTTTTTCGTGAATGGCATTGGCCCGCGTTTCTCGTATGACGGCGTCCTCGGTACGCCCTATTTTTCGCAAAAGGGTGGCATAATTTCTGAGGGCGCGTTCGACCCGGAAATGATCTGGTCCCATAGTCTGTTCCGTGAGAGTGATGGTCCGTTGAAACAAGGGGTCCGCTTTTTCATATTGTTCGGTGGCGACATAGAGTAAGGCTAAGTTATTGAGAGGGCCGGTCAGGCTCGAATGGTCCGGTCCTTCGGCCTTCTCAATAATCGTAATGGCGCGTTGGATTAAGGGGATGGCCTTTTCGGGTTGGTCTTGTAGCCGGTAGATCTCTCCCAATTGATTGAGGGTAAGGGCAACCCGTGGGTGCTCATCGCCAAACCCCTCCTCGGTAATGGTGAGCATACGTTCCAAGACGGGGGTCGCTTGTGAAAATTGCTGGGCCGTACTATAGAGAAGCGCGAGGTTATTTAAGCTGCCAAGGAGATGGGGGTTGGTCGGGCCAATCTGCTTTTCTTTGATCGCGAGAGCACGGAGTAATAATGTCTCCGCCGGAGCGTATTGTTCCTGGGCTCGATATAGGAGTGCAAGATTATTGAGAGGCTCAACGAGCTCGGGCGCCTCCGGTCCGGTGGCTTTTTCCTGGCTGTCGAGCACGCGCTTCAAATATGGTTGAGCCTGGGCATAGTGGGATTGCCGGACAAACAGTGCTGCGAGATTCTCCAGGTCCCGGATGACTTCCGGGTTATCAGGACCCAGCGCCTGTTCCCGAACCGCTAAGGCTCGTTCAAATGAGGCTTGAGCCTGGTCGAACTTCTGTTGGGTGACATACAATGCGCCAAGATTACTGAGGCTTGCCGCCAACTCGGCTGTTTGAGGGTTTGGTCCTTTTTCATGAATGGCCACAGCTTTCAAAAGCAGGGTTTCAGCCTGTTCGGGCTCTCCTTTTGCATTGTACAGAATCGCAAGATTGGTGATGGACTGTATGAGGCGGGGGTCTTGGCCTTCAAGCTGTTCTGCCAGTTCAAGTGCCGCCTTCAGTTCCTGTTCAGCTTCCGGGTACTTTCCCTGTTCCATCATGGTTGTGCCCTGTTCAGTGTGGAGCTGCCAGGGCGTTTTGTCTTCGCTGCACCCGATGAGGGTAATGGCGAGTAGGGTAAGGATCAGGCACCGAAAGATACGTGAGGGCCGAAAAGAAAGAATCATGAGATGGGGTTCGTCCTTTGGTTCTGAGTGAGCAAGAAAAAATGGTCAGAGGTTGATTGTACTGAAGGGTTCGTGGTCTTGCCAAACTGCATGTCGTCTGAAGGTGTTAGGAGGGAGGATTCTTAAACAGAGAAAGTTGCGTGGGTCCCGGCCGTCGAAAGGTAGAGGGAATGGGGGTGTCAGGACTGTTTGAGAATCCATGTTTCCGGGATGCGGTTTCGAACAGTTGTGCAATGACATCCCACGTTGAGCCTTTTCCCACATGGCGTTTGAAAAAGGTTCGTTCACCGACTTGTCCTTGTCGAACTTCTTTAAGACGTGCGAGGATTTTCTGGATTCGATCGGGAAAATGGTGCGTCATCCGTTCAACAAACACTTGTTCCACGTTATCGTTGAGACGAAGTAGGATATAGGTAGCATGTTGGGCTCCGGCATCGTGTGCTCGCGATAAAATCTGTGGAATGTCGTGTTCATTTAATCCAGGAATCACCGGGGCAATCGAAACTGCCGTCGAAATGCCGGCTTTGGACAACTGTTCCAAGGTCTCAAAACGTTTCGTAATCGAGGGTGCTTGCGGTTCAACTTTCCGCGCAATGTCATCTGAGGCAAACGGAATACTCAAAAAGACGCGGACCCATGCCGTTTTATTCAGCTCTTGTAAGACATCAATGTCTCGCATGATGAGGGCTGATTTGGAGATGAGTCCAACCGGATTATGGAATTCTGCACAGACTTGTAGGCAGGATCGGGTCAGTTGGTAAGTGGCTTCCAGGGGTTGGTAGGGATCGGTATTGCCGGAAAACACAATTAATTCCCCTTGCCAGGATCGTTGGTGCAACGCTTCCTGAAGTTTAACAGGAGCATTGATCTTGACGACCAGCTTGGATTCGAAGTCCGTTCCAGATCCGAATCCCCAGTATTCGTGTGTGGGGCGTGCATAACAATAGGCGCAAGCGTGAAAACAGCCTCGATAGGGATTCACGCTCCATCGAAAGGGAAGGTCGGGGCTGGTATTGTGGCTGAGGATGGTCTTCGCCGTTTCTTCGTAGATGTCTGGAGTCACGGGTGCAGGCGACTCTAGGCGTTCGCGGACTTCCGGAACAAAAGGATTTTGGGGATTGGACGTGGGTTTCATGTCTGCCTAAAGAATACCCTAGGCCGAGCCGTTGTCAAACAGTGTGTAAAAAGAGTTAGGTGGCGACCCCTGCATTCGACTCTTTGACTCCATCTGTGGCGCTCTCTCCCTCCGAGACTTTTGGGATTAGGTGTGAGGCATTTAACGTTCGAAAATTTCTTTCGGTCACCATGAATGTCTACCAGATTAAGCAGAGCGCGTCGACGGAGGATTTGAATCGGCATGAGGCCTCGGTGCGGAAGGGCACCCGCGAGAACAGCGACTCGACAACATTGAAGATGCGCAAGTGCTTCCACTGCTCGCGAGGAAAGGAATAATAGTGAGTCAGGCGCTGCCAGTTCTCCACGACCGTTCGCACCGCCTTGGGATTCGGCCGAGAGATTGCCCCAAGGCCCTTCCGCTCGCGTAATGCCTGCGGCATACTTCATGGACGTCAGATGGGGTTTGCTTTGCCCGCACTGTCTTGGGGAATACATCCAGCATTTTATGGTTCCAGCACCGCTGTTCCCCAGAATCAGGAAACACCTCGCCCACGGCCGCCCATTATCCTAATTGGCCATCTCCTACTATGGGTCGAACCGTGGTGGGCCCTCGCTGCTTGAGTCGCCGCAGTACCGCCGCCCCAAATCCTCACAGGCCTTATAAGGCCAACTCACAATCTCTTTGGTGAGTCCATGCAGAGACAGGTCCGCCAAAAGCTCCCAGCCCTCGCGCCCTTGGCGCCGTAAAAGCGGCGATACCCAGGAGACAAACCATTCCGCCGAATTGCTCAGGCAGGGTTTGAGTGGTTCTTCAGACAAAAGAGTCATCCTTCCCCCACATTTTTTAATTGTAGCTTGCACCACCTGTACGGTCGGTATATCGGTATAATTGCGGCATAGGGCTTCCTCCAACGGTAGACACTCCTATACTTTAATTTAAAGTGTGGGAGGATACGGTAGGACGAAAGGGCGATTTGCGGATGAATTCAAAGACGAAGCAGTCAAGCAGGTCATCGAGCGAGGGTATACGGTGGCCGATATTGCGAAGCAATTAGGGGCCTCTGCACAAAGCCTGGACAAGTTGGGTAAGGTGGCTGTTCCCAACGCCACCGATCGAGAGGAGGTGGAACTCAAAGATGTCCGTCGCGAGAACCTGAAGCTGAAAGCGGAACTCTGTCGAGTACAGGAAGAGCGGGACATCCTCAAAAAACGGCCGCGTACGTCGCGAAAATCCGGCGTGAGGTACGCGTTCATCTTACAGCATCAGGACGGTATGCGGTGCAGCCGATGTGTCACCTGTTGGGTATGATCCGTGAGTCGCATGAGGCAGGGGCCGCACCTATGGTGCCCCTCGCATTCTCCTCGATTTAGGTGAGGGTGGGTGAGCGCGTGAGCAAAAATCGCATGGCCAAGCTCATAAAGCGCCACAAGGTCCGCGCCCAGCACAGCTACAAGCTGCCAGGCATCTGCTACACCAAGCCAGCGGTGGCTGCACCGAATCGATTGCAGCAATAGTGTGCGATGGACAGACAGGATCGGGCGCAGGTGAGCGACAGCACCTCTATTCGGCCCGACAAAGGGTGGCTCTACCGGGCGGTGGTGATGGCTCTCTACTCGCCAAGGATTTTTGGCTGGTCGATGAAGGCGACGTTGGCCAAAGAGATCGTGCTGGACGCCTTACTGATGGACGTGGGGCGACGCAAGCCCGTGCATGATGTGATGATCCCCTCGGATCAGGGGTTGCCGTTCAGTAGCGATGAATATAATCGGTTCTGCAGTGACAGGTGGCAGTGACGAGCATGCGAATATACTAAACACTCAGTTTTTCACGCCCCTCTATCTGACCGGAGCGAGCGTCACACCTAATGGCATGGGGCTCATGTGGTTTGGGAATCAGGTGGAAAAACCCACATATTATTTCGTAAAATGACTCTACTCATCACCAATCTTGGGTTTCCGCCCTCACCCTCGCCAGGAATCTTTAGGTAGGTTCGGATGCAGACCGATAGCACTCCCTCTTCTCCTGTGCCCACTGTTTGTTTTCGCTCATCCGAGTGGGCGAAGGTCATGGGGCTTCTCCTCATGGCATGGGGGGCGCTGCTGGGCCTCTATTTCCCAACGGCGTTTTCCCTGGTCGAAACCTGGTCTCACTCGAATACGTATGGCCATGGCTTTTTGATTCTACCCATGAGCGGGTATCTAATATGGCGGGAGCGGCATCGTCTGGCTGCTTTGATTCCCAAGGCGAACTCGTGGGCGCTACTGCTGCTCGGCGGGTCCGCTGGGGCGTGGTTCCTGGGTCGTGTGGCCTCGGTGATAGTCGTTCAACAACTGGCGTGGGTCACTATGGTTGCCGTCATGGTATGGGCTCTGACTGGCACTAAGGTTACCAAGGTATTGTTTTTCCCTTTGGTGTTTCTTTTCTTCGCCGTCCCTGTTGGGGAGGATCTGATTCCGCCCCTGCAAGACTTTACTGCCTTCTTTACCGTCAAAGCGCTTCAGTTGTCGGGAATTCCGGTTTTTTGGGAAGGGCGCTACTTAACGACGCCATCAGGCAGATGGCACGTGGCCGAAGCCTGTGCGGGGGTTGGGTATCTTATTTCCGGCGCCACGTTGGGGGTGTTTTTTGCATGGATTGTGTACCGGAGTTGGGTGAGGCGCGTAATATTTGTTCTGGCCGCTGTTCTGGTCCTCATTCTGGCCAACGGGATGCGTGCATACGGCATTACGCTCTTTGGGTATCTTGTGGATCACGAACTGGCGGCGGGCGTGGACCATCTCCTGGGTGGCTGGGCGTTTTTTAGTGTGGTCATGTTTCTCCTCTTTTGGGTGGGCTTGGCGAAGCGTGAACCGGACTCTTTCTACTTCGAAGGCAAGGTGAATACGCCATCCGCCGGGAGGGCGGTCTTTCCTTCACAGGGAGAATGTTTGCATGAAAGCATCCAGAGGAAAACGTTTGTCCGGATGGCTATGACCGCGGGGTGTGGTGTGGGTGTGGTGGCCTTTGCGCCTCTTTGGGTAATGGTATTATCCCCTTCTCCTCAGACGTCGTTGGGTCTCTCTCCGTTTTCCCTGGCAGTTTCCTCACCCTGGCATGCTCTGTCGGACTATACCGGCAATTGGACGCCACACTTCGAGGGTGCCAACACCGTTCTGACTAGGACTTATACCAATGGGGATCGGCAGGTTCATCTGTTCCTGGCCGTGTATACTCAGCAGCAACAGGGGAGGGAATTGGTCAGTCAGAACAATACTCTCATAGGTGGGAACCAATGGGTGCTGGTGACCGAGAATAGCAGGGAAACCCTTGTAGAGAATTTCCCTCTAACCGTGAGGGAGATGCATCTTCGGTCTGTGGTGGCATCTCGGCTGGTGTGGAGTTGGTATTGGTTGGGTGGTCATAGGACTTCCAATGCCTACATAGCCAAACTTCTACAAACCACAGCGTATTTTTGGGGAGAGGCGACTGCGGGGGCCATCATCGCCCTGGCAGCCGATTACCGGTTTTCCTCGGAGGAGGCCGTGAACGTTCTCGAGGACTTTCTCCAACATACTTCTTTTCTTCAAGCCACGAACTCTTCCCAGAAAATGTAACCGTTTGGATTCATTTATTGTGCTGCACAACCAACCTGACTCTTCACGGGGTGTGGGGTTTTTGTAAGATGCTGCAATGGAAATTGAAGCGAGAAAAATATTTACTACTCAGCGGTGAGCGACAGGGTCCCGTCGCTCAAATAGGCGAAGGAGAGGTTTGCCCATGGTGGCGTAGGAGTGAGCATTTGGTAAAATTTTGTGGATAATTTTATAAATGAATGGCCCCAGTTTTGGTCACGATTGCAGTTATGCATTTGATTGCTCACAACCATACATGAATAGATCAATACGCTTGTATTGAGAACGGGAATGTGATCCTTTCTCCGATGAAATCATTGTGATCCACAAGATATAGGTGAAATGAACTTTGGTCTTTGTCAGCCATTCTTGGCATCACTGCCTTCCCTCTTTTTATGTCCTCTAGGGCCGGATGAAGGTCATGGCAGAATACTCTTTGGTTACGCACGATACTATGGAAATCAGGGTGGCATTCTTGAAGTTAGTGAGTGATTAGGTCTTCATTAGGGTCCGATACTTGGTCGTAATGAAACAGACCTATCTCATAAGCTAAAGGTTTATAGCCACAAGCATTTATGAATAATAGAATCGTGCAAATCGATAGGAGTTTTCAAACCATGTGATCCCCTCTCTCTCATTCATCTGTTCAGGTTTTACCGTCCTGGTCCCCACATATAACAAAAGGGTGAAAATGTAGCGAGGTTTCCCAATAGGTAGCCATATTCCAATGTGTGACTTTTCTTTCGACCTGCTTCTTTTGGAGGGGAAGACCAGGATTCCTCTAAGCTCCCACCCCCAACAAAAAAGCCTGACTCCAGGTGGAGTCGGGCTTTTAGGAAAGCCTGTAAGTTTATCTTTGATCAGACTTTTTTGCCTTTTCGATATCGTAAGGCCCCCAGTGCAGCTAACCCTGAGCCGAGCAGAATGGCGCTGGATGGTTCCGGCAGACTAGCAACGCTCCCAGACCCGTCTCGTGTAGCAAATTCATCATGCGTGAAAGTTCGGCCAAGTATTTGAAAAGAATTAGAATATTTGTAGGTTTCCGTTATCGAGCCAATTGCGTAGGGTCCTGGTTGATTCAGCAAAGGACTATAGCCTGCAAAAGTCAGTGATCGTCCCGTGCTAAAGTCAGTCCCAATGAAGGTTAAGAGCGCTAAATCGAATAACAAGCTGGATGAGGTAGGGCTGTATGTAAAGTTGCTTATTGGGCTTCCATTTGGATCCACCCCACCTGAAGTCATAAACATCCACGTGGTGGGAACTATATAATTACCAGGTCCTCCGTCGGAATCAATTTCCATAGATCCCGTAATTTGACCGCCGCCACTGAGTGTTCCGTTAACGGCATAGAGCATGGGATCTGCATGTGCCTGCCCGACCAAACCAAAGACAAAAGCCACACCTAATAACATTTTAAATAATCGGGTCGCATTCATGCATGTCCCTCCACTTTTTTTAATTAATTTTCCTGAAATTCCCAGTGACAGTGTACGGCTTCTTTGTTTGAATCCCACTTTTCAAACAGTCTATTGAGTAAAATATAGACCAACCGGTAGAATCAATAACTCTAAAGGTGTATACAGATAATTTCCTGAAATTCCCAGTGACAGTATATGGCTTCTTTGTTTGAATCCCACTTTTCAAGCAGTCTATTGAGTAAAATATAGACCAACCGGTAGAATCAATAACCCCAATGAGGTATACACTTGTAGTGTAAGCTTCCCCGTCAAGCGGATAGTTCATATGTAGAGTTTTCTAGCCTGGGTTTCCGATAGGTCCACGGAGTTGCCCCCTGTAGGGCCTCGTGGGGCCGGTGTTCATCCACTCCTCCGTGATCTCGCGCACTTCTGCTAAACTCCGAAAAAGATAGAGATTCAACACTTCATAAAAATAGCGCAGGATACCCCTCAGCTTGCTGAGGGGAGGAATGCGCAATTGTAATTAGACAACACATTTAAAAGATGCCTCCCAGCTTGCTGGGGGGAGCTTGACTTCCCCTGTGTGGGCGGACGCTCGGCTTTCCCTTGCCGAAACGCAACAATCCGTTGTTGATGCAAAACCCTAATCGGCCCAGGCAATCCCGAATGCCATGGTGAACCATCAGGGAGCCATAGACTCCTCAAAAATTGTCGTGAGGTTACCACTGCTGGCGGCATTGATGGTCCCTCTAACGGGGCCACAGCATCTGCAGTTCCGCAACCAACGCGAAGAGGGGGTGATGGCTGGTGCGCCCTTCTGTGTGTTGTACCCACTGGCCGTGTCCTCTTGCGTCCCATAGAGCGTTAGGACGGAAGGATGCGGATCCAGGGTCAGCTTCGGCGGAGCCAACTGCTGCTACAACCAGTTCACCCAATGAGTGGAGATGGCCTGATTGGTGCTTTGGCGAAACTGTCCGAAAAATCGCCAAAAGGTGGTCACGAAGGGTGTGCTTGCAGTCAGCCAAAGATCTACGCCCAGAGTGGTCTTACAGCGCACTAATGCGATATGGGTAAAGCGCATCCCACCAACCCAGACGACCAACAGAAAACTTTCCAGCATAATCACCGGCGCATACCCGTGATTGGACAGAGGTGAGGTAATGGGTTTGCCGCCAGTATCTCTCGGAAGTGCAGTCGTATCAAAAACTTTTCCATCAACCGTAGCGCACCACAAGTTATGACCTTCTTGTCCGTAAAGACCTGGGGAAGTCCGTAAGAGGTTGGGACATTTTCGATTCGTTGCCCAAGTAGGACAGGGGCTAACTCAAAATTCGGGAGGATCGAAAAATGAAACTAATTTTAAAAGATAATGAAAATGCGGTGGTGCATCAAAATTGAGTTTGGTCTTTCCAGATGAAATCCGGAATTCGGCTTTCACTAAAAAATAAATGATTTTTGTTTCTCATTCTCGGTTGTAAATTGTATTTACCAATCAAGGCTTCTTTTTTGGGGTGGAAAATGTGATTTCCGTCGCAACCCAGTCTCTGTTTTCAGGGACTCCCTTTTTTGAGACCTCAGCCACGAGTCGATCCCCAACCTTTGGTCGGGCATGTTCTACATGAATGCCATTTTGTTGAAACGTAATTTGAGGATGAAAGGCGAGGGTCAGGGACTCCCCTTTTGGAGTTGTGACCACCACATGGTCATTTCCTGATTCGGTGACGGTTCCCATTACATGAGAGCCATCGCCATGTGCCCAGGCGGGGGTGGTCAGAAACATAGAGCAGAGAACGGCTAGAATGCTGAGCAATTTCATGATGGTGACTCCTTGTATAAAATCAATGATGGTGTTCCTGAGGTACCACATCTTCTCCTGATAAAAATTGATCAAGGGTTTCTTGTCGCTCCCGTTCTTCGGGGGTAAGAGGATTATATTGTTTCATCTCCGCGATTTCTTCAGGAGTGATATTGGGGAAATGTCGAATGAGGTGCACTAACTGCCAACTGTCGTGATCTTTTTCCGGTAGACCTTTCCCCCAGGCAGGCATCCCGGTAAATCGAATACCGTAATGGATGACATAAAACAATTCTCCATCTGCCATGGCTTGGATGATGGGATCCCTGAGGTCGGGAACAGGAGGATAGAAATTCGGCCCCATGTGTGTTTTCCCACTCCCATCATTGGCGTGACAGGTCGCGCAATGGTCGGCAAAATGATGCCGAGCTTCCGCGAGTGCTTCCGAAGAATAGGGGACTGGGTTCGTCATCTTGAGGAAGTGGCTTGGGGTTGCCAGATGGCGGATAAATCTGGCCGCTTTCACTTCCCACTCGGGTGGAGTGGCTTTGGCGGAGAACATGCCTGGTAACAACCAGAGCGCTGTCAGTAGGGCTACGACCAGTAGAGAAAGAAATATGATAAAAAGGATTTTGATTCGTCTCAACATAATTGGTCAGCTATTGTATAGTGTACCTGTTAGGGGATTTTCTTCACAAGTCAAATGAACGTTCACCATCAGTGGATATTTTGCCCTGATTGGTGAAAGGAGTGAATTTGGGTAGGATGGTCAAGTGCACTGAGCGAATGCGGTCCGAAACGATGTATGTTTATCTCCTCTCATACGGCCGAGGGTCTTGATTGGATGGCTACGACTTCTTCTCTGTTAATCGCATCGCTGCAGAACCCGAAATGTTATTCACACCCGGTGAGTCTGGTCAGGCTGGTGGAAACGCATATTTCATGGGTGTTTCTAACCGGTCAGTATGTCTACAAAATAAAAAAACCCGTGTTGTTTTCGTTTGTTGATTTTTCGACCCTTGAAAAACGGAGATGGTTTTGTGAAGAAGAAGTTCGTCTCAACAGACGGTTAGCCTCACAGCTCTATCTGGGGGTGGTCTCCATCACCGGGTCCCCATCAGATCCACGCATGGATGGCGACGGACGCCCTTTTGAATGGGCCGTCAAAATGAAACAATTTTCTCCCGATCAGGAGTTTCACCATCTCCTTGAGACAGGCAAACTGCATGAGTCTGTAGTCGGCCAACTGGCCTTAGATATTGGAACTTTCCATGTCCGGCTTGAACCTGCAGGAGATCCCCTTCCCTATGGCGAACCGGACATGGTATGGCAACCTGTAGCCGAGTGTTTCGAAGACATTCCTCTTGCCGCCCTCCCTGTGCGGATTCAATCCTGTATGCAGGATATTAAAGAATGGACAAATCAGGAGTGGAGGCGATTGAAACCAAAAATAAGACAACGCAAATCTTCAGGGCAGATTCGAGAATGTCATGGTGACCTTCATTTGGGAAATATCGCCCTATTTGATGGTCGGGTCTGTGTGTTTGATGCCTTGGAATTTGAGCCACGGTTGCGTTGGATTGATGTCATCAGTGAAGCCGCATTTTTGGTCATGGATTTGGAGAGCAGGGATCGAGTGGATTTGGCGTATTGGTTTTTAAACCGTTATCTGGAGGTAACTGGTGACTATGCCGGGCTGAGTATGTTCCGATGGTATGAGGTTTATCGAGCACTCGTTCGAGCTAAAGTGGCTGGCTTGCGTCTGGCTCAGGTCGAACCAGGAAGCCTGGTAGGGGAGGATATCCTTGAAGAAATAATCAGATATGTGGAGTTGGCCTATCGATTGATAATGCCTGCCTCTCCCATGTTGATACTGATGCATGGAGTATCCGGGACTGGGAAGACGACAGTCTCCACTGAAGTGGTGAAAGCTTTGGGTGCCATACGCGTGCGATCCGATGTGGAACGGAAACGAATCCATGCTGGACAACGTAAAAACGTCGTTTGTGAGGAAACTTCAAAGAGCTTGTACGAGCCAGATATGACTCGTATAACCTATGATCGGTTATGGGATCTTGCAAGTACGATCTTACAGGCCGGCTATACCGTCGTTGTGGACGCTACATTCCTTGAGGGCGCACAAAGACAATCCTTCATCCGACTCGCTCATAAACGGCAGGTTTCTATTGGCATATTGGACGTCTGGGCGCCAAATGAAGTGTTGCCAGAGCGAATAGCAACTCGGGCCAAGGAACAGACCGATGCCTCTGACGCAACGGTTGGAGTCATGGAGCAGCAAAAGGTCAAAGAGGAGCCTTTAACCCGGCTCGAACATGACATGACCATTCGCGTGGATTCGACCGATTTGCAAACGTTCGGATCTACGATCAAGAGTCTTATTGAACAACGAAGAAATAGTGCAAATTAAGCCCAACATTGTGAAGCAAACCCATTTCGATGATCTTGTCCTTGCCCGGGGTTCTCAGGCTGTAATCAATTTAGGAGATGTTTGGCTGGCTTGTGCAGGGTCGAAAGTCCTCTAATCTTGAAGTGGTCTAGTTGAAATGGACACCTCGAAAAGAGCGATAATCGCCGAAGGAGGTGTATCATGGGAAGTCAAGGAAGGAAACAGTATACGGCGGACTTTAAACGGGAAGCCGCCGGTCTTGTCACTGAACAGGCCTATTCCGTGGCTGAGGTGGCCCAGAATCTCGGGGGCAACGCGGGTTTGCTCCGTTGCTGGAAAACAGAAGTGGAGCGGACTGGCCTGTCGAGTGTCCTGGGAAAGGCCACCAAACGCCAGATCAGGCGGAACTGCATCGTCTGCGGGAGGAGAATCGGCGGCTTCGGTATGGAACGGGATATTTAAAAAAAGCCACCTTGAGTTCAATGGATCAATGCAACACCATATCTCAACTTTTTGGCAGGGAGGGTGTTGTGTCTGGCACAATTAGGTCGTCCCGGTCTCTTGAGTCCTCAGAAAGCGGAGGCGTGGGAGCAGTGGAAACGGGGACAGTCGTTGAGCGACATTGGGTGGGCGCTGGGCAAGCATGCGGGCTCAATCCACGGCATTATCGCCGATAAACTGAGTCTGGAGTGGTCGCCCAAACTAATTGCCGGATGGCTGAAACGACAGTTTCTGACAGAGCCTCAGATGAGGGTGTCTCACGAAACGATTTATCGGATCCTGTTTATTCAGGCTTGAGGGGTGCTCAAGAACGAACTGACCCGGCGATTGCGTTCACACCAAACCATGCGACGCTCCAAGCGTGCGAGTACCGAGGGCCAGCCTCGGGGTCAGATCATTGATGGCATTTCGATTCGTGAACGGCCGGCTGACATCCATGATCAGGCCATCCCTGGACAACTGGGAGGGCGATTGACTCTCAGGCTCAAACACCACCCATATGGCCACCCTGCTCGAACGGCAGTCTCGGTTTACCCTACTCGTGGAAGTCGCAGGCAAAGACACCGTGAGTGTGGTGAACGCTCTCATCCCCCAAGTACGCCGCCTGCCTCTCACGCTCCGCCGTTCCTTGACATGGGATCGAGGGATGGAGATGGCGGCGCATAAGCACTTAACGGTAGCCACAAAGGTGAAGGTCTATTTTTGCGATCCGCATAGTCCCTGGCAATGGGGCACGAACGAAAATACCAATCGATTGCTTCGGCAGTATTTTCCCAAGGGAACGGATCTGGCGAGGTACTCACAAGCGGACTTAGATAGGGTGGCCTTACGGTTGAACTTGATATTCCCCGTGGCAAGACCACGGGGAATATCAAGTTAAAAAATTGCCCGACTAAATAGGGTCACACTATTTCCCAGGTTGTCCCCCCCTCCAAATTGAGCCGCTAGTGCTCCGACAGGGGTCATAGGGTCATGTTCGTAATAGACTTTTACGACGGTAAATTGTTGTACGGTTGCACCTGTACCGGGAACATACACCAAATAGTCGTAAAGGTTTTGGGGTAAATCACAATTCGGAAGCGCTGGAGGCGCAACTCCGGAACCGTTAAAGCCTCCTTGCTCAACGACTGTACAAGAAGGGTTATTGTTCGCGACGGTCCCAGCAGTGATTTGGGCCAGGTAAATATGATATTTAGATGGCTGATTTTTAAAATCCAGGGCATTGTCGGTGGAGCCGAGAAGATCCATCATGTTCTGGGAGGTCGTTAAGTTTCGCGAGGCTAAGCTTGCGCCCTCCCTTGCTAGCTGTGTGAGAGCATTGCGTTCGTTGATGATGCTTCCATATTCGACAATGCCAAACGCGACGAGGAGGAAAATCATGAGGGAAAAGGCGAGTTCGACGGAAGCGGTTCCCCGTTCATTCCGCACCGTCTGTAACAATGATGGCATCATGAGCCTCCTCCTAAGATAAAATTTTCATTGCGGTAGGTCCCCTCGGACGACATAACAATGGTATCCCCTGCTCCAAACAACCCACCGATCAATTGTGTGAAAAATTGATGGGTGAAATTTACTCTGACCCGCATAAACGCTCCCGCACCGCCAGCATTTGCCGCTCCAACAACAGCCGGATCATCGGGATCGGTCCAGTCGGCATCGACGGGGAAAATGAAAATGTTTGAGGGCTCGATATCCATGACTGCCGAGGCGCTTTGTTGGATCGCTTGTTTAATTGAATCTCCCCTGGATAAGGCATTCCCGTTGCCATCGACTGACGTCGCGCCAACGGTTCCAATACGAATGCCCTCTCGTACTGCAGAAGTGAGGGTATTCTGATGCACAAAAAACCAACCCATTTCCGCTACGGCAAAGAGAGCGGTGAGAAACACGAGCATGGTCGCTCCCATTTCCACGGTCGAGATTCCCGATTCGGTTTGGCATGGAGACATCAGTTTCCGAAAAGACCTGATCAAGCTGTTCATTGGAGGACCCTCCTGCATGTGGACCCACTCTCCCAGTCCGTGTTGTGTCTGCCATCGTGGTAGCCTAACTAATAAGGACGAGTTTAAGAATATTGGCAATTTGTTGAAAAATCCCCTCAAGTTCGGATGAATCAGGGGTGTAATAGACAAATTTCGGCCCACTGGAGAGAGCACTCAGGAAGTTTTGGTCTATATTCCCCAAACCGATGGTATAAATTTCAATTCCGTTGTTTTTGATGGCCTGTGCATTGTCTATGGCCATTTGACGAACCAGGTAGTTCACATAGTCTCCCAAGGGGGTAGGATTGGTCATAGCACAGTGTTCAATATCCATACCGTAAGTTGGGCCGAAGCTATTCAATCCATATGTGCTATCTTGGAAAATGTCCCATTTGACCGAGTAATACCATACGCCACCAATTTGTTTCGGGGGACAAGATGTTCCTGTTTTTTTTCCATCCCCGGTAAAATTGATTCTAAACGAACTATCGTAGGATCCTTGTGGGTTAGGATACCCCATGAAACTGTAAACACTGGCATAGCCTCCGTCCAAAGCCGCCACTCCATCATAAGTTATCCCTTCATGTTTAAACTGGCCTCGGAAGGCTGATGGATTTCCATCCGAGAAAAAAATGACAACTTGTTTGGTGCGTTCATTTGCGGGGACGCCGGATTGATCGGACCAAGGAAGAGTCAGGGCTTGGGCTAACGCATCTTCGGCATTGGTCCCCCCTGACGCACTAAGTCCATTAATGGCTGAAGTCATGGGGGAGACGTATCCGTGGTCCATAGGAAATGGTTTTTGGACCCCTGTCGCAAAGGTCAACAAGGCGAATCGATTGTCAGCTTCTTGATCGGTAAAATTTTCTACAAAGCTCTTGGCTCCATCTTTTAAATCGCTGATGGGGCTGCCTCCCATCGACCCCGACACATCCAGAACTAAGGCGATTTCCGCGTTACGAAGTTTGGCGGATCCGTCTGCTGCGATAGGGGTCGTGCCGGGGCTTCCCTCAAACACTCTTGAGAGAGAATTTATAGAATTCGTAGAGCCTTGCACCGTAACCTTCCCGTTTCCGTCGTCGGTCACCACGAATGTTGGTGTGTCCGTCCCTAACAAGCCGGGAGGAAAGTTGGCTTGAGCCACTTGTTGGACAAACCCGTGAAGGTCCGTAATGTTGGGATTATTCACATTCTTGGCTCCCGCAAATGCGGCCCCATCGATCGCTTTGCTCATTTCTCCCTGAATGGCATACCACCGTCCAACTTCAATACCCAGGGCTGCAAAGCCAAACAGAGCCACAATAGTGATGCCTGTAATGGTAATGTAGGCGCCTTGTTGGTTGCATAACGGATTCTGTATTCCTTTAATTGAATTGCGTCCCATTTTCCGTGGCTCCTAGGATAAAAGGATCAATAACCTCACAAACCTCACACCAATCAGTCATTTCCCATTGATTCAATGCGGAGGTTCTTTGGTAGGAGAATATCGACTGAATCTTGAAAAACTTGCTGATTGGAATTACTGTGCAAATGGCTAGGTTTCCTGATTTTTTATGTAGTTATGATCAAAAGAGCGTTCTTCCCGAACATTAGGGACAGGTCTTTTAGGCAAAAACGGCGGTCTCTCGCCTTAAACAAGGGCCAAATGTGATCAGTGGGTTCTAGCCTTGAATAAAAGGGCATGGAGTGAGGAGAGGAAACAGATTTGAATAAGGCTTCGGGGTCTGACAGGGTTAAAGGGCGAAGTCCAGGAGCTTAAGGAGGAAGAAGAGAAGATGGAAAGACTAAGATAATGGTGCCCCTATCAAGGTATTCGGCAGGAGATATCCTAAAAGGAAAATTCGGGAAATTTCTTGAACGGATGGGGATAACCTATTGCTCGAGTTGGTTAAGCAATTGTTGGATTCGGGCGTCCGTTCCGCCAAGGTCAAGGTATTTCTGATAGTGGATTCGTGCTTGAAGAAGATCCTTCTTGTGGAATTCGTAAAAGGCTCCAAGATTGAAATGGCCCTCCAGGGAATTCGGTTGCAAGGCGATTCCTGCCTGATACGCTTGTTCTGCCTCCACGAGCTGATGGTTTCCGGCGAAGAGGACTCCCAGATTGAGAAAGGCCTCGGCATCCTGGGGTTTGAGTTCACTAACGCGCTGAAAATGCTCAATGGCCTTTGGTAGGTCCCCTTGTTGTTGGTAAAGAAACCCAAGATTGTAGTGGGCTTCCGAATGTTCCGGATTAGCTTGAATGACTTGTTGGTAAGCATGTAATGCCTGGGAAGGTTGATTCTGCCGTTCCGCGATCCGCCCAAGCAACAACCATCCGTCTGTCTGGTGAGGATGGTGTTCGGTTAATTGGGTGAGCAGGAGCTGCGCCTGGTCGAAATCTTGAGCTTGCATGAACCGAGTAGCCAGGTGATAGAGGGCTTCTTCTTGGTAGGGTTGTTGAGTGAGAACTGCTTGGTATTCCTGAATAGCCTGATTTGTGAGTGCCTGCTTATCCAATAACTTAGCCAGAGTGAGCCTGGCTTCCCAAAAACGTGGATAGATAGCAAGTGCGTGTTGAAGGGCTTTTTGAGCTTCCTCCATTTGATCTTGCTTAATAAAGAGTAACGCCAAATCATACTGCGCCTGAGCTAAATTCGGGTTAAGGCGGATAGCCTGTTGAAAGGAAGAAATCGCGCGTTCAGGTTGTTGGGTGAGTTGAAACTCCACCAAGCCATACAGATGATGGGCTTCCGAAAAACCTGGGAATTCCTGGATGGCCTGTTCGAGTAACGATTGGGCCGTCTTGAAATCCTGCTTTTCAACAGCTGAAAGGGCATCACGATAAAAATTTCCGGCCTGGTGTCCGAAGGCTGGCAAAGGCGAGAGGAAGATAAGGCAAAGAAATATTCTCTGCCACTGAATGCTTTGCCAGTTGGCGCGCGGTGGGTCACCGTGACTCGGGTTGCGCATGAGGATCTTCTTTCAGTCGAATTGTTAGCCAATCGGACAGATTCAGAAAACCTAGGGTTGAAAATTGTATCGGATTATCTACTGATTTGCCAGAATTTCAGGTAGGCAGACGGAAAAATAAAGCCCAGAGCCAGGGTCTAGTGTCCAGCTGACAGATAGGTTCGATCAGGGGAACTTTTTTCTTCTGATATCCGACCTCATTCTGCTACTCACGCAGAAAAGCCCTGCCTTGTATGATGAAAGGCATGGCTTTTCTGGTGAAAGGGTTGACGGTGTCTCTCCGGAATTATCGAATAACTAGTAATTGCCCAGAAAGGCCTCCCTTGTCCGCTGGATTGCCATAGGTTAATAGATTGTTGGTGGTGATATAGGTCAGATCGCTCGTTGGAATACCGATATACTTTGTTTCTCCTGGTTTTAATACCAGGGAGGTATTTAAGGATGTTGGCCCGGCCATGGCCGAGTCAGCTGAAAGATGAAACGTATAGTCTGAAGGCAGCGTATTCGTCACTTGAAATAATACCGGACGTCCGGCCCGTCCTCCCGTTCCACTTGCGACAAGGCTAAGGATAGCTGTCGGGGGGTACCAGACATTCTTCCCGGCAACCTGCATCGCCGTAAATGCGAGATCTACATCAAGACGCTTAAACGGTTGTCCTGTCACGGAGCCTGTCTCGAGATCGCCGATTTCTACGCCACCCGATTGAAGCGCTAATACGGGTGATCCGACGCACAAGAAACCGAACAAAAGAAATCCTGAAAAGACGACAGAGCCACGCATCATAAATCCTCCTTTGGAGACCAAATGGTGATGGAAAATCATGTCAGTAGACTCATGTATAAGCATGCATTTCATACTGTCAGATGGAGCTTTCAGGTTCCGGGAAGACCGGGATGAAGAGCGGAGGTAGGCGATACCAGGCTCCATCCCGATCATTCTCCACAGAAGGAAGAAGGTTTTTGCTAGGGGGTCAGGGTTCCCTATCACACCCTCTATCCTAAAGCGCAACAAACTTTCATGTTGGTCAGGATGCCCGTATGAATCAGGTTGTAGCAGAAACACCTACAAGAGCTGCCTGACGTGGGGAGAGTATAGGAATAGTCACATAAATCGTCTACAGACCGTTGCTCATGCATGCAACATATTTCGAGTGTGTTCAGGGAAATTCCTCTGGGGTCATGTGAAAAATTAAAACCTCGCGAAAATGAAGCGTCAGAAAATTTCATATGTGGTCAATTGGAAATGCGTCAGAGCCACGCTGTCGGGAATAAAGGCCTTTGGTGTACAGAACGCCCAATAGCTTGCGATTGACATCATTCATCGGGTAAAGGAACAGGCATGGACGTGGATGAGACTGGCGTAATGGATTATGACAAGCATTGTGTTGGAAGATAAAAGGAGGAGTGCCGTGGGAAAATGGGCTGGTGCTAGGTAGTCAATTATTAACCAAAGGAGGGAAAGTATGATCAGTACCGTCTCTATGCTTATTCGAATTGTCGGTTGTGTTGGAGCATTGGGATTTTTGACTGGTCCCGCGGTCACATTGGCAGAAGGCGATAAACATTTGCATGAAGCGATTGGGCATGCCGGAGAGGCCAAAGCTCATGGAGAAATGGGACATGCCGGGGAAGCGACAAAGCATGCAGAGGAGGCCCTTTCGCATGCTGATGCTGCCAAACAGGAAGGTGGCAATGCCCATGTTGATGAGGGCATTAGTCATCTCGGTGAAGCTATTGACCATGGCAAACAGGGACACGGCGAGGTCGCGGGCGAGC
Source organism: Nitrospira sp. (assembly GCA_020430245.1). Taxonomy (GTDB): domain Bacteria; phylum Nitrospirota; class Nitrospiria; order Nitrospirales; family UBA8639; genus Nitrospira_E. Next base: position 26,333 of record JAGQKG010000010.1, read on the forward strand.
ATAGTCAGGAAGCTTTGCAGCACCTCCAAAAGGGCCATTGAATCTTTTTTATTTTCAGAAGTGAAAAGGCGGGTCACAGGATGTGACCTGCCTTTTTGTCTTTTGACGGGAAATCAAGGTGAAAAATCGAGGTCGGTGATACCTGGTTCTATCACGTTCATGTCTTCCGAAATTATTGGCTGAAGGCCGATCGGTATACAGCTGCAAGGTGAGGGGGCACTATGGCCTCCCTCACCCATGACTACCATACGAAAATGCGGGGGATTAACTAAAATATCCCGATTGTGACGCCACCATAGAAGGCGCGGCCATACCCCGCAAAGAACAATTGCTTATTAGCATCGGGTGTCGCGTCCGACACGACTTGGCCCGACGCCGCATAGGTCTTATCGGCGATGTTGTTCACTTCGAAAAAGAATTTGGCAAAGCGAACCCAATCATTGTTGAAGGTAAAGGTCTTGTGAAGATTGAGATTCAGAACCCAGTAGGAAGGAATTCCGACGGTATTGCCATTGTTCAGGAAATAGCTATTGTAATAATTGGACTCGATCCAGGCGCCCCAATCGTTCTTTGCATCATCATACATGGCCTTCAGGTTGAGGACATCCGAGGGCACATTGGGGACGTCATTGCCGTCCTGTTTGACATCGGTGGCTACGCCATTCACCAGATATCGGTCTGTGAAGTTGATGTACTTGGCATCAATGTGAGTATACGCGCCGTGGAATTGCCAACCGGGTATCGGTCGCCAATCCGCGGAGACCTCGACACCCCGATATTCCGAAGAGTCGGCATTGACGGAGGCCGTGTTCCCACCTGAAATGTTTTGCGAAATAATTTCATCCCGAAAGAAGATCCAGAATCCCACAAGTTGAACATTGAAGGTATGATGAAGCTGGGCTTCGTGGCCGAATTCCACGTTCACATTTTTTTGGGGCTTCAAGTCGAAATTGGAGCCGGGAAGACCCGTGAGGGGGTTTCGGGTTAAATTGCTGAATTGCGGGATGCCATATCCGGTGGACCCCCTGATCCAATGCCGATAGCCTGCTCTGGGTTTCCACGTCAGTGACATTTCAGGAGCCCAGTTATAGTAGGTCTTGGTGGTGCTGGGACGGCTGGAGACTACCCCATTGGTATAATTAATTGTCTGGATGCTTACGATTGACTGTTCGAATCCCAGTCCGGCGGCGACGGTCCAGTTCGGTAAGAATGTCAGCTCTTCTCGAAATCGTCCCCCGATATTTCGAATGGTTCCCCGGTTATTTTGGATCAATGTGCCTCGTGTCCCTTGGCCGTCATTTAAGTTTTGGAAGCTTTGCCCCTCCTGTTCCATGTTGTTAATGAAGAACCCGAGATAGCTGTTCAACGGCATGCCGGAGATGTGGCCGGTGTGGCGCAAATCAGTATAATGTTTCCAATTGGTATTCACGTTATCGGTGATTTGGTTGAAATATTGGTTAATATCCTTGACGTCATAATCCCCTTCCGTCGTCAAGATGAGGTTGGGTGTCAACTGCCGTTCATACATTAATCCGATGATGGTGCGGCGGTCGAGGCGGGCTTGATCTCTGGCGTCCGTTCCGGTTCCAGCCTGACGATCATTTTTATTAAATTGGCTTTTGGTGAGCCGGGTCGGCACGTTCGTATCCAGCCAGTTGGTCATGGCTTTTACGTATAAGTTTTGTTTGTCGTCGATGGTAAAGCGGAAATTAAAATTCAATGTCTGGGTGTTATATCCACTGTGATGGATGAAACCATTCTCAGCCGCGTTACTGGCAAATATCGATACGTCCAGATTTTTGTATTGGGTCCCGAGGGCGACCGCTTGTTTGTTATACCCGTATGATCCTCCGCTAAAGAACCCCTCGACTCCCTGGATGTCGCTGCCCCGCCGGGTTCTAAAATGCACCATCCCGCCGAGAGCATAATTGTCATACAGTGAGGAAGCTGCTCCACGGATTACTTCGGTCGATCGCATGAACCACGGGTCTTGTATGTCTAGTCGAGACAATCCGTCCGACTGCGTTTGCTGAAAGCCATCTTCATAGACTTTGATATCCCGGATGGCGAATGCCGTTTTGACCCCGGAACCCCGAATGGAAATACTGAAGTCCCTGGGTCCATTAGCCTGGCGGAGCACCACGCCGGGAAGGGATTCCATGGATTCTTTCATCGTTCGGGTCGGTTGGGAATCGGTTTCCGATTGAGGGGTGGAGGATAGTGTCAGGCCTTCCGGACGTTTCAAAATCCTGGTGCTGACGATACTCATCTCTTCTAATGTCACTACTTCCTCATCCTGGAGTGTGGCCTGTGTCTGGCGTTGTTCATCGGTTTGTTGGGAAACAGGTATTTGATGTAATTCCCTAAGTTGTCTTCTGATTTCGTTGAGTCGGGCATTGACGCGATCGAGTTCTCCCTCCAGCTCCTGTTGTTGCTGCAGGAGAATTTCTTGGGACTGTACGGAACTATTGCTTGATGCAGCGAACGTTGGAGAGGAGACACTAAGAGCTAGCGAAACGCTCAAGAATAATACGAAAGTACGCAATGACCAATTCCACGAACAAACAGAAAGAAACTGTTTCACGAGATAACCTCCTTACAAAAAAGATAAATAGAACATGCATAAGCCAACCGGCCATGTGTGTGGCCAGCAACTAAGAATCAGGCTTCCTGAAGGAATTTCCGGGTGAGACCCAGGTTCGGACCTGTGATGATGTGGAAGGAGGCGTGAATCTCCCTCAACTCACAATGGAGCCTTGAGAATCATTTAGGAAAAACAGGACAAGAGGACGTGGGGGGGAGCCCTGGCGGATTCGTTCGAAGGAGAAGTAAGCGAATCAGGCAGGGTATAGAGAGGAAGCACGGGACCCCATGCCTGAAATGGTGAATGCCACGATGGAGAGGTGGTGAGGGATGTTGATGAAAGTTTCCCGATGTGACAGGCCCAGTTGCAAAGAACCCCATGAAGAGGTTTTGTATTGCTGTGATGAGTTTTCGGAGAATCATGAGAGAGGTCCTGAACAGCCATGCAGGCTGTCGATGCCAGGACCATGGCGAGAAATAGGCTTGATGTCAGGAGGGCAATTGATTGAAGCCGCTGGCGCATTTACTTCAGGTTGAGGGGGTTATGGATGAACGAGACGGATTCAGGGCTATCCCATTTTCTGGGTCCCATGATCCGTTGGCTCAGGCGTCTGTGAGTATCGACAATCACTGTTGTGGGCAGATTTCTGACCAGGTGCGCTCGACAGGGTTCTTCCTGTTCATCCAAGAGGACATCGAAATGCAACCCGAGTTGCTGCCAAAATATTTCGATCTCTCGTGGGCGAATATCGCGGTGGTACCCGCCAGAATGGCCAATTGGTCTGTGGGGAATTTTTGACGAAGACGTTCTAAAAACGGCGTTTCTTCTTTACAAGGACCACACCAGGGTGCCCAAAAATTTAAAATGAGAACCCGACCGGCTAATTCGTCCGAATGCACGGGCGTGCCCTGCAAGGTGCGGAGCTGAAAGGCGGGGAGGCTCCGGCTTATATCAACCTCGCTGAATGTGAACGGGACAGAGGAGGGGTTCCCCAAGGCAAGAGTGATCTCCAGGATCCCTGAAGTCAGTAACGAGAACGATGTCATGGTTTGGGATGTAACTGAGCCATCCGCGAGGTGGGAAAAGAAAGAGGCTGGACCACCGTACTCCATCCCGGAAAAGTCACTTGCTCCGACCAGGCTATGATGGCTTGTCCTCCGTCATTCAATGCCACAGCCGGACTTTTGGCTTTTTTCTCATTCACCTTTTTCGGAGTGCTAAATGTCTGTCCTCGGTCGAGGGAATAGGTGAACACGACTTCTCGCCGCACCGGAGATTGCTCTTCCCATGAGACGAGGAGATGGCCTGCCTGATTCACGGCCAGTTGAGGATGATCCGGGAACGTCCCTTTCGATATGTTCAACAAACGTCGAGGTGTGAATGTTTTCCCCTGATCATCGGAATAAGCCAGATATACACCTGGAGTATCATCAGGGCCTTCCGTATACCAGGTGACGTAGAGGCGTCCCTGCTGATCGACTCCCATGGTGGCGGGACGATGGGGACAGCCCTCGAAGACCCATTGATCATGGCCCACGATGACCGGGGAAGAAAACGATGTCCCGTTATCGGTGGAACGAGACACGACTGTTTCCCGAACCGCTCCGGCTAAGACCTTGCGCCAGGCCAGATAGACGGTGCCATCAGAGGCAGTAGTCATATGGGTCCGGCAGCAGACACAACTGGATTCGTCAATTTTCAGGTTGGGGGAAAGTGTTTTGCCCTGATCTTGGGAAACGACAGTATAGGTGGCCGGATCTTTTTTCCCTTCCCGGGCATCAAGCCAGGAAATATGAACAGAACCATTCGGGCTCACGGCCAGATTGTCAAAAGAATGGCCGGTGACGGCTTCGTCGTCGTTGACTTGAACTGGGGGCAGAAAGGTCTTTCCCCCATCGACAGACCGGCTCAGGAGAAGAAGGTTGGCAAATGGTTTTCCGCCGGCCTTCGGATGAGGGGTGGTCCAAGTAATGTAGACATCGTTTGTGTGGCCTAACGCCAGGGCCGGTGGTTCGTGGAGGGAAGTAGTAGGAGGACTGGATGGATTGACTTTGGTCGGTTCGGGATATTGTTCCTCTTGAGGTGGGACCTTGAGATAGAAGACCCCCCGTTCTTCCTGCGTTTCTCCGCCCCAAGCAAGGTGCAGCGTCCCGTCGATATCCAGTTGGGCCATGGGTCCGGTGGTTTGCATGCCCTTATGGTCGATGATGTGTTTAGGTCCGGCCTGAACTATCGAAACAGATCGTTCCGCCCCGAGAACTCCGGATACGATACCTCCCAAGCCTATCGAGAGGACTACGGAAGTCGCTCCAAAAAGTACCGGTCTTATCATGGGTTCCTCCACAGACTCTCGAATGTAGGATGAAGAATGATGTTCATTATCTTTAAATGTGTGAGAGAGTGTAGTTTTACCAGAAGGCTGAAAGCCTACGCTACCTGAAGATGTGGGGTCCGGGCCATAATCGCACCAGATACAGATGGATGCTACATCCGGTATATGAAATAACTCGAATAATGTAAAGCTGCTGGAAACATTTCAGAGAGATTATCTTCCGGCCTGGTTTTCAAGTCCAAGCCAATGAGCGAGTGGTGGAACCCGGCGAATGAACAGTTTCTCAATCAGCAGGATCGATGTTAGGGAAGCGGCAAACAGGGGAAGGTAGAAACAGAAGAACAGGAGAAGTACGATGAATCCGAATGAGAAGGGTTGGGTTTGGGTCCGGGGAGGAGCACCCAGTAGACCGGAAGAGCGCCGGCGCCACCACATGAGAATGCCGCTTGTTACGACCACGAGGAGACCTCCGGCCGTGAACATTCCCAATACCACATTGGGCCAACCAAACAGTTGCCCTTCATGAGCCGCCACACCAAAGCCGATCATCCGGTCCAACATATGACGGTCTTCAAAGTTTTCCCGTTTTAGAATGGCCCCGGTCGTGGCATCCAACATGACTTTGACTCGTTGTGGACGGTTCTGAGTGTCCGACTTGGCAGTCCAATGGCCTTCGGGGCGAGAAGGGGGGATTATGAAGACGGGAGGGGGGAGGTGTAGGGCACGAACAGAGGGCAGGAAGATATCGAGCGGAGAATTGTCCAAGGGAAGGTCCCCAGTGTTAGCGGGAAATATTGTCTGACCGGTATGGGCGAGATGTTCTTCTGAAGGGTCCTGGTTCGTGTTCCGAGAAATTGCTCCGACAGTCCAATCCTGTTCGACGACCGCGGTTCCGGTCAATCGACGAATTTCTTTGAAATACTCACCCCAGACTTTAGCCCAAGGAAGTCCGGTGAGGAGTAAAAACAGCACAAAAAGAGAGATCCAGAAACCGGTGACAGCGTGAAGATCTCGCCAGAATCCCCGCGAGCCCAGGGTCAACCGGGGATACACAATGCCACCGAATCCTCGTTTATCGTGCGGCCACCACAAGTACAAGCCGGTGACGACCATGACGATGGCCCATGAGGCCGCCAATTCGACAAAGACAGAGCTGGTATTGCCCATCAGCAATTCCCCATGAAAGTGAAATACCATTCTGGTAAACCGGTCCTCTTCCGGAATGATTTTCAGAATGGCTAAGGTTTCAGGGTGCACATATACACGAATGCGTTCCCGCCGATTTTTTACAATGATCCGGGTGGCGTCATCCTGATCCCTCGGCAGTTCATACGCGGATAGCGTAGAACCCGGGACGGCGTGAAGGGCAGCATCCACTTGGGCCTGTGCCGTCATGTGGGGTCCCGTGAGGGAAAGGCGATCATAGGGCCGGTCGAGCCAGGCATTAATCTGGGGTGTGAATAGATAAATCCCCCCGCTGGCCGCCAACAACACGATAAAGGGAACACAAAATACGCCGGCATAAAAATGCCATCGCCAGACTGTCCGATAATCGGGCCAGGAGAGAGTTGTCGTTTCTTTACCTAACAATGACATAACAATGTGGCAGAGTGATGGAAAACCGTTTTGGAAAAAATTGGCTCAATGCCAGGTCCCACAATAATTGACGTAGAGATTGAGCCTCCTGGGAAATGAAAAAGAGCACATTGGGTGAGTGGTCTCAAAATGGAAAAGGCGAACGGAAATTATTCGAGTGTGAGTTATTCGGATACCCCGGTGAAACGCCTTTGCTGGTAGGCAGTTTAAAGGTCTGCATGTCTGTCGAATCTTTGAAATGTGAGGGGTGATAGCCATCCCCGATAAAACTGGTCAGGGAGACATGCGATAGACCACTGGCATACGGATCACGACTTCGGGTCTGTTGATCTCGTGTTGTAGTGGCAGCGGGCAGGCCAGCCGTACCGCTTCCTGGGCAGCCTGGTCCAATGGCTCGTAGCCCGAGCTATGCTGGACGATGACATCTTTGAGCTCGCCTTCCGCTCCAATCGTCACTCGTAGCAGGACTTTTCCTTCCCATCCGTTGCGGCGGGCGTCGTGTGGATAGCGATTGAGTTCCGCCATTCGATGGCCAAGAGAATCGGCCAGCCAGCTATAGTCGGTATGAATGCGTGAGTCCGTGACGGTCAATTCCGGGAACGTCTCGACCTCAGGCTGAGCAGAAAATTCGGTTGCTCGCAGCTGCAGAGGCAGACAAACAAGACAGGCCAACAGGTATATGTATGGGGTGCGAACGGTTCTTTGTAATGGTGGAGAGAGAAACGTGAAGACCATCGGATTGCACCTTTCTCGAATTTAAAAACAGCAACAAGTGAAATCAGAACAAGAGAGAGCGTACTCAAAAACCAAGTACCAAGCCATCTATCGAAAGGATAGGATTCAGGATCCGTCATGTGAAGGGATGGACCGTTTGGGACTTCTCTGGGGACGAAAGCCGCCTTTCGAGCTATTTGGTCTTGGGTGTTGCAAAACGAACTTCATGAGCGACCAGATGGCCCGCTTCTTTCTCTGCCTCAGCCACAATCCGGTCGCCCACTACCGGACGGGCTGTGTTTGTCGTAATGCCATCGAGTTGAAAAATGGTCTTTTCCTGGATCAGCAGAGTGACGGATTCACCTTTTGGGGTTGTCACCACGATTTTTCCCTGTGCGGCTTCCGTGACCGTTCCGAGGATATGAAGCGCGTTGCCGTGGGCAAAGACAAAACTTGGGACCGTCAAACACATCACTATCAGAATAAACGCCATCATGTGTTTCATCATCACTTCTTCTCAGTCCGGTGTGTGTATGGTGTAGCGTACCTGTTGGTGTGAAAGGAAAGGTCGGCTTGTAACAGGAACGCTTCAGGTCAACGTTCTTTCTCAACCTACCAAGAAAACGAGAATTTGAGTCCAATCACCCACGGTTCTCTTCTAGGAGGCGGGATGCACCCTTATGTGATTGAGCGTGAGTCAAAAATCAAAGATACAGAGGGAAGGTCTGGTGGTCTACCAATGCCTGCTTACGGATGCAACAGTTTTCCGAAGCACTCGGAAGACCGGGTGAACCATGAGATCAAAAAGCATTCAGATCTCCTAGATCCTGATCTGGAAAGTCGATGCTAAACTCGGCACCTCAAACGATATCATCCCTCTATGGTTACAGCGTTCGGCAGCACCTATCCCAAAGACCTCAGACCATACATTACTCTTTGCCTAAATGATTCATTCCATCCAACTCGTAGACATGCCAAACAGAGGCGAGGCGCACCAGAGAGGAAAATTCGTGGTTCGGGAAATTCATAACGCACAGCGGATACTTGAATGAAGGATGAAAAGGGCCTTTATGTGCGTGTGTGGCTATCGATACTTTGCCTTGAGGGGGTTGGGCGAATCCCCCTCGAAACGCCGCGCTTTTGCCGCTTGTGTTGCCAGCGCATCAGGCCGGTGACAAAGAGGGCCATGGGTACGAAACCGAGGATGACAATCCCGATCCGGCCGGGAAGACCGAAGGCTTCTCCACTGTGAAGAGGAAAGAGCCATCGTTCGAATGTATCGCCTGCTGTGAACTGTTTGGGATCATAGGTGTGGAGAATCTGCCCGCTGTATTGGTCAATCCAGAGTGCTCGAGCCGGGAGGATATCGGTGCGCTCATCGGGCGCCTTTTTCACGATCCGATAGAATCCCCTCTCTCCTTGCGGAAAGAAGATCCACTGAAATCTCCCATCGGCGAAATAGGTGTTGGCGATGGCCGAGGCCCGGTCGAAACCGATGGGCTGTTCGCCAGGCAAAGGTCTGGACGCGAGGTCTTCCGGGATAGGAGTGGTGGCAGAGAATATGCCGATCAGACTCTTGCCATAGTCGGGAAACACGAGATAGAGGCCGGAAGAGAGGGCCACCACCAGCAGCCCCGAGGCATAGAGCCCGAATGTTTTATGCAGGTCGTAGACACGTCGAATATGCCCGGCTCCCCGTTTCATGGTAAAGGCTCTCCTCAATTGACGGGAAGTCGGCCACCACAGGATCAGCCCGGATACGAGAGAAACCAACAAGAGGAGAGCCAGCACTCCCACCACCGTTGACCCTCTCGCCCCCAGGGCGAGGGTACTATGGACACGGAGGACGAAATCAAAAAACGTTCCCCGCCACGGCCGCTCCAAATCAAGCCGTAATTGTTGGCCTTTGACCTGTGCCGTTTGGGGATCGATAAAAACTTGATGCCACTCCAATTGTTCAGGGTTAGGTGCCGGGCGGCTGTAGGTCACCACGAATGCCGTATCCGGCATTCGTGGAAATACCAGCGCATACGGGGTGCCGTCAGATGGAATTCCTGATCGGGCGGCTCCCACGATCTCATCAAGGGGACGGTATTCGATCTGTTTCTCTTGCGGATTGACTTCCCAGAGCTCAGGAAGCAGCCACACCTCAAGTTCGGGCCAAAACGCCAGGAGACTGCCGGTTACGCCGATGATTGCGAACAGGGCTCCCGGAACCAATCCGAGATACCTATGGATCTTGGCCCAGAAGATGCGGAGTCTGTTCCGGGCGTCCCGATCCCGGTCTGTTTCTTTAGTACGCAATCCGGATTAACCCGATGAAGGTACGTGGCGCTCCGACATTAATGGAAAAACGATCCCCCAAGGTTCCCCCGTAATATTTTTGATCAAGGAGATTATTGACATTCAACTGAAGGGTCATT
>JAGQKG010000110.1 GCA_020430245.1 Nitrospira sp.
GACCATTGTGACCGGCACAGGCTTTCCCGGCAGCACCTCCACGGAGTGGGAAATCGGGGGTATTGGCGATTTCAATGGGGATGGGAAGGCCGATTTTATCTGGAAGAATGAAACAAGCGACATTGTGGCCATCTGGTTGATGAATGGGATCTCTATTGCGTCGTCTAAAGTATTGGGCGGCATCGCCTCGGCGTGGAAGATTGAGCAGATGGGGGATATGAATGGGGATGGGAAAGCGGACGTGGTCTTGAAGAATACGACTACAGGAGAGGTGAAAGTCTGGCTGATGAATGGGGTAACCCTGATTGGAATCGGCTCTCCTGATACAGTCTCCACCGACTGGGACATTCAACCCTAGAACAAGGACAACGCACTTGCTGAATCACTGAGAGAAGGAAACAAGGCTCGAACACGAAGAAATCCACGTTTACTTTCGTTAGTCTCCAAAGAGCCTGGCCCACATTGGGGCAGGCTCTTTTTTTCTCACCCAATTGTTCATTGTGGAAAGGCCCATCCCCTTCCTCGAACGTAGGTCGTCTGTGTAATGGTCAACATCAACATACACGGATATTTTGAAAAACATCACCTGAGGAGATATGAGATGAACAAACGATTTTCCTACCAAAGCGAGGGAGAAAAACTCTCGTTGAAGCTTCAATGGTGGCTCATTCTCTTTACCGCAATGCTTATGTGGATTGTGAAATAATTCTTACAGTTGATAAAATTTTACCTTTTCTGAGCCTATCAAACTCAAAGCGTATTTCAAACTTACCCGACCAATTCTTCCCTCTTTGACTCATTAGCTCCGACTTCATAGTTCTCCTTTCAGATTCAACATGGTCCCCTCCTCCATATCTTTATGAAATAGAATGGAAAAGAGTTCTCCCGTATGATCAAATCTCCTAGTGAGACTCCCCGCCCAAAGGGCGGGGCTTCTTAAAACCCTTCACTACGATACCTTGGGGGAATCTGTCCCCCAAACCCCCTAAAAATGATTCCATTCATCCCCGTGCAATGCACGGGGCTTTCTGGAATGGGGTAGTAAGTCAATATTTTGATGGGTCAAGCAAAAACGCGGCACCAAGGCAATATCTCAATTACTTGCAAATTTTCCATGCATTTCCTTTACCCTCAAATTTTTGTATGGTGTAAGAATCGTTACTTAATCGGAATTGGTTCAATCTCTGTGCAGCACATCCAAAGAAACGACCCTGTGGAAAGAAACCGACTAAAGGGCATTTTTTGAGAGAGAAGTCACCATTTCTGCCCCTTAAATCAACAAAATAGGTACGGCTGAAGTATGTCGGAACGAAAAGACCGTCAGAATTTTATCATGACTGAAGGCATTTCCTTCTTGCCCCCAATTCAAGTCGGATATGAAATCTACTATGAAAACCTCGAGATTCAGGGAATTCAAGATCGGCAGACTATTGTCTGGCAATTTATCCAAGGTTCCAATCACCTATTGGACTGGGAACAAGAACCGAGCAATCCCCAGGACCCTCATGCCATCAAGATATTTGGAGTATCGGAACAAATATTTTCTACAAAACGGGATATGTTAGGGTATGTTCCGTGTGATGTAGCCAAACAGATTGTAACTAGCGGGCTCTGGCCATTCTTGCAACTCAGATTGGATTACATCTCTGTCGCCAATCAAGGGTTCATTGCTATCCGGTTTCAAATTCTTGGGCCCATCAGAAAAAAAAACGGTGACGAGAAACTACTTGGTGGACCAAGCCTCAAGGGGGAACGAAGGAATGCCCAGGCCACGAGACCAGCATTTTTGTTCGGTAGAGAAACAGAAATTCCCAAAGCGCATGGAAGCAGGATCAAGCGTTTAGCATTCCTCATTCTAAGGATCACCCTGATCACACTCGGTACCATGTTGGCTTTTGTAGGCGGGACAATGGGCACAGCAGCCTGGCAAGCCAAGGGGAATCTCTTTGTATTGATGCTCGTTCCCTTGGCACTGATCCTGAGTGGAGGCCTACTCATCTGGACAGGAATTAAACCCTCCAAACCAAAAGAAAAGCCCCCTACCTAGAATACTGTGGAAGCCATAAGAATGCGTCATTCATGCGCTTCTCGACAAATCTGAAAGGTTCAGTGGTAAAAACCTATCACCTCTGGCTGACACCTACAGGGCAGGCCTACGACATTCTCCTAAAGACCATTACCGCCTTGAGTAAGGCGTATCACGCTCCAATCTTTGATCCACATGTGACCCTCTTGGGTTCACTTCCAGGTACAGAAGAGACTATATCCACTCGATGCTTAGAACTTGGAGGATCGCTTGCACCTTTTAATGTTCTTCTGGCCGAACCAGGCTATGGTGATCAGTACTTTCAATGCGTGTTCTTAAAGACTCAGGAGACGCCGGCACTAATGCATGCGCATGAACTGGCAAGAAAACTGTTCATCAAGGAATCCAGCCCCTATATGCCCCATCTCAGCCTGTTGTATGGGCACTATTCTCTTGAATTAAAAAACAACATCACATCAACCTTATCTCAATCTTTGCGCCTCAGCTTCACGGTCGACATGATCCATCTTATCCGCTCCAGAAGCGAACATCCCATCGACTGGACCTCCATCCTGGCAGTCCCCTTGAGTGGATAAGGTTTCTTTCTCTTTACACATTCGCAAGTGAATGTCGTCTTGAGCCTCAAGACTTCCCAGATCAGGTCTCGGCCATTTTCTGGTAAATCGACAGACCTTTCCCTCCATCCACAAAAAAAGAGAAGCTACGTGCAAATCCATTCGCCTAACTGGAGCTCATTCGATTAAATGCTGAAAGACACCAAGGAAAAACCTGTGATGAACTACTGACTTACAGGGCAGGGGCAGGTTCTGATATTTCGGGTTGAGAGATACCTGTTACGGTTAGTATAAGATTATCCAACACTTTTTGAATGTCTTCGGGTTTACCCAAGCTGATCTGGAAAAAACTGGACATATCGGGGATTCCGTCAGCAATTTGTTTGGCGACTTCTACAAGTCCATCAGGTTCAATGTTCAAAAACTCCTTTGATAATTGAACGGCCGCTTGTATAGCCATCTCGGTCTCTTGATGGCACCACATATCAGCTAACCGCCCCGACAAGGCCACGCATTGAATAGTTAACCGAGAAACCTCATCGCCATGAGACGCCAAAGAGGGGTCATGACTCCCTTTGACGGATTCTCGCAATAATTCGGGCAATTCCCACGTTTCGGCCAACCATGCCCCGATCTCGCAATGATCCGTTTTCCATCGATCCTGCTCCAACGCCTCAAGTGCCTGATGGTCCTGTGCAGCCTTTTTATAAATCAACCCATATTCCATGCCTAACGCCTCGCTCATCACCAACACACCCAAATCCTGCAATAAACCTGCAAGGAATACCTCTTCCTCGTTCGTCACCCGGACACGCTTGGCCAAAACCTTCGCGGCCAGGCTCGCCAAAATACATCGATGCCAAAAATGGGTGTGATCAAACGCTCCACCACCTTTTTTTCGCAAATCCCGATATAACGAAAAGCAGAACGCTAACGTGGCAATAGAATTCATGCCCAATAACGTCACCGCATGGGTGACCGTCGTCACTTTATGTCGACTGCCGCCGTAAAAACTGGAATTGGCCACATTCAACAACTTAGCGACAAAAGAGGGGTCTTTGCTGATAACGTCACCGATGCGTTGAGCCGTAGTCCTCTCATCCCGACACAGTTGGAGGACTTGCAAAGGCAACGCGGGAATCGCCGGGAGAGTTTTGCAATTTTTGATACGCTGTAGAATCTGGGGATCCATTATTCCTCAAACCTCATGCTTTTTTATCACCATTCACCGCAACAACATTCCTTCGAAACCCATTCGTCCAGACTTATCTCCCCAATAGGCGAATCTCCTCTGATCGATTGGATGGGGCGTTCTTTTCCGAATCAACACCAGGAATGTGAAAGGTAATCCGTTCTGCCATACCACCGAAAATCCACAATTATTCAAAAGATTTATCGGACAACGAGCATCTGACTTGAGATAAAAACCTGATTACGATTTAACCGGGATTTCCTCCCGCAAACATGCCATCAACCAAGAAAAAGACCCGGGTCAGGAAGAGCTACGCAAAGGGAATGGATGAAAAATGAAGATTTATGGACGGAGGGCGTTAAGAATATTTTGCCACCAGCACAACGCAAAATCTCTCAAGATTGGGCAACCCCATAAAGGGTCGAAGGCGAGGCATCCATGACAAGAACGGGCACAAGGTCTCCTGGTTGTCGGAATTCGTTATCCTTGGGCCAGACAACCGTCACATTGTGATCGCTATGTCCCATCCATTGAAGGTCCGATTTTTTGGAATGCCCTTCCAGCATGACCTCCACAGTGGTGCCGATGAGTTTTCGGTTTTTTATAAGGGAAATTTCTTTTTGCAATTCCACGATTTGGTTCGTCCGATATCCCTTCACCGGCTCAGGAACATCATCCGCATATTTTCTGGCCGCAATTGTGTGCTTTCGCTCAGAATACTTAAATACGAACGCCGCCTGATACCCCACCTCTTGCATAAGACCATAAGTCTCCCGGAACTCCTCGTCGGTTTCTCCACAAAACCCACATATGATATCGGTGGTCAAGACAAGAGGACCTTTCTTTCGAATAGCGTCAACCAGTTTACGATACTCTTTTTGAGTGTAACCACGCCCCATGCGTTCCAAAATTCGATCATTAGCGGATTGCAGCGGCAAATGAATCGTCTTACAGATGGCAGGATGCTCCGCAACGGCTTCAAGCAGGGCAGGAGGAAAATCTTTGGGATGAGGAGACATAAATCGCACGCGCTGAATTCCGGGAACATCTCCAACCGCTATTAGCAATCGGGCAAAATCCCATTCACCGGACCGGTAGGAATTGACATTTTGTCCCAATAGTGTGATTTGCCGAACACCCTGACTAACCAATCGTTGGGCTTCCTGAATAATCCCCTCAGGCTCTCGAGAACGCTCTCGTCCTCGCGTATACGGCACCACGCAAAAGGAACAAAAATTATCACAGCCCCGCATCACCGCAATCCATCCATTGATTCCAACAGGCCGGTCTGGGACGATGTGGGCATACGTTTCGTATTCAGACAGATCAACGGCCAACCCTCGTTTACGATGCTCCAGCGCATCGAGAAGAAGATCGGGCAGTCGTCGGTATCCATCTGGCCCGACCAGCACATCAATGAATGATCGAGTATCCATCAGCTCTTGTTTCAGATTCTGAGCCATACACCCTAAGACCCCGATCACCAAGCCCCGTTCCTGTTTTCTATTCGTATAGCGGGCTAAATGGCCATACACCCGATTATGGGCATTCTCTCGAATGGCACAGGTGTTAAACAGAATGACATCGGCTTCATCATCATGGGGAGTAAATTGAAATCCTCGTGATTTTAACAGCGACCGAACGATTTCCGAATCATATTCATTCATCTGACACCCGAAGGTCTCCATATACACCTGATGGCCACTTTTACCAGTGGAATGAGTCCGAGCCTTCAGGCTGGTAGGGAGAAGTAAAGGGGGTCCGCTCACAAAGGTCACCGTTCTTATGAAACGCACACAAGTGAAGAAGCAGAAAAAAGATCCCGTGCTGGCGGAGGACTTTCAGAGGATGCCTCCAGCAATCCCAACGTGGTATCCGACATCATGCCGGTCACGACAACCGGTTGAATAGTATTCCGAAGCGGATGTGGAGAACGAACGGTGACACGAAGAAAATTATCCGTGAGCCCTGGCCAATACCCGTCGGCCTCCGCTGCTTCAAATAACACCAAGACTCGTCGCCCGACAAACCGCTGTTGGAACGCCATTCGCTTTTGATCAGAGATACCCCGCAAAGATCGACTCCGCTCTTTCGTCGTAATGGGAGACACGGGATGCGGTAATTTGATGGAAGCCGTACCGGGCCGAGGCGAGTAACTAAACACATGTAAATACGCAAAAGGAAGATCCCTGACCACGGCTTCCGTATTCGCAAATTCTCGTGGGCCCTCCCCAGGAAATCCCACCAGCACATCCGTGCCAAAACACACGTCTGGAACCCGTTTCAGCGCTGATTCCATAGCCTCCTGGAACTCTCGCACGGAATACCGGCGATTCATGGCCTGCAATATACGATCATCACCACTCTGTAAGGGAACATGTAAATGCCGGCACAGCTTGGTGGAACTGCTCATATAATCCAGAAGACTCTCAGGAACCGTGGTGGGTTCAATAGATGAAATACGGATCCGCTCCAGGCCTTTAATAGCTTCAAATCGTTGAATGAGCATCAGGAGATCGGCAGCTCCATCACGGTATTGCCCGATATTCACCCCCGTTAGCACTAACTCCCGATGCCCTCTTTCCACCAACAGCTCGGCCTCACAAACCGCATCCTCCAGAAACCGACTCCGCTCCCGACCTCTGGCAAAAGGAATCAGACAAAACGAACACATAAACTGACACCCATCCTGGATTTTCAGATTTGCCCGAGTCGTCGTATAGGCTCCAACGCCTTCTATCGAAAAATTCTTAGGATCAATCCGTCCATGATGTACCAGTGGCACAGGTTGTTTTTTAAGCTGGGAAAAAGGCGGAATGATCTCAGGCAGTTGCATTTTGAATTGATTGCCGACAATGAGGTCAATGTCGGCTATGCGGCGAAGCACTTCCAACCCGGTCTGGGCATAACACCCGGTGACGGCTACAAAAGCGTGGGGCGAATGACGGAGGACTTGGCGAACGATTCGTCGGCAATCCACCTCAGCCCCTTCCGTAACGGTGCAGGTATTGATCACAAAAACATCCGTTTCCTGACCAAACTCTACCGGGATAAACCCGCTTTGCTGAAACCCGTCTTTCAGGACAGCCGTTTCAGCCTGGTTGAGTCGACACCCTAACGTATATAACGTCACGCGTGGTTGTGGTGGTTGCAACTCATCAGAATTCATAGGCAAGCCATTATAAAGAAGGCCTTTCCGGACAACAAGACAGCGGAAACCAGGTTTCCATTGCCGACCGAACATGCTAATATTTTTTGGAAGATCGAGATCTATTATGACGCAGCCGGGCACATTCGGGGACTACCCAACAACTATCTATCGTCTTGCAATCTTGTCTCCCTCCCCATTTCAATTTTTATAACAAACGGCCCTGTCCTTGAATATGGACCAAAGCTTGGCCGTTCTATTAGTTCGAGCTTGATGACCCTATCCGCCTATCCTGATTGTTCAATTGACCCATCTCCCGTACGCAATGAGTGACGGTTTCGGAAGACTTCTGATAGCTCGTTTTGTCGGCTTTCGGTTACTACCGGGCCAAATTGTGGCATTAGCTGCCCTCGGACTCATTCTCTTCGGTGCCTGCCTGCTCATGCTTCCATTTGCCACTCATTCCAGAGTGAACATTTCATTCCTTGACGCGCTCTTCACTGCAACCTCCGCAGTCTGCGTGACTGGTCTCATCGTCGTAGATACTCCTCAGGATTTCACCTTGTTTGGGCAAGGTGTGATCCTCGGATTGATTCAGATTGGAGGATTGGGATACGCCTTAATGGCCACAATGATCTTACTCATTTTGGGGCGGCGCCTTGGATTGCGAGACCGCATGATGCTCAGCGAATCAATGAATACCATGGATTTACAGGGATTGGTCCGGTTTGTGAAGCTGGTCGCCATGATTACCTTTGGGTTAGAGGGACTTGGCGCGGTATTGCTCACGCTTCGCTTTTCCGTCGATTTTCCTTGGGGAACAGCGGCCTATTACGGGATATTCCATGCCATATCGGCATTTAATAATGCCGGGTTTGCCCTTTTTTCTGATAGCTTTAAGCCCTATCAAACGGACTGGACCATCAACGGAATCATCACCACTTTGGTGATTTTCGGAAGTATCGGTTTTTTTGTCTTTGTCGACCTTCTGGGCAATCTTCGTGGACAACGCTTTCGTCTACAGACCCATACCAAATTGGTGCTAGTTACCACGGCCCTGCTCATCGGAGTGGGAACGCTGGGCATTACCATATTGGAGTGGAACAATCCCTCCACCTTCCAATCCGCCTCCATTGGGAAAAAGCTGACGATTTCCTACTTTCACTCCGTTTCCCGTACTGCAGGATTCACATCTATCGATATCATCGATATGCGGGATGCCACACTCTATTTCTTGTTATTATTAATGGCCATCGGAGGATCACCCGGGAGTATGGCAGGTGGCCTCAAAACGACTACTGCCGCCATCGTCTTTCTGACCATCTTAAGCATGCTTCGTCGAGAGAGAGATGTGGAAGTCTTTAACCGGCGAATACCCCAGGACCTCATTACTCGAGCCCTTTGCTTCAGCGTCCTGGCCTTTGTCATGATTACCGGTATGACTCTTCTATTGGATTCTACCGAGTCACAACCATTCTTATTTTTGATGTTCGAAATCACCTCAGCCATGGGCATTGTGGGCATGTCTTTAGGAAACGGGGAAACACTGAGCTTATCGGCTCTCTTTACCGATTTTGGAAAAATGATGATTATGCTATCCATGCTATTGGGCCGGTTCGGGCCCTTAATGATCGGATTATTTGCCGTGAAAACCGCAGTCAGCAAACCCTATCGTTATGCCAGAGCCCGAGTGATTATCGGGTAAATCGGCTCAGACAATACGCCGCTGAAGCCTAAATATAAAAAATGCCAGCGTCGGAAGTGGAAACAAAGCATAGGGCAAGAGCCACAACCACACATTTTTTCCTCTCACCCTTGCTTGATCATACATCCAGACAAAGATCCAAATCATGAGCAATACATAGTTGGCCGTAATCCATTGAGTCGTTCGAACATGTAACTGGCTTTCCCCTCCTCCACCGGTCATGAGAAAAAACAATCCTTCCAATAAGACCAACGCCAGCACTAATCCAAGAACCAAGGGTTTACTCCACACATACATGATTCGGCTCCTTCTTCTTCAAAAAAACAGTCCTCCAGTCTCCTAGGGACCATTCCGGTCCACCTGCCACAAGTCATAACGTGGCATAAGATACCGTCTCAAATCAAAACTCTCTCAAGGGACATCCTCCATACCTTCCAGACCTCTTTCATTCTGAAAACATTTTTTCTTCCATAAATTTCCAGATTATTAATTGCTTTAGGAATTGGCGTGAGGATTACAAAAGACCGCCTGGACATTTTTTATTTTTTTCTTGAAATAGGATTCATGTGCATAACTTGTCGGGTTCAAATTTCAGGCTGTTGATAACCATGAAAATTCACTCAGAACTCCGCACAAAATATTATGTTTTTGAACTCACATGTTCTGCACAGAAATCCCCATTCATGAGACAATAGTCACAACATTTAGTATTGACATTTTTTTCTATCCGCTATAGATTGTGGGGCATTGGTTTATACCAATTATTTCTTCGGGTTTTATTTTTTCCTATTTTTCTTGTTGTGTGCGGGCATTTGGCATATGCCAATTCTTTCCTGCTAGAGGCCAGTCATTCTCCAATAGGTTGCATTGATGGCTTCTGGTTGCACGGCTTGTCGTATGCACTCCAGGTTCCGTGAGAGCATACCGGGCAGTCGAGAGGCACAATTCCACTGTGCTCTCTTGGAAGGCAGGGATGCCAGATGAGGCGGAAAAAGTGACCGAAGAATTACCCCTCAGGTTTGCAGTCTCTTCCAAAGGAGTTCTACATGAAAATTGACCGTCGATTTACAAAAATTGGTGAAAGCCCGTATCAGACCATTCCTTTCTCGCACCGATCCTCAGAAATCCGAAATCCGGACGGCTCGGCGGTATTCCATCAAGACAACATTCTGGCCCCGGAACATTGGTCCCAATTGGCGGTCGATATTTTGGCTCAAAAATATTTTCGCAAAGCCGGGGTTCCCCAATTTGACGACCAAGGACTTCCACTTCTCAATGATAAAGGAGGCCCCCTTCTTGGAGGGGAACATGATGCCCGGCAAGTGTTCCATCGACTGGCCGGTTGTTGGACGGAATGGGGGAAAACCCATCACTACTTTGATACCCCTGAGGATGCCGAAACCTTTAAAGACGAACTCAGCTACATGTTGGCCTGGCAAATGGCTGCTCCGAACTCTCCCCAATGGTTCAATACCGGTCTGCACTTTGCCTACGGCCTGTCCGGACCCTCACAAGGTCATTTCTACGTAGACCCGAATACCCATCGGGTCAAACAAGCCCGAAATGCATATGAGCGCCCTCAAGTCCATGCCTGCTTTATCCAATCGATCTCTGATGATTTGGTCAACGAAGGCGGGATTATGGATCTGTGGGTTCGGGAAGCCCGCCTTTTCAAATACGGGTCAGGAACCGGCACAAATTTCTCCAAGTTAAGGGCCGATGGTGAGTCGTTATCCGGAGGCGGCCGCTCGTCAGGACTTATGTCCTTTCTCAAAATCGGCGATCGGGCCGCTGGTGCCATTAAATCGGGAGGCACGACTCGCCGCGCCGCGAAAATGGTGTGCCTGGATTTAGATCATCCCGATATTGAAGAATTTATTGATTGGAAAGTCATAGAAGAGCAAAAAGTGGCGGCCATGGTCACCGGATCAAAAGTCTGCGCGCGTCATCTGAACGCCATTTTAAAGGCCTGTCACGTCCCACGTCAGGACGGTAGCACCCAGGTGGAAACCAATCCCCGAGACAACCATTCCTTACGTGAGGCGATCCAAGCCGCACGGGAAGCCGCTGTGCCGGAACCCTATATTCACCGGATGTTCAGCTATGCCCATGAAGGATTTACCCATTTTGTGTTTCATGAATATGACACGAATTGGGATAGTAAAGCCTATCAGACGGTCTCCGGGCAAAACTCGAATAATAGTATCAGAATTCCCAATGAATTTTTTGAGACCCTTCAGGCCGGCGGGGATTGGAAGTTGACCAGACGCACCGATGGTGCGGTCTGCAAGTCCATGCCGGCAAAAGAATTATGGGATCGAATCGCCTGGGCGGCCTGGATCTGCGCAGATCCCGGCGTGCAATATGACACCACCATTAACGAATGGCACACCTGTCCTCAGGATGGTCGGATTAATGCCTCGAATCCTTGCAGCGAGTATATGTTTTTAGATGATACCGCATGCAACCTGGCTTCCCTCAATTTAGGACGATTTCTGACATCGGAAGGACAGTTTGATATTGACGGCTTTCGACATGCCGTTCGGCTATGGACGATTGTCCTGGAAATCAGTGTGCTGATGGCAGGATTTCCCGGACGGGCAATTGCCGAAAAAAGTTTTGCCTTCAGAACCCTCGGCCTTGGGTATGCCAACTTGGGCTCCATTCTGATGAAAATTGGGATTCCCTATGATTCGCCACAGGCCTTAGCCTGGACTGGCGCCATTACGTCCCTGATGACCGGGGAAGCCTATGCCACCTCCGCAGAAATGGCCAAGGAATTGGGACACTTTAATGCCTATCCCCGTAATGCCGAAGCCATGCTTCGAGTCATGCGAAACCATCGTCGAGCGGCCTACAATGCTTCGGCGGATGAATATGAAGAGCTCACCATTCCCCCAATGGGCATTCAACCGGACCAATGTCCCCACACCCTCTTACAAGCCGCACAAACAGCCTGGGATCGGGCATTGACACTGGGTGAACAGTACGGGTATCG
>JAGQKG010000111.1 GCA_020430245.1 Nitrospira sp.
GCTGCGGGCTGTCCGCGATCTCGTGTTCCTCGTGGGCGCGGACCTTATTCCTCAGGGCCGACGGTTGCAGGTCCGCTTGGCAGTGCCGCGGGAGGAACGGTCGGAATTTTTGAGCCGACTCCGGACGCTTTCAGAAGGCCTCCCGATTGCGGCGCAGTTGGAGTGGACCTTGACGGACGAGGCACACCCGCCAGATGCCGCTCGCTCGGCCACATCAGAGAGTTCCTCGGCTCCGATCGCGGGCCCGTTGGCGGCTCAACCTCCACCATAGCCATTTCTACTGCTGAATCCGGGTTCAAGGATGACCGGCATAATGTGTTTTGCCCTGCCTCTGTTTCGGACTGCTATCCTGATCTTTTTCAGAGGAATCCCCGCTAACAACTGGCGGGGATAACGAAAAAGAGAATAGGTGAAATGAAGTTCAGTTTTTCAGGCATGCATCGATTCGCCGCGAGAGACTTTCAACGACTTCATTATGTGCCAAGCAAGCACTTCTCCGAGTGGTCGCTCCCTTCATAAAATCGGGCCTCGATCACATTTCCTTCAGGGTCGGCAAAATAGATCGAGGTTCCGGATCCCCGTGCTCCCCAACGTTGGACAGGACCTTCGCGGATGGCAGTCTTATGGTCACGAAGTCGGCCATGTAAGTCTTCCCAATCTTTCTTGTTGAGTGAAAGGCAAAAGTGATTCAGGTTGCTGAACCCTTTTCCTGCTGATTGTTTTTTCTCCCACAGCTTCTTGGGAAATAAGTCGACCACGGTATGCTGATTAATACGAACAGATGGAAAGGGCACCTCCCCGGCACGATAGGCTTCCAGGCGCTCTGCCGGTAACATCAGAATTCTTGTATAGAAATCGATTATGGTTTCATCATGTTCGATATTCAGAACAATATGATCAAGAAATCCTTGCATAAACATTCTCCACTGTAGCCTACATACCGTTATGTCGGGCGAGAGATGCCGAGCTTTTTCATTTTCGAGATCAATGTGGTGCGTTTCATCCCCAGCCGTGCCGCGGTGCCTGCAGCACCGCCGATGACCCATTTGGTGTCTTTCAAGGCCCGAAGGATATGATCCCGTTCGGCTCCTTCTAAGGTGATCATGGCCTGAGTCGACCGCTGAAGGCCTGCTTTGAGGTCCAATAATGGCACAGCCAGTTCGGAACCCTGGGAAAGAATAACCGCTCGCTCAATCAGGTTTTCCAGTTCGCGAATATTCCCCGGCCAGGGATAGCCCGTCAGACGTTCCATTGTCTTGGCTGGAATGGTCTCGATCGGCTTTTTCATCCTGGTGGCATAGCGCTGGGCAAAATACCGAACGAGAATAGGGATATCCTCCTGCCGTTCACGAAGAGGTGGAACCGTGATCGGGAAGACATTCAACCGGTAATACAAGTCACGACGAAACTCTCCGGCTTCCACCATGTTCATCAAATCACGGTTGGTGGCCGCCACCAGTCGAACATTCACGCGGATCGTGCGCGTCCCGCCCAATCGTTCAAACTCCTGTTCCTGGAGCACCCGAAGCATTTTGGATTGCAACTCTAATGGCACTTCCCCGATTTCATCCAAAAAAAGCGTTCCGCGATGCGCCAGTTCAAAACGACCGACCTTTTGAGCAATGGCCCCCGTAAAGGCGCCTTTTTCATGACCGAATAACTCGCTTTCCAACAGTCCGGTAGGAATGGCCGCGCAGTTAATTTTGACAAAGGCCCGGTCACTTCGTGTGCTGAGTTGGTGAAGGGCGCGGGCAATGAGTTCCTTCCCGGTTCCCGTCTCACCAAGGACCAGCACGGTTGAATCGGTCGGAGCCACAATTTCAAGTTGCTGGAGAACATGCTTGAATCCACGACTCTCTCCGACGATGTCCTCAAAATTCGCCTCGGTACGAATCTCCTCACGAAGATACACATTCTCCTTCTCCAACTTTTCCTTTAATTCGGTGATCTCCTGATAGGCCAAGGCATTATCGAGCGCAATAGCCATCTGCCCGGCCACTTGGGTGAGAAGCTCCGCATCGTGCCAGGAAAAGACCGATGGACGAAGGCTGGCGAGGTTTAGGGTTCCTAACACACGATCGGGCAACGTGAGAGGCGCACAGCAGCCCGATTGTACACCCTCTGCGATCAGCTGGCCCGCCGTATCGGAATGAAATAGTTGCAGGTCGGATTTCTGCCAACAAACCGTTTTTCGTGACCGAAACGCTTCCCCGGCAGGGGTATCATCGAGCGCGATCGATTGCCTTCCCCCTAACAAACCTTTTCCCGACGGAAAATTGAGCACATGTCGACGAAAGTTCTTCTCGTCGGCATTATAGAGATACAGGCTGGTGGCTTCATGCGGAATCACCCGTCGCAGAGATGCGACCATGGTCGCAAATAAATCCCCGAGTTCCAGTTTCGACACGACCGCGTTATTAATCTCCAGTAACACTTGCAGGCGATCCCGCTCACGGCACAATTCGTCCTGATGCAGCACATTGTCCACCGCTACCGCCACCTGTCTGGCGACCTGAAGAAGAAACGTCAATTCCGAATCCTGATAGGTCCCCTTTTCCACGCTCGCAAAGTCGAGTGACCCCAGACGGCGTAAGGCCGTGGTCAGTGGGACGGTGCATATAGACTGCACACCGTCTTCGAGCATTAATGGAAGAACCGTCGGAAACCGGGAGTCTTGGGTCAGATCGGCAATAATCAACGGTTGTTGGGTTTGCCACACCCAGCCACTGGGATGAGCCTCCAAAGCCCATTCTTTCCCGCCCTGAATATCCGCAGGAATATTGGCCTGAATGATATAATCCTGGATGGTGTTCCGATCAGGCCGATACAGAGCCAGACCAATGAAATTCAGGGGAACGATACGGGGAAGGCGTTGAGCCAGGTCTTCTATCAGATTGGTGAGATCTCTATGGACGGCGATTGCCTCAGAGACCTCGAGCAGGGCTTGATAGCGCGACGACTGATCTCCCAAAACCGGCTGAGTGAGTTTATCCATAGAGCTACAGTATCGCCGATTCCCCCCAACAAATAAAAGCCACGCTGCTCTTAGTACTCCATGTGATCAAGAGCCTGAGGAAGGCGCCGAAAATGAAATCCCACAATCCTGAATCTCCCGATAGGGAAGAAGCCACACCAACGATTCATCATGCAGATCTCCAACTTGTATCCGGTTGCCCCATGGATCACAGAAATCACACCGAAAATCCGGATGCACTTCAAGTCCATATTTCTTGGTGATTTTCTCTCGCACTTCCTGTACCTGAGCAGCATCCCTGACCATGATGCCAAAATGTTTGGTCCGATCGGGTTGCAGAGTGTTCACTTCAAAGATGGCCAAAAACTGATGCTCCCCTAATTTGCACCAGGCTGCGCCCTCACCGCCTCGTAGCATCTCAAGATTAAAGACATCCGCATAAAACTCGACGGCTTTCCGAGCATCGTCAACTTCAATGACCACATGATTGACACCATAGACTTTTACCGGCATAACGGTTTCTCCTTTTCCCTATTAGGTTCATCAGGATTTTCCGTGGGTCACTCGCATTCTCGTGCTCTTCTTTCGACATGAGGCACCTTCGAATTCCTCTCCTTTGTAAGGAGAGGATAGTTGAGGTAGAGTCCGATGGCTATCAGTAAAACATCACTGGGCAATCATTGAAGGCCCCGCAGAGGCTACCTCCCCTTTACCCCTCCTTACAAAGGAGGGGGACTCTGGAACGTTCACCCTTTAATATTTCCTCATGCGAATGTCGGAAGACCCCCCTATTTTTTGGTGATGATGACCCGTTCATTGGATGCAGGGATATCCTGCATGATGCTCTTGCCAAATCCGGCATGGCGGAACATGCCATCATATTCACTGAAAACATAGGCATCCCCGGCAGGAGTGGTGGCTAACATGATCAAGCAGAACTCGGCCATCGGGGCCGGAGAAATGCGATCTTCATTGGGAATAAATTCCAACGTGATCACATATCCTCCCGGCTTGAGTGCGCGATGAACTTTTTTCAAAAATGCCTTGCAGGTGGGCACATCGAAGTGGTGCAAAAAATTCGTGAGAAGGATCACATCATAGTCTTTCTCGAATTCCACCTCAAAGGCACTCCCCGGCAATTCATGAAATCGCTTGGTGATACCGGCCGTTTGAGCATTTTCTCTCGCAACCGTCAACACATTGGGCCAATCCTGAGCCGTAATGACAACCTCCGGTAGTTTTCGAGCGATTTCGATGCCGAATACCCCATGCCCCGCCGCCACATCCAAAACCTTCCGGGTACCCGGGGCAGTCTGCTTCACCCAATCGGCAATCCATTCAGCCGGAGCTTTCATTAACGGAACCATAGACCGGGCAAAGGTCACCCAATCGGGATGATCCGGTGCCAAGGTTCCCTTCTCTCCGACCATGGTCCTTCCTGTTCGAACGGCACCAGTGAGCTGCTTAAATCCCTCAACGATGGGAAATGACAACATAAAATCCAGAGTCGGCCCTAAATAGGCAGGCGAACTTTTTGTTAAAAATATTTGAGAATCCGAAGTTAACTGATATTCATCCCCGGATTTGATCAAAAAACCACCAACGGTCAGATAATCACCCAACATGCGCATCCCTCGCTCGGACCCGCCGCATTGTTGAGCTAAGGCTTTTGGGGTGCTGTGCCCTTCGCCAAGCGCGGTAAACAATTCCAGCTCGATGGCCGTTTTTAGTGCTGCAGTCCGCATATGCCCATTGACTGTTTGAAAAAATAATTGAGGTGAGGGTCCTCCAGGTGATTGCTTGTCCGTCATGTGTGCTCCTCTGTAAGTCAGTAAGAAGAAAAAACACCAATACCGAGGCCTGCGCCCTGTCGATCGGATGATGGATGAAGATTACAACACCAGGGGTTTGATCGGCGCCAGCACCAATTGCGGGTCACCCTTCCAATCCACCTCCGGCGCATCGACATAGAGTTCCACTTCATTGCCATCGGGATCATGAAGGTAGAGACTTTGGCTGACCGTGTGGTCACTCGTACCCCCAATCGTGATACCGGCCCGCTCAAGATCCTGCTTGGCAGCACGAAGTTCATCGAGGCTATCTCCAACTTTAATGCCGATGTGATAGAGACCTCGCCTCATTCCGGAAGGCGGTCCCGGAACATCGCCGACTTCAATCAACAGGAGTTCATGATGAGTTCGGCCGGAAGTAAGCGCGGCCGCTTTCCCTCTGAAAATTCGTCCGACTTCCTGAAAACCCACCACATCGCGATAGAATATCAAAGACTCTTCGAGATTTTTAACGTAAAACACCACATGTCCTAAATAATGCGCCTTCATCAATCTCTCCTCCATCTTCAGAAGAATTTGCCCGGCATGAATCCATATCCCTTTCGATTCCTGATCTGTCTTCCTTGTGTTCTTTGACTCACGCAATGATCGTTCCAGTTTTTGTATAGACGTCACTCGTATGAAAAAAAGACTTTGTTCACCTAAATTGCTCCTGGAAACTGATGGACACTGATGAAGAAGAAAAACGTCATTGCCGACATATCGACACAATGACGATATTCCGGCAGATTGAAGGATTGGGGGAAAAGATATGGCAGATCCGGCAATGGCCCAGACCGGGAGAACATGACTACGGGTAAGTCGGTTCGGATAAGAGGTTAAGCACAGATTCTCCAGCATTGAGAATCTGTGCTCATGTATTCAGACGAAATCTTTCACGCTATTTATCCTTTTGTCCTTGGGATGCGGCGCCTATGTTCTGCAACCCTGCCTGCGCACATGCGGCATCCAAATGGCCACCGGGTGCCCCACCAACCCCGATACCACCGACAACTTCTCCACCGATTTCAATGGGAAGCCCGCCGCCAAGAAGAAGCATATTCTCGTTCATATCCCGTAACGCCTGAACCGCCGGCATCTTGGCAATCAACTCGCCCAATTCAGCAGTGGGCCGTTTCAAACTGGCCGAGGTATAGGCCTTCTTACGACTACTATCCACCGTATGGGGACCGGCACCATCTTCCCGCAATAACGCCCTCACGACTCCGGCCCGATCCACAACCGCGACGCTCACCCGATACCCGTCTTTGGTGCATTGCTCCACAGCCGCACTTGCGGCCTTCGTGGCCAGTGAAAGTGGCAGGACCGCCTCACGCGGCAACTCAGCCGCCGACACGCCCGCTGCTAAGAGCCCTCCCAGGCATATCATCGCCATTCCTGACGTCAACTTCGAATGTCCTATGATGACATTCGTAAAACCTTTTCCGATCATGAAATCCTCCTTTGATAACATGGGACTACCCGTGTATTGTCTTGATGGCGATTTTCTGCCTCGATGCGACAAGTTGTCAATGATATCACCAATGATGTAGTGCCTCTACCGGGCACCTGCAGATTCCAGCATATGAACGATGGGAGTGAATCCCTTGTGTCGAGCATGTTGAAGCGGGCTGATTCCATCACCATCCGGCAAATTAATATCGGCACCCGCGTCAAGAAGCATTCGTACGATTTCCTGATGTCGGGGACCCCCCTCACTCAGAATAATGGCCTCTAACAAGGCGGTCCAACCCAATCGATTCACATGATTGATATCTACATCTGTCTGTAATAATTCCCTCACAACCTCAACATGCCCGCGTTCACAGGCCGGAATCAACGCCGTTCCTCCGAAACGGTTGTAAATTGTAAAATCAGGATTGGCCTGCAAGGTCAGCTTGAGAATCTCCAGGTATCCCCTGGCTCCGGCCAACAGCAAGGGACTGTCCAGTTGACGATCCTGCACATTCACATCTGAGCCAGCTTCAATCAACCGCCTGGCGCTTGCAATATGGTTACGATCAACGGCCGCGAGCAACGCCGTTTGCCCCTTTCCATCTTGAGCATGAATGCTTGCACCTTGTTTCAACAATTGCCGGATCCTGGCGGCATCATTCCGTTCCGCCGCCTCAAACAACGCTGCATCCAACTCTCTGCTTGAGTCTTCTGGTATCGCAAAAGCCAATCCGCTACAGAAGGTCAGAAGCGCTATCATGACGAAAGGTACTAATGATTTCATGTTGTTCTACATTCCATCCGCGGTCAATCAGGACTTTCCTGTATTGAACTCTTCGCGAACGGTGTAATCAGAATGAGGGAAGGATTACAGGAGACCATGACTGCGTCGGGCAAGGGAAAGAGAGAAAAAGAATGGTGGAAATCCAGCACGGCACGACTCTTGGTTCCTTGAAGGATTGGAACCAATTGCTTCTTCATTGAAGTGATGGAAATGCCGGAAGACCACCACATCGGCAATTATTGGTCGGTTTGCTTGTGAGGAATTGAGCGGGTTTTCAATGGAAGAAAAAGCTCCAACGGCTTTTCCAGGGCTCGTTTAAATGACTGGAGAAACCGTGCTCCTTGCGCACCATCCAGAGCCCGATGATCACAGGAGAGCGTGACTTTCATTCGGCGGGACAGTTTAATGGCACGTCCCCGTGCCACGGGAACAATATTCACCGCACCTATGGCCAGAGATGCCGCCTGGGGGGGCATCAAGACAGCAATGAAATTGTCCACTTCATACATCCCAAGATTAGAAATGGAGAACGTAGCCCCGGCATATTCTTCCGGAGTGAGCTGTTGGCTTTTGGCCCGAATAAACAAATCACGAATTTCTTCGGCGACTTGCAATATATTTTTTCCGGCGCAATCCCGTATCACAGGAGTAATGAGTCCCTCCTCCAGTGCCACCGCGATCCCGATATCGATTGTCGCATGCCGACGCAAGGCTTCACCCATAAATGAAACATTCATCTCGGGATGCCGGGTTAACGCAAGCGCGGCCGCACGGACGAACAAGACCGTTAAACTCAAGGGGCCATTGCCCAGTTCCTCCATTTGCTTTCGAAGCCGCTCCGCCTGATCCATTGCCACTTCTGTTGTGAGATAAAAATGCGGGACAGGGGCCTTACTTGATGTGGTCACTCGAGCGATCGCCTTGCGCATTTGGCTCAAGGGAATGTCTTTGGTTTCCTGCTTAAGAACCTTGGGGGTATCACTCTGTCCTTGAATATCGGCTTCCACAATCCGACCTTCAGGGCCGCTTCCTTTGATTGTTGATAAATCAATCCCCTGTTCCTTCGCCAACACCTTGGCTCGAGGTGAGGCTTTAATCCGTACATCCGGGCTCGTCTCTGCCTTAGTGTCCGGGACCTCTTTCTTAGCGCTGCCGGATTTTTCTCCCTTGGTCGGGATGGAGGGTACCGGCGAAGGAGAAGAAGACTTTTCCTTTCGTGAAGAAGGAACAGAATCTTTTTGAGGTTCAGGTGCTGGAGTTTGAACCTCAGAGCTCTCGGCCAGCGTGGCCTCAATGTCATCGTCCTGTTCTCCGATCACGGCAATGAGCTTTCCGGCCTTAACGGTTTCCCCCTCGGGAACCAACACTTTTCTCAGCACACCGGAACCAAAGGATTCCAGATCAAGAACGGCTTTGTCGGTTTCAATTTCCGCCAATATATCCCCAGAGTCCACGGCATCCCCCTCATGCTTTTTCCAAGCCACCACGACTCCTTCTTCCATGGTATCCGTAAGTTTGGGCATGACGACGCGGGTAATCATAGGTCTCTCCTATTGTGACAGGGGAATCCTTCGAAGGAATTTGTTGCGATGAGGTTCTGAGGAGCAACTATTTCCAACATATGTTGCGAGTTAGAGAATCTGTTTCACCGCCGATACGACCCGAGCCAGATCCGGAATGGCCAGATCTTCAAGCGGCCGAGCATACGGCATGGGGACTTCTTCACCGGCGACTCTGACGATAGGCCCATCTAATAAATCAAATCCTTTTGAATAGATGGTCTCAGCAATCTGGGCGCCTAACCCGCAAAACTCCCACCCCTCTTCTACAATGACGACACGCCCTGTTTTTTTGACAGATTCCAGGAGTGTATCGATATCTAAAGGTTTTAACGTCCTCAGGTCGATGACTTCGGCATTGATGCCTTCCCGTGATAAGGCTTCTGCGGCTTCAAGCGCCAACAAGGCCATCTTTGAATAGGCCACAATCGTCACATCGTCTCCTGAACGCGTCACGGCGGCCTTGCCGATTGGCAGGGTGTAATCCTCATCACTCACTTCGCCTTTCGTGCCATAGAGAAGTTGCGCTTCGATAAAAATAACCGGGTTCTCATCACGAATGGCGCTTTTCAATAAACCTTTCGCATCGGAAGGCGTCGCCGGGGCCAACACTTTCAGTCCAGGGACATGGCAAAACCACGCTTCAAGACTTTGGGAATGCTGAGCGGCCAACTGATGAGCCGCACTCCCAGGCCCCCGAATCACCATGGGAACCGATAACTGGCCTCCGGACATATAGCGAATTTTCGCCGCGTTATTCACGATTTGGTCAAGGGCAAGAATGCCGAAATTAAAGGTCATCAATTCGACAATGGGACGCAATCCGGCCATGGCCGCTCCTATGGCCAAACCGGTAAATCCCGCTTCGGTAATCGGCGTATCTAAAACACGCTCAACGCCGAATTCCTCCACAAAGCCTTTACTCACTTTAAAGGCCCCTTGGTAATACCCGACTTCTTCCCCGATTAAAAAGACCAGAGGATCCCGCTGCATTTCCTCACGCATCGCCTGATTCAGTGCTTCCCGATAGGAAATCAACATGGTTCGCCATCACTCAAGAATTGTTGACCGTCGTGTTTCATGATGAACATGGTGAAAAAGGTATCAGCCCACTCCCCTGACCAATTCTGTGAAAGGAATGGTTCTACTCGACAGAAACATCCTCATGGAGCGCGCGGGGCTCAGGAAACGGGCTCTCATCGGCAAACTTCACACACTCGGTCACGGTCTCGATCACACCTTTTTCCATCTGCTTCAACTCGGCCTCCGTGCCCAAGCCTTCCTGCAGAATTTTCGTTTTTAAGAGCATCAATGGATCCTGCTTCCGCGCTTCTCCAACTTCCTCCTTTGTTCGATAATGGCCATGAGCGGGATCAGACATGGAATGGCCCATAAATCGATACGTCGCCGCCTCAATAAAAACAGGGTGGGGTTCCTTTCGCATCTTCTTCACGACACGCGAGATCGCCTCCTTCACCGCCAGCACATCCATCCCATCCACTTGTTCCGCCTCAATGCCATGCGCTCTGGCCCGTTCGGCAATATCTTTATACAGCAGCATCTCACGTTCAACGGGCGTCCCCATCCCATACCGGTTGTTTTCACAAATAAAGATCACAGGCAAATTCCACAGCGCAGCCAGATTAAAGGCCTCATGGGTATGTCCGCTGGGAACCGCCCCGTCTCCAAAAAAACAGAGAACCACCCGATCTTCCTTACGATACCGTGAGGCAAAGGCCAGACCGACCGCAAGCGGTAAATGGCCGCCGACAATGGCATACCCGCCCATGAAATGACGTTCGGCATCGATGAGATGCATCGATCCACCTTTGCCCTTGCACAACCCGGTGGCTTTTCCAAACAATTCAGCCATCACTTTTTTGGGATCCGAACCCTTGGCCAGACAATGCCCGTGATCCCGATAGGAGGAAATCACGTAATCATCCGGGCGAATGGCATGCATACACCCAACGGCGACCGCTTCCTGACCGATATATAAATGAAGAAACCCGGCAATTTTCGCTAGGGCATACATCTCTGCCGACTTCTCCTCAAATCGTCGAATGAGAAGCATATCCCGATATAGTGTTAGAAAATCGTTCATGTTCGAATGATGATGCCCAAAGGACTCTTAACTATCAGGAGATTTAGCCTGAATTGATCAACGTTATGGATCTCAAATCCCCTCGAATACGTATCTACCATATGTTGGGGGAACTGTAGCAAGAGATCGCATGTCGAAACAATTTTCAACACTCTTTTTCTAGAGTTCCCCTGTCAAACCATCTAACTTTTCCTGACAGACAAAAAGGGACGATTGGACACTGGTTCTCCTGCTGACCCTGTTAGAAGGCTGAGGAAGGGCAAGAAAATTCAATCCTCCATGTTTTCGGGTGTGTGGAAATTTTCATAAACCAGAACGAGGAACTACTCCCTGTTCAACGGTCTTCAACCATGACTGCACGAATGCGTTTTTCGCCTCGCCTGCCTATGCTACGCCTTCCGGCAGGAGACCTCAGCCCCAAGAATCGATGCCATCATCGCTATGAACCTGGATTCGGATTGGATCAATAATATGGATGAAGGCCGATACCGATCCAATCCGTGTGTTGGGAGAAAAATTGGTCGTTGGGTGAGGGCCCTTCCAAATACTCCATTAACAATCGCCCTATTCGATAGGGAGTGAACGGGGCAACAGAGTCTATGGCAAGAGAAGCAAGCGGCTGGGCCATTGGAATCCACTTTCCTTATAAAATTATGATGGCGATGAGAACTTGGCGAGAAAATAACCACCGATCAGTAAAACTCAGGGGAGTTCTCATGGCTGACACAACAGGCCATCTTCTTTTTTTGAGTGGTCAGGTTAGGGACTCATTGGCTGGTTGATAATGAAGAAGCCCTGCTCACAAAATAGCATGCTGAATGCTTTTGGCTGGACAGACAAAACGTCATGGTGAGCGGGATAATTTGGACATTGTCAGATGAAAAGATCCACG
>JAGQKG010000112.1 GCA_020430245.1 Nitrospira sp.
TCACATCGTTCCATTCCAAGATATCCTTTTCATACATGCTCTTATAGCGACGATAAATCGTCTCGGGAGAAAACAGAGTCCCGTGGCGGCCTTGAATACTTGGGTGTAAAACCCAGCGAATCCCCATGGCTCCCATCTGCGCTAGAAGGTCCATCTCACAGGCCTTGACGTTCTGAAAAACTACTGATTGCAAGGAAGCCGTTCGATAAATCTTCACGCCCTGAATCGTCGTCTCCCGATCCTCATCGTATAAATGACAACAAATCATCCCAATATGTTTGGGAGCCTGCAACATCAACTGCTCCATTTCACGAACAGCTGTCGGATGAAGAATCATATCCTCGTCAACCTGAATAAAATATTCCGTCTGACAACGGGTGATCATTTCCTGAAAGGCCGCACTCATCGGATGGACATTTCGAATAATGTCGAGGACAAACGCTTGAGTGTCCTGAAGCCGGATGGCCTCCTGACAGGCTGGAAAGGTCATGTCCCCTACCGTAATGATAAAGACGGTCGTCAGAATTATGGAATTTTCCTTTGACGCCACCGAATGCCCATCAGGGAGATCAGGTGAATGGGAGGGTATCATGAAATCCCCTTTACATCATGAAGAAACGGTCGCTATAAGGGCGTTTGCTGCTGAGTGGTTTGGCTCCAAGGATAAAGCCGCGCGCAAATACCGCCGGGCTTTGGAAATATCAGAAGCATTCAGTTCGACCTGAGCAAGTTTAACGAACACGTCCGGAGAGCGATGTTGGACTTGAAGGATTTGACGCAAACGGACTCTTTCGGAGTCAACATTTCCCTCATGCTCGCCTGCCCCGCTGGAGGAGAACATGCTCTTGTTTGCCGGACTCGTCTTTCCTGGAGATTGATGGCTTCTCACGCATTGGCGAAGCTGGGTCCGCCAAATCTCATATGCAGGTCGTTCCTCATCAGAGACCGTGCTTTCCCACAGTAGCATATCCCCTCGCCTCAACAATTCTGACCAACTCAGCATTTCGGCTTTACGGGCCGCCACCACCACATTGGATAGATACGGCTCGTGGGGCCAGGACCAGGCTTTGGTCTCGATATGGGCAAAGCCCAAACGTTCCAATGTATGAACAAATCGTTCCGGGAACCATTGTTCCACATGAAATCCCCAGGACGCAGTTTGATCTCCGACCAGATGCCGCACGATCCCCATTTTAGTCCGTAAAGATTTTGTGGAGATGAAGGTCTGTGCACACCCCATCAGATCTGGTGTTTCAAGATAAAGAAGGCCGTCGCACTTTAACCAACGATGCCACCGCATCAGCATGGCCAAAGCATTCACTCGATTGAAATGTTCAAACACATGATGACAGCGGATTTCGTCCACAATATCGTCAGGCAATTTCATCCGCTGAAGATCCCAAAAGACATCAGCGGTCGGAGTCATCACATTGTGCTCGGATGATGGATAGTCGACATTGACATACCCGTCCAAATGCTGCTCACCACAGCCAAGATGCAATCGAAGAGAACGGCCTTTTTGCCAAAGATGTTTGGCGCAAACAGTATGGAGAAAATCCTCAGGGACCTCGGCCTTGGAGGGAGGAGATTCATCATGGGACGGTCTCACTGTTTGGGTAACAACTCCAACCCATTCCAGGATACTTTTCATGAGAAATTCACTGGTATGGTGAGCGAGAACTTTCCGCCTGGCCTCCTCCGCGATTTGCCTTCCCCATCGTGATTCACATTGCAATTTGCGAATATGCTCGCCCAAAATGCGAGGGTCGTTGGGAGGAAACAATAAAATTTCCTTCCCTTCCTGAAATAATTCTTTTGTAAGAGGCCGGTCGGGAATTTCCCACGAAATCACAGGCCGGCCGGCTGCCATCCCCTGGACAACCCGGCTGGCGTAGGCCTTCCCAAACTGAGGAAGATTGACCACCGCTAGCCCAGCCTGAAGTCCCTGGAGCCACATACGGAAGCATTCTCCTCTAATATGGCGAATCCCATCCAGGAAATTCTGTAACAATTTGGGAAGATCGGACCCGCCACTGACCAGTTGGCCTTCGGTTTTTCGAACTAAATCATCAAATTGTCGAGGAAGGTCCGTTTCCCATTCTGGAGAATGAGAAGGTCTGCTCAATAACCCAGCCAATTCCGGCCGCTCAAGCCAGGTTTTTCGTTCTCCATACAAGGTCCCAAAAAATAAAGCTTGAGAAACAGACGTCTGTGGCAATTGATCGCAAACAAACCGTTTTGGCACGGCTCCGGCTTTCCACCAGAAAACTGGAATACCACGGGCCTCAAGAGGAATCCGGTCGCATTCATCGACTACAATGGCGTGGGTGACATATTGCAAATAGGTCGCGAGATTCTTAAGCCGGGTTCTCGCTCCCTCGGGGTTGGTTTCGTATTCGCCATGATCCATCTGAATGGATTCGCCAAAAAATCCGATCCGTATTGGAGCCAGGGTGGACAGCCAGTCCAGAGTTGCCTCGTCAAATACCATATGGTTCACATCAAACCACACCACATCAAACTGCCGGCCAGAGCAGAGTTGTTTGGCATGATACATCCAAGAAGCGGGGTTGGATGAGGACAAGCCGTAAAAGACAGGGATCGTGACACAATCCGCCCCATTAACGATCAACGCTTCCTCAAGCCCCAAATTATCCGGATAGGGGAAATGACTCGCATCATGCCATGTCCGATAATCCAAGGTCAGAAGAAGCACCCTGGGCTTTTGAAGACCAGCTAAATTAGGAAACGCCTCAGACTGTGCCATAATCAAGTTCTCCCACTCATCAGTCCTGATTGCAGGGTCCGTACTAGGCAGTCGTTCGCCGGGTCACCATCCAACCCTCAATCATGAGAAAGGATAAATCCGTATCAAGAAAATCCCGAATGGCATCCTCGGGTGTTTCAACGATCGTTCGCCCATGACGATTAAATGAGGTGTTCACGATCACCCCATAGCCGGTGAGGGCTTTCATTTTTTTCAATAACCGGAAATACATGGGATTATCTTGCTCTTCCACAAACTGGACGCGCGCCGTGCCATCGATATGCACCGCACTCGGCAGGCAGGCTCGAAATTCCGGTTTCATGCGGAACGCACAAGTCATGTGTTTATTGAGATAGGCTTGCCCGAACAATCGATCTTGCTCTTCCGCTAACATCGAAGGACAGAAGGGTTGAAATAGGGGGCGTTTTTTAATTTCTTTATTCACCAGTTCTCGTACATGAGGATTCCTGGCATCGGCAATAATACTTCGATTGCCCAACGCACGAGGCCCCCATTCCATCCTCCCCTGAAAAATAGCCCCAATATGTCCTTCGGCGACTAACTTGGCGGCTTCTTCCGGCCAATGGGTTTGTTGATCACGAACTTCGATTTGATCCGAAAATGTCTCAAGCCGTTTTCTGACATCTTCCCGTGCATAGGAGGTTCCCCAATACGGCATGACCCGATGCTTCAGCCACCCTAGCGTCTTTTCCTGAATGCCTTGATCGAGCAGTTGCAACATTGCCGCCCCTTGAGCGGCACCATCGTCTGCCATTGCCGGGACCACGTATAGGTGGGGAGTCAATAACTCAAAGATCCGCAGGTTCATTATCACATTGGCTGCAGCCCCACCACTTAAACAAATGTGGCGAACTCCGGTTTCTCCGATCACAAACTTGAGATACTCCACCATTACCATTTCGAGAAAGGTCTGAACCGTCGCGGCAAGATCTTCCTTTTTCATCGTTTCGACCAGCCGTCGCATCCTCTCGTAATTCAACACCCGTTCAGCTTTCGCCTTCTGCAGGACCAAACATTTTCGATGCTTATCAAGCACAAAAAGGCCGAGCAATTCCGACAGTAAAAAGGATTCCGGCGTCCCAAACGCAGACAAGGCTTCCACTTTTCCCTCATCCCCATCGGGTTGAAACCCCAACAGAAAGGTAAAATAGTGATAAATACCGGCCGGAGATCCCATCCCATCATAACTTCCGTCTTTTCCGGATAATTGGAGGTGCTCATAGGCCGATTCCCCGAACAGGGTAAGCCCCTTTTCATCGGAGAGATAGACCTTGGAAAAGCTTCCGTCGCCATACCCATCGCAAGTGACAATCAGACATTTTTCAAATGGAGACCACATTCTGGCAGACATCGCATGGCACAGTTGATGATCATAATGATGCAACACAATGTCAGCATTGGGGAAAATAGCTTGTATATGCCGCCGCATGGAATCAGCAAGGGGCTCAACCCTCGATTGATGTTGTCCTTCCGTGATCTGTTGAAGCAGCCACTTTCCCTGATCCGTTCCCTGAAGAAACTGAACTTTTTCTTCCGAAGACAAGTTTTCAAACGACTGGGCCGCCCGCTGAAAATCTGCCTGATACGGCGCTCGAAGCACCTGCCGTTTGGCTTGAATCATCTCATAGCGCTTTGCCTCATAGATTTCGAATTGCTGACAGACAAAGGCATTGGCAAACATCACTCGCCGAATACCAGACGGATCGATATTCCGATGTTGTAAGAGGGTGTGAAGAGCGGCAATGGGATACAGATCATCATGCTTGTATCGGGTTAAACGCTCATTAGATATGGCGAACACATCTTTTTCATTTGGAAACACGACAAAGATGGCAGCATCATGGCCAATGAATTTCCCTCCAATATACAATGTATCCACGATCAATTCCCTTTCACGGACATTCACTCTGCCCCATTGTCACAAACAGTGTTCTCTAAAGGAGAGCGCCAGGGCTTCTGCCTGTCGGAGAGCTTGCTATCGCAGGATATCCAGAAAACCGGTGGCACCGTCTTTTCACGAATGAAGGCTTTCGATTTCTCCGCTTACGGGCCCTCTAGCCCCGCATCACGCCTAGAAACCAATGGATTCGACACCGGCCACCAAATAGCTAACGCCGGATCATTCCAAAGCAATGAAAATTGGCTAGCCCGCTCGTAATAGGTCGACTGCTTATAATGAAAGATGGCGTAATCGGTCAGCACCAAATGGGCAATTCCATGCTTCGGGGGAACCAGAATTTGTTGCCGGTTTTGCTCAGAAATAGTGAAGGCTTCCCATTGTCGAAACTGAGGAGACCGCTCATCACAATCGACTACCACGACATACAATCTGCCCGCTAGACAGGAAATAAGTTTCCACGTTTTCTGGTCACCATGGATTCCCCGCAAGACATGCTTGGAACTAACCGACATGTCATCCTGAACAAAGTGAATTGGGATACCATGCTCCCGATAAAGAGTTTCGTTATACAACTCGATATACTGACCGCGAAAATCCTCATGCAGGGTGGGAGGAGTGATCCGCTTCACCCCTTTCAATTGACCATCGCTCACTTCCATACCATCACTCTCCTTGAGTAAGCATCCTGGCTAAGAAAGTCCGGTTGGTTGCCAGATTATCAGAGAGGACGATTCATGATAGGGATCGCCGACACCTAACCGACGTGCTTCCAATATGGTAATCCGTCGCTGTCGTTCAAGACTCTGAAGAGCCGTCCAGTAACCCCTTAGATATCCCCGCTTTCGATGGTAAAGCCATCCCACATAATCGAATATATTGTTCTGGTCATAAAACTCTTCAATGGGTTCGAAATGCATTACTATGCGTGGTTGATTCGAAAGGAGAAAATCCAAAAATGCTTGGTACCGATCACCTAATTGCTCCATAGCTCCGATCGTGAGCACTCCGCTACCTTCCTCAATCCGAACTTGCGTTAACGGCTTCATCATATTAAACCGTTGGCCACGGATGGGAAGTCCGGCCAGGGTCATAAGGTTGATAATTCGCTGAGAGGCCCGCGTCCAATCTAATCCCACGAACCTTTTTCCGGGAAAGAGACCAGCCAACTGAAACAAATATCGCCCCGTCCCACAGCCAAACTCGTACACTTGATCTACGTCCGTTAAGTATTTGGCCGACCAACATTGAATGGCCAAGGACAACATGCGATCTGAAAAATAGGGATCGTGGGGATGGATATACTCTCCACAAAGCCGAACCACGTGGAAGGGTTTCACGTATCGGGGTCGAAGGCTGGCACTCGACAATCCCTGCCCCAGACATAATTCGTAATTCTCGTTCCAACCCTGCTCAAACACCGACAAATTGTCTGAAATTTTTCGCGGCGATAATTCCTCATGAATTCGTCGAAGCACATGCAGTAGATGGGCATTCCATTCGACTTGAGACAGTTTTTGGTATCGAGAATCAACTTCCTGGATGGACTCCAGGCAACCTTGCGGATAGTCCCCAGGTTCACACCCAAGAATGGCTCTGATCGTGTCTGGAGGAATCGGAAGGCTCACGTCGTCCCTTTCCCCTACAGGGGCCTCTACAGGGGCAGGGAAGAATCCGGCAAACTGATCAGAGAGGACAGATGTTCGGCTATTGTTCATGATTTAACCGGCATGCTGCAATAAGGCCTGCTTAATACCAGGATCATAAAACTCATGTTCTTCATATATTTTTCGAATTTCCTTCAGCTCTTCTGGTTCCAAAGGAGTCTGTTCTAACGCTTTCACATTGTCCTCCACCTGTTCCCTGGTCAACATGCCGGGAATGACAGTCGAAACGAACGGAAAGGAAAGACAAAAGCCCAGTGCCAGGTGAACCGGACTAACCTTCTCCCCTAGGAGATGGGCAAACAGGGTGGGGGCATTCGCCCATCGTCGCCGCTGCTCAGTTGGCCAATTATTCCGATGATCCGTTCCTGAAAATTGTTCGTTGCCGTTTAACTCTCCCGTCAAAAATCCAAAACATAGCGGGGTCCTCACCACCACCCCTATGTGATGCTCCAATACCCAAGCTGACAGACCACAATCGATGACACGTTGATCAATTAAATTAAAATTGACTTGAAGCACGGGGATATTAAAGTATTGGACCAGAGTCAGGGCATCCTGCGGGGATCGAGCCGAAACGCCAAATTCCCGGATCTTTCCCTCCTGGCGTAAGCACTGAAGCGTTTCAAGAGCCGGCTCAACCTGATCAATTTTTGGACTATGCAACTGATACAAATCAAGATAATCCGTCTGCAACCGTTTCAGGCTTCCTTCAAGCCCTTTCCGAATATACTCTGGAGAAAAATCTTGTGGCATATAAAAACCGGAATGCGGCAATGTCCCCACCTTTGTCGCAATCACTGCGCGGTTACGACGCCCCTTCAAGCCCACCCCGAGCAATTCTTCACTATGCCCACCCCCATATAAATCTGCCGTATCAAAAAAATTGATGCCAGAATCTAAGGCCTGGGCAATAGCATCCAAAGAATTCTGATCATCCACCGTTCCATATGCATCCCCGCCAATCCCCCAGGCTCCAAATCCGATGTCCGACACCTCAATGCCAGTGCCTCCAAGTTGCCTATAGTTCACACGTGCTCCCTTTCTTCATCGTTTCGCCATGGATTACAATCTAACCACTTGTGAATCAAAATAGTGGGAGCAAAACCATTGAATGGTTTTTTCTAACCCCACATGAAACGGGGTATACGAAAACCCCGAAAGATTGAGGAACCGGGAGTTATCCGTACTCTTCCGAAAAATGCCATTGGGCTTGGAGGTATCAAATTCAAGCCGGTCTCGGTCAATGCCCAAATTGTCCGCTATCATGAAGGCAATATCCATCACGGAATGCTC
Organism: Nitrospira sp.; assembly: GCA_020430245.1. Taxonomy (GTDB): domain Bacteria; phylum Nitrospirota; class Nitrospiria; order Nitrospirales; family UBA8639; genus Nitrospira_E. Next base: position 7,646 of record JAGQKG010000112.1, read on the forward strand.
TTCTGTGGATCCGACATTCAGAATCTGAGGATCGTCATAGTGGTCCAAGCACCACATGAAAGCCCGTGCCATATCCTGAGAATAGGTGTACTCCCGCAGTGGGGTTCCATCTCCCCAAATCACAATTGGCTTCTGAGTATCCTTTTCTTCATAGAAACGCCGGATCAAAGCAGCCACCATTACCGATTCTTCAGGACGATAATTCGCATTTTCTCCGAATATCCCATTAGACACCAAGCCAATCACGTTGAGATCATACTCGGTTCGATATGCTCGAATGGAAGGCTCAATCAATCGCTTGGCAAAGGAATAACTATAATTGGATTCATGCGGGCATCCCTCATGGATCGCTTCTTCCTTGATGGGGTTAGGGGCATCCGTGGGATACATTCCTGTCGATAAGGTCATAACGGTTTTTTGAACATGAAAGACCCGTGAAGCCTCTAACACATTAGCGTTCATCAAGACATTGTCCCTGAGAAGCGTTGCGGGATACTTTTGGCTGTACTGCACCCCCCCGCTCAAGGCCGCCAAATGAAGAATGGCATCAGGTTGGACCGTCTCAACACAGCGAAAAACCTGGTCCGCATTCACCAGATCACAGTCACGAGAACCCAAAAAAATGAACTCGCGATCTGCATAATCCTTGGCAACGGCCTTCAACCCGGTTCCAAGCAACCCGGTTCCACCGGTCACCAAAATCTTTTGGTACATACTCTTATCCGTTTTCTAAAAACCTATGATTTCCACAACACATGGCAGGCAGCGGCAATGCCCTTGGCATCGTACCCCATCCTATTCCGCGCCTCTTCAATAGTTAAATTTCCAAAGCAGAATGCTTCAGGAGGCCCCAACCGTTTCATCGGGATGCCGGAGGGTCGCTGAATCATCCACTCCGCCATGGCTCCCCACAATCCACCATGCGGCAGATGCTCCTCCACGACCAGTATCGATTGAACCTGATCAGCGACCTCATTCAGTCGAGCCGTATCAAGGGGTTTAATTGTATGGTTATGAAAGATCACTGGGGTCAGCCCCTCGGCCAAAAGAAGTTCCCGGGCACACATTACTTCTTGAAGGATTTCCCCCGCGCAAATAATCGCCACACGTTCTCCATTTGCGATCAGACGCAAACGTCCCAAGACCGGTTCCTCAACTCCTTCACAACGAGGTTCCCCGAACCGGCCTACAGTAAAATACGCCGGTCCAGGCAAGGCCCGAACCTGTGGAAAGAGAGCCTCCACCTCAATCGGATCGGCGGGAATTACCACGGTCATATGAGGAAGAGCGGTCATCAACGCGATATCGTCTAGGGCATGGTGTGAAATGCCACTGGTGGAATAGGTGAGACCCCGCCCCGCCCCGACGAGGGTAACAGGAAGACTCGGATAACTCACACAGTATCGAATTTGTTCAAAGGGCCTGGCTGTGGCAAAGGAGGCTATGGAATAGGTCACCGGATGCCAACCTTCTTTGGCCATTCCGGCTGCAAAACCAATCATTTGAGCTTCGGCAACCCCGACATTGACATAACGGGAACCGAACGTGGCTTCAAATCGATCAAAAACGCCAAACCCCAGGTCCCCTGTGACAAAAACCAGTTTATGGTCCGTGGACGCCACACACTGAAGAGTATCCGCAAAAGCCTTTCTCATTGGCCTGCCTCCTGAAACAGCGGAGGGGACACCGGAGAAAGCTCCTCGGTCGCCAATTTCACATCCTCAACCGATGGAACACGATAATGCCACAGGACTTGATTTTCCATAAAACTGACACCTTTGCCGGCTACCGTATTGGCAATGATGGCTGTCGGTTTTCCAGTCTCCAATGGCACATGTTCCAAGGCGCCAAGAATATCGCTGAATTGGTGTCCATCAACCGTTTTCACCTGCCATCCAAAAGCCAAGAACTTTTTCTCAAACGACGTAAACCCTGTGAGTGAATCCGTTCGCCCCACGGATTGAATACCATTGTAATCCACAATGGCGAGCACATTATCCAAGCCTTGTGCCGCAGCAAACATCGCCGCTTCCCAGGTGCTCCCTTCATTGCACTCCCCATCACTCAGGAGAACAACAATTCGTGATGCCTTGCCCTCCAGCTTCATCGCATAGGCCATGCCGGTGCCCACATTGAGTCCGTGTCCCAGACTTCCTGATGACCATTCCAGAATAGATAACGCGTGGGTACACGGGTGGCTGGGAAGCGGGGAATCATTCTGCGCATAGTGAGCCAACCATTCCCGGGGAATAAATCCCTGATCGGCCAACACCGTATAGAGGGCAAGACACGCATGCCCCTTACTAAAGATCAATCGATCCCGATCCTGGGAATAGGGATCCTCTGGAGTCACACGCAACCAACAACAGTAGAGGGCCAGCAACACATCCAGACAACTCAACGCACCATTCAAATGGCCTTCCCGTCCTGCATGGGCCAATTGAATACATTGAAGACGAAGCATCCTAGCTTTCGCTTCTAACTCCTGAATTGATATACCTGATGTTGATTGGAGGAAACCCATACCCTACCGTTTCAGCATCATACACAACGAGTTGCCGCACGCTTGAGAGGAATGATCAGTTCCCGAAACTCCTGAATCTCCATACCATTCCGTCGAGTTTCCTCAAGGGAGTAATCTTCTTCAGGATCACAAAAAATAATTTGGCTTCCGGAAAATTCAAATCGAAACGGAACATGGATGAGACGATTCAACCGTTCTCTCACAGCGGCATGCCTGCCAGGTGGGGCAAACAACAACATAAATCCTCCCCCGCCGGCTCCGATCAATTTTCCCCCGAGAGCCCCTGAATCAAGGGCTGCTTGGTAAATCTCATCCACCTCTTGATTGGATACCAAGTGACTCAAATTCCGCTTGATTCCCCACCCCTCATGCAACAATTCTCCAAAATTCGTAATCGCTTGATTGCTGCCTAAAATCGAAATTCCTTCTTGCACCAAATCCTGCATGACTCGAAGAAGGCGTCTTTTATCCTCAATTCCATTCGTATAACTTTCCGCAATATCGCAAGCAGTCCGCCGAATTCCCGTGTAAAAGAGCATCAGATTGTCTCCCAACTCCTTCACCCGGTCACGAGAAATGGTTAAGGGTCGAACGGTAAACTCGCCATTTTGATGAAAGAGAATATGATTGACGCCACCATAGGCCACAGCGACTTGATCTTGGGACCCGACTGTTTCTTTGATACATTCTTGCTCGATATACAAGCTTTCTTTGGCCAACTGGTCCTTGGATAACAATTGTCCACGAAGCGCGTATAACGCATGCAGGAGTCCTACCGTAAAGGCTGAGCTTGAGCCCATGCCGCTTCGAGCGGGCACATCACCATCGTGGTTAATTTCTACCCCTCGGCAAAATTTAAGATACCGAAGCACTTCCCGAACCGACGGGTGCTCGATTTCATCGATAGTTCGTCGATTTTCTATTCGTGAATATCGAATAGTGATTTTATGTTCAAAAAAAGGAGGAAGATACCGGCACATAATATAGCAGTACTTATCAATGGTAGCGGTCAATACGGCACCACCGTGTTTCCGGTACCAAACCGGATAATCAGTACCACCCCCGAAAAAAGAAATACGAAACGGCGTTCGGCTAATAATCATTAAGCATCCAGTGAAAATCGGTTCAATATTTCCATACGTCTAGGATTGCCTCTGACACCTTCACGTCATTAAAACTGACAGCAATATTCAGACCAGCCTTTTCTTCCACCACCATTCAACAGTGAATACAGGACATACATTCCCTTTTGGGTTGTAGCTATTATGGAAACGGGCGATTCAGAACGTTATCCTGCCTCGTCTGCCCAAGCAGGTAGATATTGCCCACCTGTAATATTTTCCGATGGGTTGAGAATG
>JAGQKG010000113.1 GCA_020430245.1 Nitrospira sp.
ATTTCCTGGCACGTTTTACCGATCAATCAATTTCCCCCAATGTCGTCACGAACATTGAGGGGCTCTCCGGCAGCATTAAAGGGCTTTCTTCGGATCAATTAGCCAAAGCCGATGTCGCTTTACAAGGGACGGTAGATAAACGCGCCCCCTTCAAGATTGCCGGGCAAATTAATCCTTTGAGTGAAGATGCCTATACGGATGTGACCGTGACGTTCAACAATCTTGATCTTCCCACCGTCTCTCCCTATGCAGCCCATTTTGTCGGGTATCCCATCACGAAGGGGAAGTTGTCGTTGGATCTCGGGTATAAGGTTTCTGAAAAGACTCTGGTTGGTGCCAATAAAGTGTTGATTGACCAACTGACTATGGGTGAAAAGGTCGAGAGTCCGGATGCCATGTCGTTGCCGATTCCGCTTGCCTTAGCCTTACTCAAAGACCGCAAAGGACAGATCGATATTGATTTGCCGGTTCGCGGCAATTTGAACGATCCGGATTTCAGTTACGGAGGAGTCATCTGGAATGCCTTGGGGAATCTCTTGACGAAAGTTGCGACCTCTCCTTTTGCGATGGTCGGAGGGTTGGTGGGAAGCAGTGGTGACGATCTTCAATATGTGGTCTTTCCTGCGGGGATTGCGCATTTGTCTCCTCCTGAGCAGGAAAAGCTGAATGCGCTTGGTCAAGCGTTGGCGGATCGGCCAGCTTTGAGACTGGACATTGCCGGGGCCGCCGACCCTCAGGTTGATCGTCAGGGGTTGGCTGCCGGGCAATTGTTGAAACAACTGCAAAAGCGAAAATTTGTTCAGGGCTCCTCTTCTACGACGAAGGGGGTGTCTCTCGAACAGATTGAACTGAGTCCGGAGGAGGAAGAACGCTTGCTTCAGGAGATGTATGTCGAACAGTTTGGGTCTCGTTCGACCCCACCTTCGTCTTCTCCCGAAGGGAAAGCTCCGGACATTCCTTCACCGGAGGAGATGAGATCCAAATTGCTTGAATCGATCAAGGTGGAAGACGAGCAGCTTCGCCTCCTGGCTCAGCAACGGGCTCAAGGCATTCGAGAGTTCCTTCTTCAAGAGGGGAAAGTGTCCGGCGACCGGGTATTTTTAGTCGAACCAAATTTACATCCGGTCACCGAAGAGGAAACGGTTCGGACTCCGTTGGCATTAGCCGCGAATTGAGTCCTCTCATAAAATTTTTCTTTGCCGAGATGTGGACCTTGTTCTTTCTGCCCTAAGGTGAATCCCCTTCCCTGGCATATTCTCACACTCCCGCATGTGTTTCAGATTGTGGGTATCCTCCTGGTGCTCTTCGGTGGGTTGTGGCTTGTGCATAGGCGAGTGGGCAATGCCTCCTTAGCCGATGTGGGATTTTGTCTGGGATTTGGATTCATCGTCATTATCTGTGGAATGCAGGGGGAAGGCAGTCCCTGGCGCCGGATTCTGGTGGTGAGCATGGGGAGTGCCTATGCCTCCAGGTTGGGGTGGCACCTATGGAGAAGCCGAATTTGGCGTAAGACGGAAGACCCCCGGTATAGAACCCTACGGGCAGTGTTAGGCCAATGGGAATCGGTTGGCTTCTTCGGGTATTTCGTTCTGCAGGTTCCGGCTTGTTTGTTCTTTGGAGCACTCCTGTGTTGGGTCATGGCCCATCCGTACTCGGCGGTGAGAGGATGGGATTTCCTGGGACTCGGGACCTTTTTGCTGGCTTTCTATGGGGAAACCCTCGCAGATGCTCAACTTGACCGGTTCCGATCAGATCCGACGAATCAGGGCAAGGTCTTACAAACGGGGTTGTGGCGGTATTCCCGTCACCCGAATTATTTTTTTGAAATTGTACAGTGGTGTGCCTATATTCCGTTGGCAGTTGGGCTGCCTGGAGCGTGGTTGGCTATGGCGTGGCCGCTGCTCATGATGTCGTCGCTCTTGTGGGTGACAGGAGTTCCCTTGGCCGAGGCTCAGGCGATGGTCAGCCGAGGGGAGGCGTATCGTCTCTATCAACAGACCACCAACAGATTGTTTCCCTGGGCGCCACGACGAAACCGATCATAAGAAGGAGGAGACTATGTTGCGGGAATCTCAAGACGGCTTCAATCAGAAGTACAGAAATCCAAGAGGATTCCTGCTCTTGGCCGGCCTCTTGGTTTTGATGGGCTTGCTGGATGGCTGTGCATTTGTTCGAGGTGAGATAGGTGAGCCTTTTGCCGAGGACCGGCTTCAGACGATTGAGAAAGGCAAAACGAATCGGCAAGAAGTGGCCCAACAATTTGGCGCCCCCGATGACATTGTCCAGGCAAACGGCCATGAGATCTTTCACTACCGCCGCTTTGACAGCAAGCTGGGATGGTTGCTGTTTATTTCCCGCCTCAATATTGGCAGTGATCATCTCTGGGTATTTATTAATCCTCAAGGGATTGTGGATGAGGTGGTGTTTGGCAATCGGACCAAGAATGTGGAATTTCAAATCTGGCCGTTTGGGGAGTAGAGCCGTGATGGTCGGGGTCGTTGGAAAAGTCGGGATAATTGGCCTCCTGTTGCTTTTCTCCCTGTCAGGCTGTGACTTTCGTCGTGTGGTGGTCAATGATCCATTGGTGGTCGACTCTCTTGACGAGTTAGTGCCGGGGACAAGCACGATTCAGGATGTAGCCGAGAAGTTAGGCGCCCCTGATGAAATAGAAGAAGTAGCGCAGGGGATGGTCTTTCGACATCGTTATGGCGACAGCAAGACCATGCGGGTCAATTTCGGATGGCTTCTCCGGATATTTTTACCGGTTGCGCCATCCATGAATCTGGGAAGAGGGGAAGGGTCCACCTATATTTTACATGTGGCCATGCGCCAGGATTTGACCTTTGATCATTCCGTCATTCAACCTCCCCCTGATACCCCTCATTTCGGGTTTTGGCCGTTTTAACTGCCACAGGGAGACTTTGGTCTATGAGGAGAATTTCCAACCTTCTGCAGATTGCAGGGGCTGGCTTACTTGATTTTGGGGGCTCATCCAGCCTGATTGACGGATTGGTGGTTTTCTTGCAGCCGGCGCAGATACGGAATGAGGAATAACCCGGGCAGAGCGACTAAGGTGCACAGAAGAAAAAACCCTTCCCATCCCAACCAGGTGGCCAGAAATCCCGTGGTGGATCCGGCAAAGACCCGTGGAATCCCCATGAAGCTGGTCAATAAGGCATATTGTGTGGCGGTAAACCGTTTATTGGTGAGGCTGGCCATAAAGGCCACGAATGCGGTTTGTCCCAATCCACTGGAAATGGTTTCGACGGCAATGACGGCGGTCAGGGTTGGGAGGTGATTGCCGGTATAGGCGAGAATGACAAATCCTGCCGTCGAAATCATTTGGAGGAAACCTAAAATAAATAGGGATGGCACAATCCCCAGGCGATAAACCACGAGACCCCCAATCAGTCCTCCCGCCATCAGCGCAATCATGCCGAAGACTTTCACAATCATCGCGTAGTCGGTTTTCGAGACTCCAAGATCCACCATAAATGGAGAGAGCATTTCTGACGCCATACTGTCACCGACTTTATACAGCAGGATAAACAGAAGAATCATGAGAGCTCCCGGACGGGAAAAAAAATCCAGAAAAGGACCCGTGATGGCTTCCTGCCATGATGCTGGTGGTGGTGCGGGAATGGTGGGTTCCGGTGCAAACCACGTCGTGAGAATGCCGATCATCATCATGGCCCCCATAATGACATAGACCGCGTTCCAGGAGAGGCTCGCCTGATCTGCCAGGAATAAGGCCAACGCTCCAGCGGCCAACATCCCCAGTCGATAACCATAGATAAACATGGAGGAGCCAATCCCGAGTTCCTCGTCAGAGAGGGATTCACGGCGATAGGCATCCAGGACGATATCCTGACTGGCACTGAAAAACGCCACGAGGAGACAGAGGACGGCGAGTATCGGTAAATGAATGGCCGGTTGAGTGAACGCGAGCGAGGTGATGGTGATCATTAACGCTATCTGAGTGCCCAGCATCCACCCCCGCCGTCTTCCCAGCGTAGAAGACACGAGACGGTCCATCACGGGTGCCCAGAGAAATTTGAGCGTGTAGGGGAGACCGACTAACCCGAAGAACCCGATGGTCGTTAAATCAAGCCCTGCTTCCCGCATCCAGAATTTGAGGGTAGAGCCAATGAGCAGGAGGGGAAGACCGGAAGAAAAGCCGGTCAAGAGCATGACCAGCATTTTGGGACTGACAAGGAGAAGACAGAAATGTTTGAGCCAATAACCTGGCTCGGTCTGAGTGGTCATACACCAGACCTTATCAAAGAAATGGGCTTAGGTCTTGTAAAGGCTAGAGGTGTGCTAAGAATGAGGGGACAGTGCTGCCAACCAGGCGATTAATTTAAATTGGGATCAATGGGCATATGCGCATACATCGTATATTGATCTCCGAAAGATCGTAGGACTTCGGCCCATAAGTCCTGAGAATCTTCATCGAAGACGAGTTGAGGTCTGGCAGGCATGGTGAGCCAGGAGCCACTTTCCATTTCCGTCTCCAATTGCCCTGGTCCCCAACCTGAATATCCCATATACGCCCGAAAAGTTTCGTGCTCACCGGGAACCTCAATAATGCGTTCCAGGGTCTCCATATTTCCGCCGAGATATACCCCGTCCAGCACCGCATGCGTATCTTCAATTTCTTCATTCAGGCGATACAAAACGAGCAAACTGTTTTTTTGAACAGGTCCCCCTGCATACACCCGGTGTTCTTGGCCTTCGAGCACGGGAACCTGGGGCAGGACCTCGGCAATATTCATTTCCGTCGGACGATTCACGACAACTCCTAGGGCGCCTTCCGGTCCATGCTCACAGAGCAGTACGACCGTTTGACGGAAATTGGGATCGCGCAAAGCTGGAGTGGCGATGAGGAAAACCCCTTTGCCTAACGGTGTGTCCATAAGCTAATCCTAACGTGCCACAGCTCATCCATCAAGAGGCATGTCCTGGAAGAAGAGGATCCATGGTTTTCCAGAAACCATCGGAAAACCGGCCCACTCCCAACTCTTGTCATACAAGGCTGCACGATGAATCTCTTCTCCTCTGCCTCACAAAACCGGAGGAGCCCTACAAAAGAAAAGAGCCTCAATTCAAAGCCGCCAGAAACTTGGTAGGAAATGTTGAGAGATTAATGACGGTAATCTTTAAATTCGCCGGCGGTGTCATCCAGTTTCAAAAAGGTCCGCATCTGATTTTTCAGGGTTTGCCGGGCATTTTCATCCCCTAAATTTAACTGATATTCATTAATAACCATGGTTTTCGTGCCACCCGGACCGGCCCATTCATTCCAGCAGGTCTGACAGACTTTCTGTTTAATCTCTTCTTCCAGCTTCCCCATAAAGAGATTGTCCGTGATCACATCCGCGTCTTTATCGCATTTTCGGCAATGAATCTGCGCCATCCTTCTCTCCTTTTTTTAATGACAGGTTCACCGTCAAGTGATGATAGACAATACAAATTAAAATCCTAACACAGAAATCTTAGGTGGGAAAAGAAGTCAGGAAGAATTTCAATGCGCTGGTCTTTTTGAGTGTAATTCAGGTATGGATATCGACGGTATCTTATTAGTCCCTTTCAAGTCAGGATGTTGAATGTCGTGGAGGGGAAATTGTCAGGCCTATGTCAAGATTGGAAAAGAGACCATATGTTACTCGCAGGAATTGATATTGGCACATTAACCTGCCGCTTATTGGTGGCAGAAGTGAATCCACCAGAGGAACTTACCGTTGTTGATGCGGATCGTCATATCCTACGGCTCGGGGAAGGGGTGGACCAACATAAACGGTTATCACAGGCCGCGATGGATCGTGTGGTGTCCATGCTCAATCACTGGAAAGAAAAGATCGCGAAGTATCCGGTCAACGGGGTGGTCGTCGTGGCAACCAGCGCCGTGCGTGAATCGGAGAACCGACAAGACTTTCTCACCCTCGTTACTCAACAAACCGGTTGGGAAGTGGAGGTCTTATCGGGAGAAGAGGAAGCCCGGCGAACCTTGTTGGGCATTCGATTTGGCCTGCCTCCCGCAATGTCTAATTTTTTAGGACTGGATATTGGCGGCGGCAGCACCGAATGTATCCTGTCCCAAACTGGAAAAGCTCCAGGCGTCATTTCCTTGGATCTGGGAGTGGTGCGCTTATTGGAGCGGGTGTTTCATCTGGATCCACCCACAGATCAGGAGATTTACCAGGCAGAAGCCTGTATCGATCGGGAATTGGCCAAGGTGTCAAAAGCCTTCGGGCCTATTTCGGGTGTTCCGCTGGTCGGGACGGCAGGCTCTGTCACCACACTTGCTGCTATGGCTCAAAAGCTTTCTCGATATGACTCGGCACGTGTCCATAATTATGAATTAACGTTGTCGATCATCAAAGGGCTGGAGCATGATCTCATCACCAAAACCGGTCCTCAGCGATTGGCCATGCCGGGTCTCGAACCCGGACGGGAATATGTCATCGTGGCAGGCACCGTAATTCTACGAAGAATCATGGAGGCATTTGGTTTTGAAGCCTGTCTGGTCAGCGACTACGGACTCCGTGAAGGGATTCTGGTTGATAAAGCCAGAAAATTGAAAAATCTGGAATAGGAATAGGGCGGGGATGAGTCCTATTGTTGGGTGTACCAGCGGAAGCCGCCCGATTCTTTGAAGGCCGGTTGTTGCCCGATGCTCAGTCCGCCGGGCTTTTCAAAGAGGAGCACCTTGAAATCCCACAAGCCGAACCAGGCAGGGTCCAGGACATTGTGATAATGCAAGCCGGTGAGTTTGGGCAGAAGAGCGCCGAGGGCGGTGCCCAATTCTTTTTCGGTATAGGCGCGAACGGAGAAGGGCTTCTCCAATTCACGGCAAAATCGCCGTAGGGTATAGGCCGCCCCGGTACATAAGACATTAATATCCCGTTTCATGCCGAGCAATTGCGGCAGGGTACAGTATTGTTCGCGGAAACCAAGCCATTTTGCCGCATGGCGAAGATGACTGAATTGCACTTCATATTCAGTGTGACCGGGCAATCTGACAGGAGACGGCCACTCATCTTCGATCCCGAATTCGATCAGGATGGCACGCCCACCCGGCTTCAGCACACGCCAGATTTCCTGTAAAAATTGAATGGCTCCATAGTTGAAAATCACTTCGTCGGGAAAGGGTGGCATGAGTGGCAGGCGCATGCGTCGGATAAGGTCCAGGGCTTCCTTATGTAATGGGTTCTCACCTTTAAACATAAGGAGTTCGTCGCCGGTAAATTGGATCGGCGTCATGTCGGCGAGATTTTCATTGTCGATCAACAAATCAACGGAACGATCCGCCAATGGCATCCGTTCGGCATTGGCCTGAATGGCCGTTGCCGTCCATCCTGCTTGTCGCGCCAGCGACGTTTGGGATCCCAGAAATGGGCCGGTCAGATCGAGAAATGTGTACTGGATGTCTTTCCGTTCCTCCGCTGAGAGTTCTCCCGCCAATTCCTTTGAGACATATCCAAGGCCGGCGCCCACTTCCACAATGCGTGTGGGTTTGGGAGAAAGCCATCCCATTTGCCGCAGGGTTTTGCCAAGCAGCCGCCCATAGGTAAGCCCGTTCATGGCTTCGCAGGGTTCCCGAAATAAATGCGAGACTGTGGTTTCGATTATTTCAAAATGTCCATGGGGTCCTTGAATGCCCTGAACGTGAAATTTGGACAGATGATCTTCCGTTTCAGCTTGAACGTTTTGATGCCACCCTTCCCGCACCTTTTGCAGTAACAAATCCCATTTCGCTTCCGCGCTGTGTCCGCTAGGGGGTTCTGTCCCATAATAGGCTAACGAAAATCGTGGTTGCGCCCACCGTTCTAAATGCCAGCGACCGTTCTGTTGGGTGGGGCTGCAGACCCATTTCCCATATTGATTGAGCAACGCCCCAATGGTCATCCGGCCGTCCATTGCGCCGAGCAGTGCTGCCCCCATGCGATTGAGCCGAATCAGGGGTAACTCTTCATCAAGTGGAGCCACCCACCATTCCTCGGTGGCATGCTGATAAATCACAATGTCCGGCATTCGCCAGGCCCGTTGATTGAGGATGTCTCCCTCCAGAATTTGAGGGCTAACTCCGGCCTGGGTTGGGACAGTCGGTTGAGAGGCGGTGGTGTCGGTCATGAGGGCTTGGTTCCGATTCTAATCATCATGTACAGGGCAAAACGAAGCTGCCAGGGTACCCCATCGATCCAAAAGGCCGCAACCATTCCTTTCCTTCCAGAAGGAAAGGAAGAAACCCCACTTTCGGTTATTTTCTTGTGGCCTGCACAGGCTTTTGAGCCAATATGCTGGCGAAGGCCTCATGTCCTGTATCGACCTCTTGATACTGCAACACCTGTAGGCCTGGAAGAAGCGTCAATAATTCATTCCTCTCCAGGAGGAAGGTTCTGTTAAATTTTGGGCGGTATTGCAAATGATCGATCGTATAGGTTTCGAACAGAACCATTCCACCAGGCTTCAGCGCGGCTGTAATTTTTGGGAAGAGATCCCGCTGAAGGAAATATGTGCAGATAATCACATCGTAGGAGTTGGGGGAAATAGTGTATTGTTCCAGGTCGGCGACGACAGTGGTGAGGGAGGCACCCTTTTCCGCGGCGAGGTTTTGTGCTTTTTTAAGCCCTGTTTCGGAAATATCAATGCCCGTCACTTTGAACCCTTGAGTGGCCAGGTACACGCCATTGCGTCCTTCACCCATGGCCAGGTCGAGGGCTTTCCCCTTGGGTAGAAGATCAATATGGGCTGTTAAAAATGGGATGGGGTCACGACCGAATAGATAGTTCTCTGTTTGATATTTATTATTCCACCGCTCCTTGTCTGCATCAGCTCCCCAGGAGGAGTCATTGGTCATGAGTCCAACAAGGGCTAGCGGACTCAGAAGCCCCAGGACAAATATTTTGGAAAGAATTGGGAATAGGGGCAATCGATGCTTCATCCCATCACCGCTCAAGGTTGTTGAAGGAACCATATCGCATTCCTGTCATGAGATGAAAGAATATGACAATTTCTCCAGTGGTCTTTCCCGGGTCCAGTGGGTATCATGACAGGGTTTTGAGAATGAATCTAAAATTGTAGGAGAGAATATATGCCGGGCTATGTCGTCACGTGGATTCATCTATTAGCGGCTATTACCTTCATTGGTGGCTGGATGTTCGTTCAGCTCGTGGTCAGGCCGAGCTTGACTGAAGGGCAAGCCAAGTTACCTTCGATGGAGGCTCTTGAGATAGTCAAAAAAGTCGGACAACGATTTAAAATGGTGGGGTGGGTGAGTTTGATGGCGCTGGTCTTTACCGGAGCGTCTCAGTTATTGGATGAGAGCGGATCGGCGCGGATAGAAACCAGTTGGGGTTTGATCATGATGCTTAAGCTCTTTGTCTTCGCGATCGTGGGAGGGCTTATCTTTGTCCATGATCTCATTATCGATCCCTATGGGGCTTCGGTGAAAGGCAAACAGCAGGAGGCGCAGCCACTCATGTTTTCCGGAAAAGTGGTCTGGGTACAACGAATCATTTTAGGTCTGAGCTTGACCGTTTTATTTATTGCGGCATATTTGACTTCTCTTTGAGGTGAGAAACGTTCCCTTTGGTGGCTGCCGATTTTTGCCAATGAGTCCCTCCACTGAACAACCCGACCTTTCTTCTACAGGGATCGTGCGAGAGTTTTAGGCCTCCTCGCTCGAACTTTCTCTTTTTCTAAGCCTATGATACAACCTGGTGAAGCGTGGGGATTTGCTGATCTTTCACAAGTCACCAAGGAGGGGACGATGGCCAAAGCTTTCTCCGTTGCATCTTGGAATGTGGAGCATTTCGGGGCGATGACCAAAAATAAGGCAAAGCCGAAAAAACCGGTCGGCCCCATTATCGAGTTTCTGGCCCAACAACATGCCGATGTGGTCGCGGTGTACGAAGTCGTGGGCTCGACGGTATATGACACCATCGTGTCGGTGATGCCGGACTACCAGTTTCATATTACGGAGGGACCTCAGACGCAGGAAATTCTCATAGGTGTGAAGCGAACCTTCTCCAGCTTTTTTACCCAACGGCTGGAATTTAATTCGGGTGTATCCGTTCTGCGCCCGGGTGCGTTGCTCACGGTTCAAGTGGATGGGAAAGCCTATCCCCTGTTGTTTTTGCATTTAAAAAGTCTGACGGAACCTCGGGGGTTTGGCTTGCGGGACGATCAGACCGAACGGGCGCTCAAATTGCGAAAAGTGCTGGATAGGGCATCGGGCAATGAAAGCCAAGCGAATTATATCTTTCTGGGGGATCTCAATACGATGGGGATGAATCTGACGTTTAGTCCGAAGGACGTCAGTGCGGACGAGGAAGTCCAACGTCTGCAAAAACGGGTGAAAACCCGGAAGATGCAGGTACTCGACAAGTCCTATCCGGAGACCTATTGGCCAGGTTCGAAGTCCTCCTACTCCCCCGGCAATCTCGATCACGTCGTGGCGGCGGACCATTTGCAGTTTAAGGCGTTTGGGTCGGCCCACATCGATATTCGCGGTTGGCCACAAGAAACGACTCCGGAGAAACGAGATGCGTGGACCAGGAAGTATTCCGACCACGCGCTTCTATATTTCGAAGTGCAGAAGGTGTAGCGCTCCTGGCATCATCTTCTGCTCTTATCATCTTCTGGGTTTTCCGGGGTTTGTCTTAAGGCTCGTGTGTGCTCTCTTCCAAGTGTCTCTCCGCCATTCCCATCCAGTGGTACAATATTCAGAAGCTTCACGAATCATGGGAATGCCACATTCCAGGATCAACCGTATGACTTCCGGAAAGTTACCCTGTGTTCGAAAATCCTCGTGCAAAATAGGTCCGGAGGTTGAATTGTTGGTGATTAACGGGAAAAGGCCATAACCCGGCTATGGCCCGGGATCAAATCATTGGCCAACTCCGTGAAAGGATTGTGGCATTTGCGACATCTCGTGGATCAAGGGATGTGGCCGAAGATTTGGCTCAAGAGGTTCTTCTGGTCTTGCACAAGAAATATCCTCAAGTCACGGAATTAACCGAGCTGGTTCCTCTGACCTTTCAAATTCTCAAATATAAAATGCTGGATCTCCATCGAAGAAACCTCCGACGGGGCGAATATCATCAGGAATCCATTGGTGATCGGCCGCTTGCAGATCCTGGAGATGATCCCGCCATGCAAGCCGAGCAGAAAGAGCGGGTGGGGCAATTGATTGAGGCGCTTCAGCAATTGGGTGAGCGTTGCAAGGAATTATTCCGCTTGAAACTTCAAGGCCACACCTTTCCAGAAATTCAACGGATATTCGGTGAGCGATCCATCAACACCATTTATACCTGGGACTCCCGCTGTCGAAAACAACTTCTGGCTCTCATGGGAGGGCGTTGGGGGACCACTATCCCTCAGGCTGGTGAAGGCA
>JAGQKG010000114.1 GCA_020430245.1 Nitrospira sp.
TCATCAGTCAAGGTGAGGTAGAAGGTGCCCCGTCTCTGATTCAAGTGGAGGTTGCACACCCATCTGGCCCTCCATTGCTGGCACCGGTGTATGCGAATAGTCAGGTCGTATTCGCTGGCGGAACCGCAGCGGTGCAAGGATTTGATAAGTGTGGACTCCTGGCAGGAGGTCGGCCCCCGGTGAAGTTGGGGCCTGCAGGTGCGCTGGCAGGAACCGCCACTTTCACAGGAAATCCTCAGACCCCACAAGTGGGCACAGAATCCCTGGATTTAGTCAAGGCTTTAGATCGCCTCAAGGGAGGCTCCCAGGTCATTTCAGGAGATCTTGTCGGAGTGAATCTTGGGGCGCCTGGGAATCCTGCCCTGTTGTATGCCGAATCGCTTGCAGGGGGATTTTCGCGCCGACTTGCCGCTCAGAATCTCAATGGATATGGCATACTTTTGGTAGCGGGAAATTTAAACATTTCCGCGCCTTTTCATTGGGAAGGGCTCATCATTGTTGCTGGGCAAGTGACGTTTGATGGTGGAATTGGGAGTTCAGTCATTCAGGGTGCCCTCTTGGCGGACCAGGTGCAGATACTGAATGGTGAGGTAAAGATGACTCTGGATACCTGTCCGATCGCCGCGTCCCTTCGAGTGCTTCCGGTTGCGACCCTCAGTTGGCAACAACTTCTCTAGAGTCTCTCTAAGACTTTTCTATTTCTCGACTGATAAATCTTAAAAAATTAGTTGCAAGGTTTACTCATAAATATTTCCCCTAACTTCATGTTTCTAGTCGAGTTTACTTTTTCAAACGAAATTTCTCGCAAACTTCCCCTTTTTCCGCATCATTTCTGAGACCTTTGATTCGTGGCGACATGGGTCCTTTGATTGATTGCAGAAGCGTGGCACCATTCTTACAATGGTTTTCTTGTTACGGCATGGGGATTGGTTTACAAATTTCATCTTAATTAACCGCTCGTAGAGATTTCCGATGTCGTGTTTTAGCGAGGTCTTTCCAGGAAAACGTGTTCTTAGTTAACTTTTAACGGGGTAAATGCCATGAATGTACAACCTGACATTATTTACACAAAAGTTGATGAAGCGCCTGAGCTGGCCAGCGGATCGTTTCTTCCAATCATTCAGTCATTTGCTAAAGCAGCAGGGGTGACCGTTGGCACCAAAGATATCTCTCTCGCCGGAAGAATCCTTGCGCAATTTCCTGACAAGCTCAAGCCTGAGCAACGACAGCCGGATGATCTGGCTCTATTAGGCGAACTGGTTGAGAAGCCAGATGCCAATGTCATTAAATTACCTAACATCAGTGCATCGCTCCCACAAATTAAGGGTGCGATTGCTGAATTGCAATCCCAGGGGTATGCAATTCCTGATTATCCCGAAGATCCCAAAAATGAAGAAGAAAAAGAGATCAAGGCTAAATATGACAAGGTGAAGGGCAGCGCCGTGAACCCCGTATTACGGCAAGGGAACTCGGATCGCCGAGCCTCGGCCTCCGTGAAACAATATGCCAAAAAGAACCCACATAAGATGGGCAAATGGGCAAAAGATTCTAAAACACATGTAGCGCACATGACGGGTGGAGATTTCTTTGGCAATGAAAAGTCCGTGACCATTAATGACAAGTCTGCTGGGAAGGGAAAAATTGAATTTGTGGCGGAGGGTGGAAGTGTTACCGTTGTGAAAGATAAGTTAACCCTCAACACGAGTGATGTGTTGGATGCGAGCAAAATGAGTTGTCAGGCCTTGCGGCAATTTTTTAAGGAGCAAGTATCGGATGCCAAACAGAAGGATATTTTGTGGTCGCTGCATCTGAAGGCCACCATGATGAAAGTCTCGGATCCCATCATGTTTGGTCATGCGGTGAGGGCATTCTTTGAGGATGTCTTTACAAAACACGAAAAAACGTTTGCCGAATTGGGTGCCAACCCGAATAATGGACTTGGCGATATCCTGGCCAAAATTAAAAATTTACCGGAAGCTAAAAAGAAGGAAATCGAGGCAGACATACAGTCCTGTCTCAAAAATGGTCCGGCACTCGCGATGGTGGATTCCGACAAGGGAATTACCAATCTTCATGTGCCGAGCGACATTATCATCGATGCGTCCATGGCTGCTGCACTGCGAACCTCCGGAAAAATGTGGGGGCCGGATGGCAAAGAACATGACATGAAAGCCATCATTCCCGATCGGAGCTATGCCGGTATCTACCAGGCAGTAGTCGACTTTTGTCGGGAGAATGGCGAATTTAATCCGTCTACCATGGGTAGCGTACCCAATGTGGGGTTGATGGCACAAAAAGCCGAGGAATACGGATCGCACGATAAAACATTTGAAGCCACAGGAAAAGGCGAGGTCCGAGTGTTGGATGGAGCGGGGAACGTGTTGCTGCAACACGACGTCGAAAAGGGGGATATCTGGCGTAGCTGTTACACGACAGATGTTTCGATTAAAGACTGGGTCAAGTTAGCCGTCAACCGAGCCAGGGCCTCTTCCACACCAGTGGTATTCTGGCTGAACAAGAATCGGGCGCATGACGCGCAGCTTATCGAAAAAGTGAATGGTTATTTGAAGGATCATGATACGAAAGGGTTGGATATTCAAATTATGGCACCTGTGGATGCCATGAAGTTCTCACTCAAACGTGCAAAAGATGGTCTCGATACCATTTCGGCAACAGGAAATGTGCTTCGGGATTATCTCACCGACCTATTTCCGATTTTGGAACTAGGTACGAGCGCCAAAATGCTGTCCATCGTTCCACTCATCAATGGCGGAGGATTGTTTGAAACCGGAGCCGGAGGGTCGGCCCCGAAGCATGTACAGCAGTTTGTCAAAGAGGGACATTTACGCTGGGATTCCCTCGGGGAGTTTCTCGCCCTGGCCGAATCTTTTGCGCACTTAAGTCAAAACAAAAACAACAAAAAAGCAAAGATCCTAGCGGAAACATTGGATCGGGCTACCGGAAAGCTCATGGACAACCGGAAATCTCCAGGACGTGAATTAGGACAGTTGGATAACGCCGGAAGTCATGTATACGAGGCCTTGTATTGGGCCCAGGAACTGGCGGCTCAGGATGATGATCAGGATCTGAAAAAACAGTTCGCCCCGATTGCAAAAGATTTGGAGTCTAAACTCGATACCATTCTTGAAGAGATGAAAGCGGCAAAGGGACGGTCTCAGGATATCGGCGGGTATTATCGTCCGGATCCGGATAAGGTGAAGGCCGCCATGCGTCCCAGTGCGACACTTAATGCCATCTTAGGTCGCTTAGCCTAGGTTCTAAGCGTAGGCTAGTCTTC
Source organism: Nitrospira sp. (assembly GCA_020430245.1). GTDB lineage: Bacteria > Nitrospirota > Nitrospiria > Nitrospirales > UBA8639 > Nitrospira_E. The sequence continues at coordinate 3,299 of JAGQKG010000114.1, forward strand.
CGGTATTATTTTTATACTGGGGATGTGTGCAACGAGCCGGGCTCCGATTGGAGTCCGGCTCGGCTTTTTTGGGGGAGGTGTTTCGTGTGAGTCATGTGAGAGTTATTACCCTTCCCAAAGTCGGGAAAATTTCTATTGTTTGTAAACCCAAGCGAGATATCTCAATTAAAACCCCATTCGTTGCGCGGGATGATGAATCCCTTGGTTGGGGGTACTGGGATCGAATTTGGCCTTTTGAATAGGCATTACCCAAATGTCTCATTGATCAGTTTTTCCCGGCAAAACTGTAAGGCGCCAAAGTTCTGGAAATTAGTCGTGGGATCGGGTTGGCCGTAGTGGTTGCTGCTCAACTGGGGGCATTTATCATATTTTCAGATTTGGTGTCTGTTGCGCTTGAAGCGGCAAAGGAGTCCTGTCGACTGAATCAAATCAGCAATTTTGACACATGCTTGTCGGATTGGACCGAAAAATTGAACCGAAAATGTTTTATGATTTGGTAATAGGCAGCGAAATTTTTTATGACGAGGAAATTTTAGGAGGGATTTCGCATATCCTTAGAACAGGTTCTTGCCCTAGAGGGAAAAGGCATGTTTTGCGATCCCAATAGACTGGGACTGGACGCCTTTGAACGTGGATTCAAAGAGAAGTTTGTCCTGGCAATAGAAAATATCCCGTTTAATTGGTCTACAGAGAAAAGATGTCGGAGTAGAAAAGAAGGGTATTCTTTACCAATTTAACTCGAAAAGTTCTGGAAGCGTCCTGACAAAAAATTTTTCATGTGCTGAAGGTACTTGTGAACGAAGTCGAGGCTTTCAAGCACTAGGTTGCTCCGAGACCCAAAGCCTCAGAGTCGAAAGTCGATGGAATTTTACAATTTGGTATGGCTTATAGCAGGTATGGCTAAAGTTGCATCGCAACCATCTAATTTTAAATAGGTTTTATAGGTTGGATTGTCCGTGGAGTCCTTGTCGCATTGGTCAAGGTGACCATGGGACTTTTGAAAGGGGTGCCATGGGTCTTTTGATTGATTGCAGCATGTTGAGGGCATTCGTACAATGCACCGTTCCGCGCTGCAGGCGGGTTGTGTTACGTTTGTCCTTAACCATCATGAAGAGTCCCTGAAGGAAGGGTTGGATTATGGCAAAAGTTCTTGAAGGCCCCGGAATGGGTTTACTGAGAAAATGGGGGATTTCGACCCCCAATTATGTTGTCGTGACCTCGAGTGATGAATTTGACCAATTATCTCAGGTCAATGATTGGCTCCAAAAAGGTAAGCTGGTGGTTAAAGCGCATGAAGCGCTTGGCTCTCGTTTTAAATTGGGGTTAGTCAAGGTTGGCTTGGATTTAGAAGCAGCGAAAGTGGCTGTGCGGGAAATGCTTGGTAAAAAACTGGAAACGGTGACGATAAGGCAGGTAATTGTTTCCGAGGCGGTTGATCACAAAGAAGAATATTATGCCGCAGCCAAATCGACTCGTGATGGTGTGGACCTCTTGGTGGCAACCTGTGGTGGCATCGAAGTGGAATCCAATTGGGATAAGGTTAAGCATCTATCCATCGAAACCGGGGAGACCCTATCGGATTCAGCCATTTCCTCCCTGGTAAAAGACGCGGGATTTTCCGGCGACACGGCTGCTAAAATGGCTGAATTTCTGAAGAAATTATATACCTGTTTTGATAATGAAGATGCGCAATACGTGGAGGTCAATCCCGTTGTACTCAGTGGCCAGGGAGAACTTGTGGCTCTGGATGCGGTGACCCTCCTCGACGGTGATGCCAAGTTCCGGCATAAGGATTGGACCTTTCCATTTGCTGCTGAATTTGGTCGTGCCTATACCAAAAATGAAGAAGAAGTTATGGCGGTTGATGCCAAGGTGAAAGGCTCAGTCAAGCTCATTGAGATTCCTGGCGGCAATATTGCGATGTTACCTGCCGGTGGGGGAGCCAGCGTCTATTATTCAGATGCCGTGGTGGCCCGTGGTGGGAAACTGGCGAATTATGCAGAATATTCCGGCGATCCACCGGATTGGGCAGTGGAGGTTCTGACGGAAAAAGTCTGCTCTTTGCCTAATATAAAACATATCATTGTGGGTGGAGCCATTGCGAATTTTACGGACGTGAAGAAAACCTTTGGGGGCATTATCAATGCGTTTCGTAAGGCAAAAGCAGAAGGCAAGCTTCAGGGTGTTAAGATTTGGGTGCGCCGGGGTGGGCCAAACGAATTGCAGGGATTAGCGGCCATGCGTGCACTTCAGGATGAAGGTTTTGACATACAGGTATTCGACCGCAAAACGCCATTAACGGACATTGTCGATATGGCCATGGCCACAAAATAATTAATTAGACCTTGAGGATGTAGGAGACTGTTTCGATGAGTATTCTTGCAACGAAAGACACGCATGTTGTCATTCAAGGTGGGCTGGCCGGTGTGAATGCCGCTCGCCGTATGGCTGAGTTCCGGTACATGATCAAACAACCGTTAAATGTTTCTGCGTTTGTATATCCCCCTGATGCGGGGAAGACGAACGAAATCATTTGCGGGACCGAGTTGGTGATGATCCCTATTTACAAAACCGTCGCTGAAGCGACCGCTAATCATCCGGAGATTAATACCAGTCTAGTATATATCGGCGCGGATCGGGCCTATGCGGGAACCATGGAAGCCTTGAATGACTCCCATATTCAGACGGTCTCCATGATTACCGAAGGGGTCCCGGAAAAAGACGCCAAACTTCTGGGTAAGCATGCTCGCAAGCTCGGAAAAACGTTTAATGGCCCTTCGTCGATTGGTGTCGTGTCAGCAGGGGAATGTCGTCTCGGAGTGATCGGCGGCGCGTTTGATAATTTGGTGGCGTGCAAACTGTATCGTCCTGGTTCCTTCGGCGTGGTCACCAAGTCCGGGGGATTGTCGAACGAAATTATTTGGATTTGTTCACAATTTGCAGACGGCATCACGACGGCGATCGGTATCGGGGGTGATGCCTACCCGGGAACCGACTATGTCAGTTACTTGGAAATGTTTGAAAACGATCCCCAAACTAAGGCGGTGGTGATTGTCGGCGAAATGGGTGGAGATTTGGAAGAACGGGCCGCCGAATGGTATGGGGCCAAGAAGCGACGGATTAAATTACTCGCGGTCGTATCAGGCTTCTGCCAGGAGAGTCTTCCAAAGGGAATGAAATTCGGACATGCCGGGGCAAAAGAAGGATTGAAGGGTGAGGGATCTGCTCGGGCAAAGTCTGAAGCACTGAAAAAAGCTGGCGCGATTGTGCCGGATACCTTTGGAGCGCTGGGGCCGGCTATCAAGGCGACCCACGAAGAGTTGCTGAAAACGGGGCAAGTCAAGCCCATCCCCGATTTGGCTCCAGCAGATGTGCCGAAGCTCCCCAAAACCGTTCAGGAGAGCATGAAGGACAAGGAAGTGCTGGTGACGCCATTGATTAAATCGACAATCAGTGATGATCGTGGTGATGAACCGCTCTATCAAGGCTATCCGGCTTCTGAACTGATCAATAATGGGTATGATATCCCTCATATAATCGGTTTGCTGTGGGACAATCGTCTTGTATCCAAACAGGAAGCCGAAATCATTAAACGAATTATCATGCTGTCGGCGGATCATGGCCCATGCGTGAGTGGAGCTTTGACGACGATTATCGCAGCTTGTGCTGGAATCGGATTATCTCAAGCGGTTGCGGCCGGAATGATTATGATCGGCCCACGCTTTGGTGGTGCGGTGACGGATGCAGGGCGCTGGTTCAAATACGCGATCGACAACAAACTTTCAGTCGATGATTTCCTCGTCTACATGAAGAAAAATGTGGGTCCAGTCCCGGGAATCGGTCATCGTGTCAAAAGCTTGAAAAACCCAGATAAGCGGGTGAAGGAGTTGGTTGGTTATGTGAAGAGTTTGAACATGGCCACTCCGCATTTGGATTTTGCGTTAGAAGTCGAAAAAATTACTGCTGTCAAAAAAGATAATCTCATTCTCAACGTCGATGGGACCATGGCGGCGGTATTAGTTGATATTGGATTTCCAGTTGATAGCCTCAATGGCTTCTTCATTTTGTCGCGAACCATTGGCATGATTGGGCATTGGACGGATCAAAAGCGGCAGGGGAGTCGGCTCATTCGGTTATTTGACTATCTGGTTAATTATGCATCCCCGAAGCGTCGCGAGGTGCCACCGTTAAAGTAATGCCTGTGTAAGTGGTAGTTTTGGTTAAAATTTATCCATATTGAACTGAACCCAGGAGATGGTGCTATGTCTCTAGAAATGGTCAAAAAATTATATGCCTCAATGCCGGGAATCGTGGACAAAGCCCGAAAAGCCTTTGGCCGTCCTCTCACGCTGACAGAGAAGATTCTTGTCAGCCATGCGGATAATTTTGATTCACAAGCCTGGGAACGCGGAAAGGCCATGTTGGCTCTTCGTCCCGATAGGGTCGCGATGCAGGATGCAACGGCTCAAATGGCCATGTTGCAGTTTATGCAGGCGGGGAAAAATAAAGTAGCCGTTCCAAGTACCATCCATTGCGATCACTTGATCCGGGCTGAAGTAGGATCGGAAAAAGACCTTCTGCGCGCGTGTGATGAAAACAGGGAAGTTTATAATTTTTTGGCGTCGGCCGCGAAAAAATACGGGATCGGATTCTGGAAGCCGGGGGCCGGTATCATTCACCAGGTGGTGTTAGAAAATTACGCGTTTCCTGGCGGATTGATCATTGGAACCGATTCACACACACCAAATGGTGGCGGGTTAGGAATGTTAGCGATCGGTGTCGGTGGAGCCGATGCGGGTGAAGTGATGGCGGGTCTTCCATGGGAGGTCCTTCATCCCAAGCTTATTGGCGTAAAGTTAACAGGGAAGTTGAGTGGTTGGGCCTCGCCTAAAGATGTCATTCTGTATATTTGTGGCCTTCTGACCGTAAAGGGTGGAACCAATAAGATCGTCGAGTACTTTGGCCCTGGCGCGGAAACTATCAGTGCGACAGGAAAAGGCACGATTACCAATATGGGAGCTGAGCTGGGAGCCACGACTTCTATATTCCCGTTCGATCAAAAAATGGTGGCGTACTTGAATATCACGGAGCGGGCGGACATCGCCAAATTGGCCGAAGCTAATCGAAGCATGTTAGTTGCCGATCCTGAAGTCTATCAGTCTCCGGAAAAATATTTTGATGAAATTGTCGAAATTGATCTGTCCACTCTTGAGCCTCATGTTGTGGGACCGCACACCCCTGATCTGGCGAGGCCGATCTCCAAGATGGCAGCGGAAGCCAAAGAGAAAGGCTATCCCGTTCAGTTAAAAGCGACATTAGTTGGAAGCTGTACCAATTCCTCATATGAAGATATCGGTCGTGCGGCACATATTGCCAAACAAGGGTTGCAAGCCGGACTTAAAGCCAAAACGGCCTTTCTGGTTAGCCCAGGATCGGAACGGATTTACCACACCATGAAGCGCGAAGGATTTTTAGAGACCTTTGAAAACATGGGTGCCACCGTCCTGGCAAATGCCTGTGGACCCTGCATTGGGCAATGGAAACGCGCGGATGCTGTGAAAGGCAAAGCGGATTCGATTGTCAGTACGTTTAATCGGAATTTCCCCGGTCGAAATGATGGAATCAGCGAGACGTTATCGTTTCTGGCCAGTCCTGAAGTCGTGACAGCATATGCCTTTTCTGGTGATTTGGGCTTTGATCCGATCAAGGGCACATTGAAAACTGCAGATGGGAAGGACTTTAAGTTTGAGGCGCCTCAGGGGGATGAATTGCCGTCCAAGGGTTTTGCCAAAGGGGAAGAGGGTTTAATTCAACCTGCTGAGGATGGCTCTAAGCTTCAAGTGGACATTCCTCCAACCAGTGAGCGATTGCAATTATTGCAACCCTTCCTCAAATGGGATGGAAAAGATTTTGAAAAATTGCCGTTATTGATTAAAACCAAAGGGAAGACGACAACCGATCATATTTCACCAGCGGGTCCGTGGCTCAAATTTCGAGGACATTTGGACAAGATTAGTGACAACATGTTCCTGGGGGCCAACAATGCCTTTTCAGACGAGGCCGGAAAAGGAAACGATGTTTTAACAGGTGAGTCTGGATTGACCCTTGCGCAAATTGCCAGAAGGTATAAAGAGAAAGGATTGGGGTCGTTTGTGGTGGGAGATGAAAACTATGGTGAAGGGAGTAGTCGAGAGCATGCGGCGATGTCTCCACGGTTTTTGGGTGTCCAAGCGGTCTTGACAAAAAGTTTTGCCCGAATTCATGAGACCAATCTCAAGAAGCAAGGAATTCTTCCGCTGACGTTTGCGGATCCCAAGGATTATGAGCGAATTGAGCAAGAAGACCGAATCAGTGTGAAGGGGTTAAGTGGACTTGCACCCGGTAAACCGGTACAGGTAATTCTTCACAAGAAGAATGGGCAGGAAGTGGTCATTCAAGCCAATCATAGTATGACCGAACAACAGATCTCATGGTTTAAGGCTGGTTCCGCATTGAATGCGTTAAATTAAATCGCCTTAAAGTGAGGCGAGTGGCTTGAAGGCATCAGGAAAAATTTGTCAATTGATTAAGGTACGATCTCTGAGCTATGCCTGACACATTGGATAAAAAACTTACGCTGGATCAAGAAGAAAGTCTCCAACCAAAGATGGTCACGGTGGAGATTGAGGGGAAACCGTTTCAGGTTCCAGCGGGTATCACTCTTATCAAGGCCTTGTGGTATGCCGGGCAGGATGTGATACGTGGCGTTGGATGTCTAGGCGGGTTTTGTGGTGCCTGTGCAACCTATTATCGCACGAAAGACGATCCCAAGGTCAAAACCTGCTTGGCCTGTTCGATGGCGGTTGAGGATGGCATGTCATTTTCGTTTATGCCGGCTTTCCCGGCGAGAAAAGCGACCTACAACTTACTTGAGCTCAAAGATCCTAAACAGGATCTGTTTGCGCTTTATCCAGAAGCCCCGCTATGTCGGAATTGTAATGCTTGTACGGAAGCCTGCCCGCAACATATTGATGTGCGGGAAGGGGTGTGGAAAGCCGTGTTCGGTGATTTCAAGACGGTCTCCGAAATGTTCATGGACTGTGTGATGTGTGGCATGTGCGCGCCCGTCTGTATTGCTGATATTGCTCCCAATCTTGTCGCGCTCTATGCCAGTCGGGCTCAAGGCGTGCATTTCACCGAAAAACCTGAAGGGCTCTCGAAACGTATTCAAGAGATTGCCGATGGGCGTTTTCAGCAGGAATGGGATCGTATCCTCAAGTTGTCAGATGAGGAATTACAAAATACCACCGCCTCCACAACCTAATTAGATTTACGCTCGATTCCCATGGAACTCTCCGATCAAAGAAATTTAGTCCATCAGACCCGAGACGCCCGCCGGTCTAAAAGTTTTCCCAAGCTTTCTCCAACTGAACGGGATAGTCTCATCAAGAAATACCATCCTGATCATCGGGCTCATGCCTACCGGAAAATTATCTTTGGTCCGAATGCCGGTCAATTGACCGTGACCGAAGTGGCGACTCTGTTGGAGGGGGAAAGCCCGGTTCCGGCAGACCTTGATCTCACCCCGGATTACTCCGTGGATGTCCTGGTTGTTGGTGGAGGAGGAGCGGGTTGCGCATCGGCGCTCCATGCCCATGCCCTGGGAGCCAATGTGTTACTGGCCACGAAGTTGCGCCTTGGGGATTCCAACTCGGTCATGGCCCAAGGGGGAATGCAAATTGCTGTCGGCTCGGACGATTCGCCTGTCCAGCATTTCTTGGACACCTTAAAGGGCGGGCACATGAAAAATGACCACCAGTTGTTAAAGGTCATGGTGGAAGAGGGACCGTCTATTGCGAAATGGCTGTTGGAATTGGGTGTCCTATTCGATCGGGATGCTGATGGAAACCTGCATGTGAAAAAAGGGGGAGGAAGCTCAAAGGCCAGGCTGTTAACCTGCTCCGATTACACCGGCTTGGAAATCATG
>JAGQKG010000115.1 GCA_020430245.1 Nitrospira sp.
GTGGGTGAGGATTGCATGACCTGTTCGGTGGGATTTCGTGCGCCGTCCCATCGGGATATCTTGCTGGACTATTCCGAGTCTGTTGGAGAAACGCTGAGCGAAGAGGTTCGCTATGCGGATCCGGATCTGGTCCCTCAAGCCAATCCCGGTCAGATTACATCCGTAGCAGTTAGAAAAGTTCAGAAGATTTTTACCGGGTATGTTGAAGATGATGTCAAGCTGGCTCAATGGTTTGGTTGTTATATGACCTCTCCGAAATACCAGGAAGAGGAAATGATGGACGAGGAACACCGTTTGGAAGATGTTCGTACCCATCTTTCGGAGGGAGGAAAACTTGTCAGAAATGAAGGCTCACGTTTTGCGTTTCATGAGCATGGACAGAATATCTGGCTATTTGTTGATGGACGTCAGTACACTTGCAGTGGGCTCATGACGGATCTAGTGAAAACCTTGTGCGCCGAACGCCAAATCGGTTCGGAACACTACGTCTCGTCGGAAGGGCATGATTCCTTACTCCTCGATTTGTTGAGCCATGGCAGTCTCTATCTTTCGGCCTGAAAAATACTTTTCCGCCTTTCCTGGAAAGAGAGGACTCCTTTCAGGGCAAAGCAACTGATCGGCCCCCTGGTTGGCTGCCATCATCTGTGAACAATTAGAGTTGTGTGGCGCCTCCATCGACGGTGAGGTCAATCCCTGTAATGTAAGATGAATCATTTGATGCGAGAAATAAGGTGGCTGTGGCAACTTCATGTGAGCTTCCCATTCGTTTCATGGGATTTTGGTCACCAAAGCTTGCTTTCATGCCTGGAACTTCTTCTGCAGGAACGCCCACTTTCTCAAAAATAGGGGTATCAATTGGTCCAGGAGCCAGAGCGTTCACCCGGATTTTTCTCTCGAGAAATTCAGTCGACAAGGTTCTGGCCAGATTCCGAACGGCCGCTTTGGTTGCGCCATAGACACTGGAATTGGGAAACCCTTTCTGGTCCGCGATGGACGAATTGATAATGATCGACGCTCCTTCATTCAGAAGCGGCGAGGCTTTTTGAATGTTGAAGAACAGGCCTTTGAAATTGACATTGACCATCCTATCGAATGTGGCTTCGTCTACGGTGTCAAATGGGCCAAAGATCGCAATGCCGGCATTGAGGAAGAGAACATCGATCCTTCCCGCAGTCTTGTGTATCTGTTGATACAAATCCTTGATGTCATTGAGGTTCCCGGTATCCGACACGAAACCGGCACTCGCTCCCCCGATCTCTTTTACTGCCGCTTCCACCGCTTCTTTCCTTCTTCCCGTAATGATCACCCTGGCCCCTTCAGCCTGAAATAATTTGGCTGTGGCCAAACCAATCCCACTATTGCCACCTGTAATGACGGCCACTTTGTCTTTGAGTTTTTGAGACATCGGAATTTTCCTTTCAAGGTGGACAGAGAACATTGCAATCGCATGTCACTGCAGTAAAACATTTTAGAATGAAATTTTCATCTCTCTTCCAATAACGCATTGCTGAATGGTTCTGAGGTGTTTGTCGTGAGACAACCTATCAGAGATCACCGTCATCCTCTTCCCATTCTCTCTTAATGGCTGCGGCTCGCTTCCGCTGTCTGGTAAACGCCCAAAAGGCCAGGAGGGTGATCGCGAGCCAGACCATTCCGGAACTGGTGGCCACAGGAATCCAGCGATTCCAGAGTGTCTGCCGACTCCAGAACCGCTCTTCTGCTTGTGTGAGTGTCATGAAGGTGGTTTGCGCAAAGGCTTCAGGAAAGGGCAGGCCTTGTTGGATTTTTGCCAGAATCCGTTTGGGGGCATCCTGTCCTGTGTGTTCCAGGAGGTCTCGCGTAAAGGCGTAAGCCAGCACATAGGCCCGTCGGACAGCGGTCTCGTCTTTGTTGAAGAGAGTATTGAGTTCATCCAGGGAGACTTGCGTGTCTGAGACCATTGCCCAGACTAATCGGGCTCGATCTTCCAAATCCCACCTTCGGGCGGCCATCATCGCTAATCCCTCATCAAACCATCGAGGCAACGGCTGTTCTCCTGCCGCCCGGTGGGCCAGGATATGGCCGATTTCATGCATGAAGACCTCGTTGAGTGAATCATTCGGATAAGTCAAACTCCTGTCAGTAAGGAGCACAATGGTGGAGGCCTCACTCACTGCGTAACCGGACATCCATTCCGGTGCTTCCTGTGCAAGGGGCGATTCGTTTGGCGCCAGGATAACTCGAATGGGAAGTCCGGGATGTTCAAGTCCCATAAAGTCCATCATACGCTGAAGGGCTTGTGGGTTGATGTCCATTAAGTGGGCAGCTAAGGGTTCCAAGGATTCCGGGGCTTCAATGATGAATTGGGGGGAGGCGGCTTCTCTCGCTAGCCCGGGGTGAGCCATCATCACCAGGATCGTCAGAAAGAGGAGTTGGAGTCCAATCGGTGCAATATGACACTTGGATTTGCGAAATTGTTGTTGGATTCTGCAAAAACGCATTGGCTAGCCCAGGAGTGAGGTTTCTCTGAGGTAAGCTTGAAGGCCTGGATGAATTTCCGAATGCCTGGCTTCAAATCTCTGTATTCAGGTGGTCAAGGATGATACGGGCGTCGGTGACGGGATTCGTGGTCATGGGCAACTGTGTCTGTTCAGTCACTTTGGTCAGAAGTCGTTGCGCGGCCGCTCTCACCGGTAATGGAAACGTGGTTTTTGCTTGGATCTGCCGAAGGTGATGCATGGAATCTCCCTTCCAGTTTGCCAGTTTCTGTTGCGCGGCCCATTGTTGGGAGGCCAGTGCCACGGCTCGTCGCGCACAGACTCTGGCTAACCCATCGTTCCCGTTCTGGAGTCCCTTGGTGGCCTTGGTGAGTTCCTGTTCGATCTGTTCAGACCGATTCATGAATCCTAATGCGTGGTGCGATTGGCGTACAGTTCTCGCCTGGTCGCAATTCGATGGATGTGGACGACATGCTCCTCCGGGTCGATGGAGTAGAGAATGCGCCAGTCGCCCACGGCGTATTGGACAAGATTGGGTAGATCGTCGTCCAGGGGTTCATGTCGAAGATTGGCCACATTCGAGGCCAACCACTTGGTCTTATCCAGCAGACGTTGAGCCATACCCTGGTCGGTTGATTGAAGGTCGTCCAGGATTGAAGGCTGATAGGTGATGCGATACCAGGGCATTTCATCTCACCAGCGAAGGCCCAGTCTTTCGGCGACGGTTTCTCCCGTCACCCGCTCCGGGGAATTCAATACTTGTTTTAATTGTGCGCGCACCTTGTCGTCCAGGGCCAGGCCCAGGTCGGGATCGCCCAGCAGTTCACACAACCGGTCATCTACCATGCTATTCACCAGTTCTTTGAAATCTTTCTGAGAGAGATCGGAGATTTTCATTGTGAAGCCTCTATTTGGATAAGTACCTGAGCCTGTAATGTTTGGTAGTTCTTCTACCTCATCTGATGAGGCTGAACGGGATGTCACGGGTTTTCGGTCTTTTTGCCTCCACAAAAAAGTCGTGCTTTTCGAGACCCATCAGGCAAACTCTCGACTTCCGAACCGAAGCACGGGATCTCTCGTCCATTCAACAAAAATCCAGAGAACGAAGTTTAGAAACTTCCAGCTTCTACGACATCATCGAGGCTGTTAATATCCAGCCAATGTCCGACAGTGTAGAGCACCCTAATCGGATAGTTTCTTCGTAATAATTCCTGGAACAGGATGGCCATTCCTGCTTTCCGGTGATTCGGGTCGGCAAGAAGTTCGGTAAGGATCTCATATAATTGTGTCACACCTTGAGCGGAGACTTTGAAAAATCCCATCCATACGCCATGAATCATGTCCGAAGGAACAGCTCTGCCTAATTGCTTGAGATGAATCTGGGCGTTAAAGGCCTTTCGGGAATTCGGAGCGGTACATTCGGCAAATCCACCAAGCCTCGTATAACTCGTTTTTTCCTGCCAGTCGCTATCCACAAAAATCACAAGGTCATCCTTGGTCTGAAGCAGCGCCTGGGGAATGTAGCTGTTAAACAAGACATCTCCATAGGACACAATGGTGTCCTGGAATCGGACTTCTTTTGATTGAAGCGCTTTTAGCAAAGAATCCAATTCTCCCGTGTCCGCGAAGGCATCGTTATCGACATAGGTCAGATTGGGAAGATTGACGGCTTCTTTCTTATATCCACGGACTACAAGAATCTCCTTGATGCCCATGCTGTTGTAGGCGTCAACGATATGGGCAAGGAGCGGGACACCACGAATATTCACCATGGTTTTTGGTTTGTCTTCGGTGAGTTCCCCTAACTCATCCCCACGGGAAGCGGCGAGTACAATAGCCGATGCGCGGTCGGCACTTTTGGGAAGGTAGCGTTGCTCGGCTTCCATGAGTTCATCGGCACCTTGAAGACGAAAAATCTCGGAGACCGGCACAATATTATCCTCAATGGACAAAAGGTTTTCTTGTTCTTTCAGGACGCGGGCGGTCGTTTGCATGGTGGCGACTGCAGCGCGGAGCATGTGATTCGCCCAAATCACCATGGAAAAGCCATGCTGCCGGAACACATCGGTGGGAGTCGAATAGTATTTTGTCGGCACAATGACGACGGGTGATCGGTTGCTCCATTCCCGTTTGAAGGCCAGAATCTCCTCCGGCACGGCCAGCGCACTGTGAATCAGGATGCCATCCGCCCCGGCCTGGCGATACGCCTCTGCTCGCCGTAAGGCTTCTGCGAGTCCCCATCCGCAGATGAAGGCTTCAACCCGGGCGATGATGCAGAAATCCGGATCTGATTGGGCATCTTTCCCGGCTTTTATTTTTCCGCAAAATTCCTCCATGTCGGCCATGGGCTGTGTGTCACCCTTAAGAAAGCTATTGGTTTTCGGAAACAACTTGTCTTCAATACATACCGCCGCGATATGCCGCTGTTCCAATTTGCGAATCAAACGCTGCATATTATTGAAGTTGCCGTAACCCGTATCTCCATCGAGGAGAATTGGAATGCGGGCCGCGTCAGACATAAATTCCAGATTGTCCAAGACCTGAGTCCAGCTGGCCTCGTTGTTATCTCGCACTCCGAATTGAGCCGAGATCGAGAGTCCGCTGGCCCAAATGCCATGGAACCCTGCTTCTTCCACGATCTTGGCGCTAAGCCCATTGTGGGCCTCACAAATAAATTCCAGTTGAGGAGACAAGAGGAGCTTTTTGAACTGCGTTGATTTTGACGGTTGGTATTCGCTTGGCATATTTAGTAAATGCGGCAGTGTTTCACATCGTTCAATGAAGTATTGAAGTCTACATCAAGGGGAATCGTGATGCCAAACCTTCCCGTATCTGACTGAAAACCGGGATTACGTTTGGTCTTGATATCTATCGGATGAACGTGTGGACAGATTGATTAAGTCCAAAGCTTATGACAGTTTTTGAAGGTGATGGAGCCCAGGATAAGGGCATAGCCACGGGACTAAGCCCTTATCCTATGAATTCGGGAATGAGTTATGGGGTGCGACTGGTGATCTCAAGAAGATGGTAGCCAAACTGGGTTTTGACAGGACCGTGGACCTTGCCGAGTTCGCCGTTAAACACAACCGTATCAAATTCTTTGACCATTTGACCCGGGCCGAATTCTCCTAAATCCCCACCTTGTTTGCCTGATGGACAGGTGGAATGTTCCTTGGCGGCAGCTGCAAAGTCGCCCCCACCTTCGATGTGCGTTTTTAAGTTATTGCATGCTTCTTCTGTGGAAACCAAAATGTGACGGGCACGCGCTTTTGCCATGAGCATTCTCCTTATAAGCTAAAAATTTGGACAATAGTCTTTTTCCCATGATTGACCAGGCAAGGTCAAATTTTCTGAGAATCAATCAATAAATTCAGTGAGATCCTATGTTCATACAAAATTGCTGGAAGGACGAATGCGTTGGTGCTCAGGTACGGGGTGGGCCGACGAGGCCCTCTTCACGTGTGAGACAGAAGGTCGGTGAAAGACGAGAAAGAGCCTTGGCAGACGAGTGTGAGATGCGAATGAAGGGGTTGGCGGTGATTGGGTTGATAAATTAGTTGTCGGGATTCATCGCCAGATAATCACAAATAAAATCCAAGACCAATTCGTCAAAATTGTTGAAAATGGTTTTAACTCCACCCGCCGTCACAACGCCTTGTTCCCAGGTGATTGCATGTCCCGTTGAGGAGTTGTGAACAAGGGCCACCAGTTGGTGGACTTCAAGGTCGATCCGGCAGGCGTAACGCTTTGGACCCAAGGGAAGAGCCGCCATATTGACATATAAATAGGGCTCTCCGGGCAATTTGGCGGCTTCGAGTTCTTTGACCAGGCGAATACCCGCTGTTTGCAGCTGTGCTTCCACTCGTTTTCGCAACTCACTTCGGTTTAATACGCCTCTCAGTTCCGGTCCCAAGTCCTCCACGACCACATAGATGCCATGTATTCCCCTTAGTGATTCTTTCCTCAGCATAGAATGATCAACCTCTCCGTCAATTCGTTCAAGCCAATAGCATGTGTTCTGCGTCCGCTTGGAGATTGTAGACTGATTCCCTAAGGCTTGTCCTCTTTCGCCTTCCGCAAATAATCACCAAGGATTCCCCGGCTGTGTTCATCATCGTGGCAGTACACGCAGAGATTTTCCCAGTTCGATCCGTCGGGCGGGTTGTTGTGGTGATTGCCGTCTTTGTGGTGCACCGTGAGGAGATGTCTGTTCTTGAAATCGAATTCTCTGGCGCATTTGGCACAAATGAGCCCGTGAATCTTCAGTGACTGTTCCCGATAGGAGCTGTTGCTTGAGGTTGAAGGCTTGTGCCGCAGTCCTTTGAGGAGTTCGTCAATGGGTTTGTCGACTGCAGGTTTTTGGAGTCGTCGCAGTTTGTGCCGACCCCGGTACGCATTCCCCATGGTGTGCGTCCTTTCACGTGATGGCGTCGTGGTGGTCTGGCGCCAGCGATGAATAGCCGCGTGAGTTGAATTCCAGGATTCTCAAAGTTTTTCTGGCCTTTGTCAATGTGTTTTGGAGGGACATCGTGTGCAGGATGGTCCGATGGGTTGTCAGTCGATGGATGAGGTCTTCGATATGTAGTGAGGAATCTTGTGGGGGTGAGGTCTGCGCGCCCTGTGGTGTTGGTGTTATGATAGTGGGAGAAGTTCTGCGGATAGGGTTGGTCTGATCATTCTTTTTACAGACACCCGCGTCGAGACGGGTGCTCTCATCAGGAGGATGCTATGTTTGGTCCTATTACTCTTCCATTTGGGGTAAAAATGTTGTTCAACACCGTTAAATTGAAGCCTGGGATTACCTTCGATCAGGTGGAACTGGCTGTTGGAGAAATGTGCATGGTCGTCAAGGAAACGTATGGTGGTGACAAAGGGGGCTTCATTGCCGGACAGGTGTTTAAATTTTCCGGTTTCGTATCTGACGAAGGGTCCCTGAATGCATCAAGAACCGCAGATGACCATTACGCGATTGTGACCTATTGGAGTTCATTTGAGGATCACGAAAAATCTCATGCCGATGAACTATTCAATAAGACATTCGCCGCTTTGGCTACGATGTGTTCTGAAACGAAAGAACTCGGCTACGATATGCTCTGGCAGGGGGCGGCGAAGACTTCATAGGCGTTTCAACAGAGGAAGAACTCCGTCCCTCACCCGGCCCGGTATCGGTCGGTTGGTTACAGATGATGATGTCGGGTCGGGAGAGGAGTGCTTCAAGCGGGCGCGATAGGGCATCCTATCCCGATTCAGACGTTTCCACAGCATTTCTTATATTTTTTCCCGCTGCCGCAAGAGCACGGATCGTTCCGTCCAATCTTAGCCTTGCTACGAACGACGGTTCGAACTCCAGGGCTTTTGCCGTCGGAGAAATACCAGTTTCCCTCATGTTTCCGAAACTCGCTCAGTTCATGATGAATTTGAGGACCTTCTTCGGTCTCAAACGTGGCCTTGAACTCGACGAGGCCCGCTTTATCCTCCATTCCGCCCTGTTTCGTCGCAAGAATTTCTAACCCCGTCCACTTGGTGGTTTCCGCCCACTTGCGATTGGCCTCAAGATCGATGTCGTGTTTGGTTTTGGGATCATGGGTCTTTTCGATAAAATCCATCTGGACTTGCGTATAGGCGGAATATCTGGCCCGCATGAGTTGCTCGGCAGTCTCGGCCTGTTTCACTCCGGTGATGATGGGCGCACAGCATTGCTTAAAGGACTTTCCACTCTGACACGGACACTGCATTTCCGACTCCTTTTCTAAGAGCATGCAAATAATGATTGACTCTTGTACGTCGCGAGCGACGGAAAAGTCAAAAGGCCCGGGAACAAATTTTTCTCGGATAGTATTGGAGAGTCCGGTCAGCAGTCTTTCTGCTTCTTGTCTCTGCTCGTCCTTCACCTGAATGGCCGGTCCATCCAGGGGGCCACAGCCATGCCCGGGGGCATTTTTGAATGCCACGTACTCACACTTTAGTCCCTCCATTACGTGCAATTCATGATTTCAAGGAGAAAAGGCTTTAATCACCATTGGCTCCGGCAGGGCATTCATTTCAACTTTTTAATAGATTTGAGGATGGTTGTTGGGCCTGAAGCCTGATGAGCCTAACGGGGGAATTGAAGAACGTGTGGAAGTTCTTTGTCCGTTGAGTTAGGCTCTTTGCAAATCGTGATGGGCTTTGTCCCGATCGAAAGACGCGTCGAGAAAAAAACGATGAATTGGGGCAGGAATTTGAGCCGGCGGTAGACGTTTTTCTAAATTGGAAGCCGTTACGGATCACGGGAAGAATAATTCTATCTGTGACGTCTGCTCCACGTGGTCATGCGCAGCAGAAATAATTTTTGGATTGGCTTTATCCCTAAAATTCATTCATGGGCCCTGGAGGAACTAACATGAAAATTTATCACCAACTGGTTACTGTAGGGACGATGGTACTTATGCTCGCCTTCATTGCACCCTTTGCCTATGGGGCGGAGACGGCCCGGGTCAGTGTCAGCACTGGAAGTCTACAGGGCAATAATACGAGTTTTCTTCCGGACCTTAATGAAAATGGCAGACTGGTTACCTACTATTCCTTGGCGACCAATCTGGTGCCAGGTGATACCAATGGGGTGCGAGATATATTCCTGTACGATCGGCAGACCCAACAAACTACGCGCATGAGTGTGGCGACGGGGGGAGGACAGGCCAATGGCGAGAGCCTCGAGCCCGCCATAAGTGCCAATGGGCGTTATGTGGCATTTCGGTCCGCTGCCACGAACCTTGTTCCAGGAGATACCAATGGGGCCATTGATGTGTTCGTCCATGATCGCCAGTCTGGCACGACAAGTCGAGTGAGTGTGGCGACAGGCGGGGGGCAGTCCAATAACAATAGTTTTACTCCCGCTCTTAGCGCTGACGGCAGATTTGTCGCCTTCCATTCCTTTGCGACCAACTTGGTGCCGGGGGACACCAATGGAGTCTTAGATGTGTTTGTCCACGACCGGCAGACAGGGGTGACGACGCGCGTGAGTGTGACCTCAGGTGCAATCCAGGGGAATAATACCAGTCGAGCGGGGTTTCTCAGTGCCACTGGCCGCCTGGTTGCGTTTGAATCCGATGCGACGAACCTGGTTGCGGGTGATACTAATGGTGTGCGAGATCTGTTCATTCATGATCGACAAACAGGGGTGACGACGCGTGTGAGTGTTGCCACAGGAGGAGGGCAGGTCAATGGTGCGAGTGTGGATGCCGAATTAAATGCGGATGGTCGCTATGTCACATTCCAGTCGGATGCGACGAATCTTGTGGCTGGCGATACTAATGGAGAAGGGGATGTGTTTGTCCATGATCGTCAGACGACCACGACCACGCGTGTGAGTGTGGCAAGTGGTGGTCTCCAGGGAGGGGGAGAGAGTTCAGAGGGGACCATCAGCGGGGATGGACGATTTGTGGCATTTCTTTCCTTTTCCACGAATCTCGTCGCCGGCGATACCAATGGAGAAGGGGATGTGTTTGTGCATGATCGGCAGACCAACACGACCACCAGGATGAGTGTGACCACAGGTGGCGTGCAAGGCAATGACTTTAGTTGTAACCCTGCCATCAGTCAGGATGGCCGGATTGTGGGATTCTTCTCCGATTCAACCAATCTTGTCCCGGGTGATACGAATGGAATCCGGGATATTTTTATTCATAACCGCACGGCGGACTTTGATTTAGATGGGGATGGCAAGGCTGACATTCTGTGGCGAAATACGAGTAACGGGACGACGGCCATATGGTT
The DNA here is from genome assembly GCA_020430245.1 of Nitrospira sp. Lineage (GTDB taxonomy): Bacteria > Nitrospirota > Nitrospiria > Nitrospirales > UBA8639 > Nitrospira_E. Next base: position 10,233 of record JAGQKG010000115.1, read on the forward strand.
GATGAATGGGACGACCATTGCCTCGCCAAGTTTTCCGGGCGGGGTCCCTGCGGCTTGGGAAATTGCCGGAATTGGGGATGTGAATGGGGATGGCAAGGCTGATGTCATTTGGCGCCATAGCATCAGTGGTACGGTGGCCGTATGGTTAATGAATGGACATACCATCACATCGGTAGGGTTTCCGGGTACCGTTCCCACGGGTTGGGTGCTTGAGCAAATTGGAGATGTGGATGGGAATGGCACGGCAGACCTTATTTGGCGAAACATCAATACCAAGGTGGTCGTCGCGTGGCTGATGAATGGAGCGACCATTGTTTCCTCCAAGTCCCTTGGCGGTGTCCCGGGTGAGTGGAAGATTGTCGGATTGGGCGATGTGAATGCCGATCGCAAAGCCGATATCATTTGGCGGAATAGCAACAGTGGGGCGTTGGCCGTGTGGTTAATGAACGGAGCCACGGTTCTGTCAATTGGAGTCCCAGGGAGTGCCATCTTGGCCTTTGAGGTAGCTGGGGTGGGGGACGTTGATGGGAATGGGACAGCTGATGTGATTTGGCGCAACACCGGTAGCGGTGCGGTGGCGTTCTGGCTGATGAATGGACTGACGATTGGGACTACGGGTTCCTTGGCGGGGAAGGCGCTGGAGTGGGAAATTGCCCAGGTCAGTGATCGGGATGGTAGCGGGCAAGTCGATATTACCTGGTTCAATACCGATACGGGTGCGGTTGAGGTGTGGCTAATGAATGGAGTCACTGTTGGCTCCACAGGTTCTCCAGGGACCACCTCTCCGAGTTGGGAGATTCAATAGAAATGCCTTCGGCCTCTTTCCCAAAATTTAAACAGAGTTTCAGGAATGCCAAGGACGGGGGAGAAGAGTTTTTTTCATCTGACTGAGGCCGGAAAGAAGAATAGATTATGGAATAATAGATAGAAAGGACTGTTGGACAGCGCAGGGGGCTGACCCTTCAGGAAGGCCTGCCCCTTCTTTTTATCCTCTGGGACTACCGCAGGTGTTCGGCAGAAC
>JAGQKG010000116.1 GCA_020430245.1 Nitrospira sp.
AATATCGGTTCTCTGTCCTCTATGAATGCGGACTTCTCTGTTTAAGACAATTCCTCTTTGTTTCAAATCTTTTTCGAGATAAATTTTTATATAGTCAGCGAAAGTATTCTCATCTTTGGGCTTGGCGTCAGAATTGGAAATATTGTCCCAGAGAAATTGGGCCTCTGGTGTCTCTCCCTGTAGTTGGGCTTGAAACCGTTCTAATGACTCAACAAGCACCTGGAGCAGTTGGTCTCCACTCTGGACCAAGCGCAGTTCACTATAATTAGCAAGCTTCACAATATCCTGCGGTCGAGCTGGAACCCACGTAACTCGACGGGTTTCAGTCTCGGCATCTGCTTGAACAGATTTGAGCCAATCTAGTTCAGGGAATTCTTGCTGAAGCTTCCTTATGGCCTCGCATGCACGAAAATTTCCGCGATGAATTAAGACCTGGATGATGGCATTTCGCCACATATCAACATTATCTAAAGGCCCACAATAATAGGCTTCACCACTCGGGTGTTGAGGTGTTTCAAAATGACGTCTGAGGAATACATAAAGATCAGCGAGTTGACCTTCATTGAGACGAAGCCCTATTGACGCATAATCACTGCAAATGCCAAGGATTACTTCTTTGCCGAAATCTTCATCCTGATGAATGGCAGGCCACACCGTTTCCCATCCTGAATCAGGAGTATCCAAGATCAGCGTTTGTGCGGCGACGACTGCCCTTGTCCGATCCGGTTCGGCCTGGGGAGGTGGCAGACAAAGAAGTGATTCCGCAAAAGATCGGGCCTCTGCTGTATTGTCATGGGCAAATAATACACTAAGCAAAGAGCCCATGGCTTTTGGTTTGGTCTCGTTGCTCTTGGCATACTGTAGAAGGAAGTTTGCTATCTGGTTATCCCAGATAGTATTTAGTTCCGTCGCAGTGCCTATCCTTTCTCCTGTCCTAATTTCCTTGTCTATTAAGATTTTTGCCACCTCAAGAACGACGTTTGGAGATTTGTCGTATGCAATCTTGAGTAAATCATCCCTGACAGCTCTGTCCCTATCGTTATGGAGAAAGGGAAATGAGACAATAATTGGACACCATTTCTCCATCTGAGTGGACGACAATCCGTGTAAGACTCCTGGTTTCGTTTGCAGAAGAAAGGCGAGGGCGCTGTAATCCGAAAGAACTGAAGTTTTCCATTGTCCGGTCCCCAGCCAATCGGCAGAGTTAGGTGCATGACAAAGAATGAATTTCTCTGTCACCAGAACAATTCTTTCCCGGATCGTCGGCTCAGCGGACATCCAACCCGGCAATTTCATCAGATCCCATTCAAAGGCGCTATCGTAGTTAGTTGCGTTGGCTTCAAGAGACAGTTCACGAAGGAGCTGCCACCACTCAGCAGAATCAAGGGCTTCACATTTTTCAAGGGCGGCGATCACTCGTTCCGCTGGGGAGGGCGTTAGGACAGGCCTATCCCTTCTCCTGTTTAACATTTGCTGTCGTTGGTGCTGTCTTTTCCATTCCTTGGCTTGATCTGAGTCGAGGAGGATCGGCTGCCATACCCAATTGAATATTTCTGCAATCACTGGATGTCGATTGCATGCGTCATAAATTAGCTCTAGCTGACGAATATTATTTCGCATAAATATATGTTGTAGGATGTGCCCGATGGCTTTCTGCTCCTTTTTATTTGAAAAACGATCAAGGCAGGAAATGAGCCACTCAAAGTCCTCCAATAATACGAGGGGTGGATCCGAAAAATCGAGCCAGTCTATATCGCTTTCAGTTTCATTTTCTGCGACAGAAAAGACAGCCTCTAACAAACAGCGTCTTTTATTCTGCTCTTGTGTAAAAAAGAGGGGATCCCGCTCTCCTGATGGCCCTTGGACAAGATTATCGTGGTGCTTCAGTCTGGATGCCACGAATCTCGCCAATCCCTCCGTCACCCCTGGCACGTTCATGTTATCCCATGCCAGCCTTGCAACCCCATCCATGAGAGATTCCAAAGAGGAGTCTAACTCATCTCGTGGCTGTTCCAGATTGGTCACGAATTCGAGGGCTGGGATTAAATCCTGTGGAGCCAGATGCGCAACGATCTCCGATGAAAGAAAAACTCGGTAAATTCCAGCGAACCTCTCACTTTTTGCTGGCTTCAGCAGAGAGAATAGTTCTTGGGCTGTTATGAGAGAAGGCCATAATGCTCTGAGTACACTGCCCTTCAGTTCATCCTGGAGATCGTCAGGATTCACTGAAAAAGCCAGAGGCTTGAGCTTTTTCTTCGTTTCATCATCGCCTATTCCCCCAATCGCTGAAGCAGCCTGTACTCGTGTTTGCAGATTATCAGAGGTATCAAGAGCCACGGCAAGCAGGGCCTCGTTGAGACTTTGAGTATTGCAAGATTCCGCAATGTCTATGGCTACACGCCGCACGATTATCCCCTTTGTATTATCTGCAACATAGGGCCGAAGTTGGTCTGCTAAGCCGGGATGGGCCAAATTTTTGTAGTGATCACGATCACGGTCAAAGACGTGCTCATTTTCATAGAGTTGTAGCAATGCTTCGGCCAAGGTAGCCCGACGTGGAGAATCCCCTGTAGCCACCTCACTTCTTAGCAGAAGATCTGGCTCAGCTTGTACGATGGCCTGAAAGATCTCTGGAATCATTCCAGCAAGCCATGCAGCAGTTTCACTCAACTGTGGAACAATCTTGCCCGCTAGATCATTCGGATGAGTGATGAGGCTCTTGATCTGAGATATCGAAATGTCATGTTTCTTCAGATACCATGCTGCTAAAAATTCGGCATAGGTCTGATGTCCCCAACCAATTCGATTCGGACCGGCAGTTGAAAAAAGGCCGGTATCAAGAGTTTCCTGAATCTCTTTTTCTCCTAGGTTGAACCGAACCCCGTCATCTGACTCAGTTCCCCCAGATAATTCAGGGAGCGTAACATCTTCGTCAGGAGCTTCGGCGGGATTTGTACCCAGATAGATCGCATTTCGATTTCCAAAGATCATACCAGCCGCAATTCGAGCTGCCACCGCCATGCGTTGGCCGGCGGTAAGCTCCCCTTGGTATCCAGCTGCACGACGACTATCGCTCGGCTCGGCAGCAAGAAGTCGACAGCCTTCCAGATAGAGGGTGGACTGGGAACTGGGCAGACTGCCCTGCTTCCGATATACCGATAGCAGAAATTTCAAAGTGACGGGTTTGATGGCCAATGGGACGACGGCTGAAGATTCGACCTGAATAAGAAAGTGATCTGCGCCTAAACCCGAAACTCGGGCTGCTTCTTCGACATCTTTTTTCCTGAGTGGTGCGAGCACATAATGTTGGACTACATCTTTACCTAACCAGTCTTGGAGGGCATTTTCAAGGAGGTCCGGCCATTCAACTGTTCTACAAGCAATTCTGAGGTAAAGGCGTTCAGAAGGTATTTTCTTGAACTCATCTGCAAAGAATGCTGCTAATGTATTGATGGATAGTAAGCCTTCATCCAAACTGTCCAAGAAAAGATGCAAAGTATGTGTGCCTGCTAACCACTCCTTGAAGGTGGAGCTTTTTAAAAGGTCATCTGCTAGTCGGCTGTCTGTTTTGTAAGAGCGGAGATTGAGGAAGAGATACTTCTGGCTTGAATCATGCTGCATTTTCCCTGAAATAGACTCTTGTTCTGATAGAACGGTGGATTTCCCCATCCCAGGATCGCCGAGCAGAATTAGCGCTTTCAACTCGGAGATTTCCTCGAATGAAACGACATCATTATTCCAGAATCTGGTTGATTGGGAATCAGGGTCAGGAAGGTACCCGTCATCTACTAGATTGAGACTAGAGCCCCTTGGGTACCAAAAGCGCTTCCAGTTGAATTGGAGGTTGCTCACGTGGTTATTCTAGCCATTTATTCGTGGATCTCCCAGGGGTCCTACCTTAGGTAGTCCTCTGTGGTTCATCCGTTGGGTGGACAGAATTTTACTCTGTTTGTTCTGAGGCATTGGGATCAGGAAACAGGCCGTGGAGTGAAACCGTTAATTATTATAAAACATTTCCATTTATTTGATCATGGTTGGTTTACCGGCTTGGGGGGAGGTGTTTTCTTGAGTTTTGCCACCGTTGGTGGGAGGTGGGAAGCTTAAACAGTGGTGGGCTTCGCATACGCGAAGCCCACCATGTCCTTCAACGAATGTGCCTCAGCTATTTCTTTTTATCTTTTTTTGCCTGTTGATTGGCTTTCTGCTTTTGAGCTTTGTCTTTATCCTTTTTTCCGCCTTTGTCTCCCATGGTGTTCCTCCTTTCTTTTTTTGATTGACCGTCTTTCCGTGAAGTGTGGACTGAACTGTTCCGATTCTCTGACTACCGATTTTCGTTATCCTCAGGATCAGCGATTTAGCTTACCATGATCCAGGGATAAGAAAACCGTTTATACGCCTTCCATCGACTAGCTTGCCGATTTTTAGACCATCCTTTCTTCCGTCATGCCCCTCATCTTTTTTCATGAGGGCGTATCCGGATTTTGAGCGCAGCGGAAGCCAAGACCGACATCTCTGTTGGTTGGTGAAGCATAAGAGCGCAATGCCGCCCTCAAATATTCGTCCTTTTCGTTCCATGCTCCACCTCGTATGACTTTTTGGGAACCCGCGACGGTCTCATCCGCATCACGGTCTGGATTCCGCGATTCATTCCAGCTATCAGCCGTCCACTCACTCACATTTCCGGCCAAGTCAAACACCCCATATGGACTTCTATCCTTTTCGAATGTCCCGACCGGAGAAAGTTTTGACACGTCAAAGTCTCCAAATGTGGCGAAATTTGTGTGTTGGCTCGTCGGTGGCTCATTGCCCCATGGATACATGCGTCCGTCGGTTCCTCGTGCACTTTTCTCCCATTCATCTTCGGTCGGTAATCGCTTCTTGGCCCAATGGCAGTAGGCTTTGGCCTCCGGCCATGTCACGCCGACGACGGGGCGATTGGCATCCCGGGGCATCTTGATGTGATCCCAATATTCAGGGGCTGTTCGACCGGTGACCTGTAGAAATTTCCCATACCGTTCAATGGTGACTTCATACTTGTCGATAAAGAAATCTTCGACATAGACGGTATATCGACTCCCTTCTGTCATGTCCCCGGTTCCTGAGCGTGATTCTACATTCGTTTCAAACTGCCCTGCAGGAATCCGAACCATCGGTGCACCGTCTGCGCTTGAAATCTCTCGTGATAACGAGTCGCTCCCCGATGGTTCCACATGCCATCCTTTCAACGCGATCGACAAAACCGGTGTAGGGACTGCATACCCCAGACGTCCCTGAGCATCTGTCACGACTCCGATCACTTTGCCATCAAGCAGAAGGGGGCCACCCGAATGACCTTCCTCCACTAACGCCTGAAACATCAGGTGTGGGCCTTTCCTCCCGCTGATACTTCCGGTTGAGACGGTCCAGGGAGCGAGATTCGGTGGAAATCCGATGAAGGTAATGGTTTCTCCCCCGGATGCCTGGGTGGTCTGATCGAGCGGAAGCGCCACGAGTCCATCAGGAAGGGTATCGGAAACACGCAATGTGGCCAACCCATTCTCATTTGTGCCATCGATGCCTAACACCTGTGAGGGAAACGATTGATGAGGAAGAGGAAAGAACCATACCTGTGGCGTGCTATCTCCAAAAATCACATGTGCGGCAGTCACGATGTAGGCGGCGTCCTTGTCGAGCCTCACGATAAATCCCGTCCCGACACTTGGTTGCCCATTTACCAGTGCAGTAATTTTGACGACACCCCTTTTGAACTCTTCAATCTCCGTGGCGTAAACAAGACCGGGAAAGAGCAGGAAAATAGAGAGGGCCATGATGCGGCCGATAAACGGTACCCCTATCCATGAATGGCCCCTCATCTCATTGGCGGATGTCAATGTTCGGTGGTTCTCGTCTGTTCTGATTGTTTGGACAACCGTTGGGTTCACCGAATATTTTCTCTCTAATCGAGAGTGCCTAGGCTACCTGCCCTATTTCTGTTTTCCTTGTTGGTCCAATTTCAGTTATTGAATTTTTTCTTTATCCTAAAATCGGCAGTTGGCCATCTCGGAACCCTTCGACTGTCGCGGAAGCCGTGGCGCTCAGGGCGAACGGACTCTCACCCAACGGGTGACCACTTCGATACCCCGTTCGTGTTGAGGCTCTCGAAGCGTGAACGGGCTAGCAGCCCTGTAACTGCCACTTTTTGGTTTATACTTTTGCCAGCCTTTGTCTCCCATGGCTTATCTTCGCATCACGATTTTGTGACTGCCTGTTTTTGGTGTTCAAGTTCAGCGCCTAAGTTTATCATGGTCTGGAGATTAGGGAGTCACTCCAAAATTATTTCCCGGCTATGGCATCAGCGTGGGAAAATCCTCCGTATCAATTTCTCTGGAGATTGCTGTGAGAGATCTCAGCAATGTGAATTGCATTAACGGGTTGGTTTTGCTTTGAGTGGAAACCGTTCCGGATGTTTGATGGTCTCTATGCCTAAATCTATATCCAAATCCGGCCAATAGTAATGCCCTGGTGAGGGTTCTTCGACATGAAGAATTTTACCAACTGAAGCTTCCATGAACCATGGGAAATCTTTGTAGGAAAGGAAATACTCTTGTTCTTTGGTCAAGAGCCAGATTCCATGCGAGGAAATATTTGTGACTTCAGGTGCTGAAATAGTCTTTCCATGCGTTTGTGAATTCATGATGGTGATCCTTTGCATGTATATCCGTTCGATTTTCTTCACGGGAAAGGAAGAAAAATCGATATCCTCGGATCTTCAGAACAGTAGGACTCATGTCTTGAGTCTAACATGGCGATGGGGGATTTCTTTTTATTTTGGAAAGAATGAGTTAAAGGAAATTTTAGCTTTTAAGCCCATATTCCGGCCGAATCATAAGCCAACAGAGTCCACCGAGTAGGGCGATGCCGGCGGCGATGCCGAGGGAGACGGACCAGCCGAAGGTATCGGCCAGCCACGGCGTCAATGTTGGGGAGAGCGTTCCGCCCAGGTTGGCGCCGGTGTTCATGAGGCCTGAGAGGGTCCCTGCGTAGGGTTTGGATAAGTCCGTGGTGGATGACCAGAATGGCCCAACCGTGAAGTAGAGCCACCCCGCGCCGAACGAAAGGAAGCCGATGGCAACATAGGGCGCTTCGATGTTGGCGCCGATAATGATGGAAAGCGCGGCCAAAATCATTCCTGCTCCTCCCACGCTCGCGCGACCACGATTGACGCCGTATTGCTCGGTGAGACGATCGGTGACCCATCCTCCTAGCGGGCAGAAGATGGCCATCGCGATAAACGGCGCTGAGGCGAAGAAAGCGCCTTGAAGGATGGCAAAGCCTCTCACGTTGACGAGGTAGAGATAAAACCAGGACATATAGATATAGGCCACGTAGCCGAGGCAGGTGTAGCTGAGCGTGAGCCACCAGACGGTGGGTGTGGTGAGGATGGTCTTCCATGGAACGGTGGTCGTCTTTGACTTCTGATTGGGTGCTGGTTCGCTTTTCTTCCCTGTTCGTAGTGGGATGGTGGAGATGGGGTTGTCCTTCTTCCCACCGATCTTGTTGCCTTTTGCCTGTGAAGCTGGAGGCTGTCCTTCACGTGTTTCAGATTCGGTGATAACCTGATGGACCGTTCCCCAGGCTTTGCCGGAGCGTCCTTTCAAGGGCGTAGGGAAATCGGGTTGAGATTCTGATCCCTCGATCAGTGTGGCTTCGGCGTCGTTGACATGTGCATGTTGCCTAGGATGATCGGTCGCGTACCAATACCACAAGAGCGCGATGCCAATACCCAATCCGCCTGCGACATAAAACGCCGTTTGCCAGCCATAATTGACCATGATCCAGGCGGTGATGGGTGGCGTGAGGGCTGAGCCCAGGCCGATCCCTCCGATGGTGATGCCAATGCCTAAGCCCCGTTCATTCGGGGGATGCCAGTTGGCGACGGCTCGATTGAAATTGGGCAGCGCGGCGGCTTCGCCGATGCCGATGAAGAAACGCACGACCATGAGTGAACCCATAATCCCGATCAAGTTGGCCAGTGGGAGCGTGGGAGCGACGGCCGTCAGAGCTGTAAAGATCGACCACCAGATAAGGGCGAAGGTCAATACGCGACGTGGTCCCCAGCGATCGCCCAACCAGCCACCGGGAATTTGAAAGAGAGCGTAGCCAAAGACAAAGGCCGAAAAGATCTGACCCATTTGCAGATCGGTGAGACCGAGTGCCGGCATCATTTGGCGGGCGGTGACGGAAATATTCACCCGGTCGATGTAGGTAATGATGCTGATGAGAAGGAGTAGCAGAAGAATTCGCCAGCGGATTCGGGACGGAGAGATGGGCGATGAAAGCCGGTGCATGGGGAAGGATGAGAACACTTGCCGGGGAAGCAATGGATAGCCTACCGCCCCCTGACTTTCCTCACAAAGGAGGAGGATTTGAAGTGGCTTCCTGATGTGGTTTCTTGTGCCATGAATGTTTTGGCAAGGCGATATTCATCGTCCGGCGTGGCTGCAAGACCGTCCAGCTTCGCCTTGAAGATCCGATCGAGCACCCGGCGATAGGCTGGACCTTTGGGAAGGCCCATGTCTTCTAAGTCGTGGCCGGTTACGGTGATGGCGACATATTGGAACGTGGTGAGATAATCACGGATCCGTTCCATGGCCGCATGAATCGTCGGCTTGCTTTGCGCCTTGGCCATGAGGAACAACACGAGTTCTTTCGGCCATGGCGTAAGGAGATCATAGATTTCTGAAGGAGCCAGGTGTTTCCTGTTGAGGGTTCGAATTAACGTAGACTGGACCTGTAAGAACTCTCCAACGGTTGTGGTGGTTCGTTGTGGGAATCCTAATCGTTTCCAGGTTTTGACCAATTCGGTTTTGCCTAACGATTCAAACCAGGCCAAGGCATAGAGGAGCCATTGCCCGGTTTCTGATTTGGCGTTTTCTACTTCATGCCAGGCCAGAATTTTTTCTCCGGATGCAAAGAGCTTCGGAACCGGTTCCTTCCATTGTAGCTTGGGATGAATGAAGGGGAAGAGTTTAAATTGACTCAATCGCTGAATGCCTTTGGCCGGCTCGGGTTCCTCTAGAATATGGATCAGTTCATTCCCTAATCGTACCCCGGAAAGCCGGTGAAACAGTTCCATGGTTTGGGCCTGTTGAATGAAATGATGTGTTTCCTTGCTGATCTGGAAGCCGAACCGCTGTTCGAAGCGAATGGCTCGAAAGACTCGGGTGGGATCTTCTACGAAGCTGAGGCTGTGAAGGACCCGGACGATTCTGTCCTTGAGGTCTCTCCGGCCCCCGAAAAAATCCAGGAGTTCACCGGGCGTTCGGTTTAAGCGAATGGCCAGCGCATTGATTGTGAAATCCCGTCGGTAGAGGTCTTTTTTTATGGAACTGCGTTCCACGGTCGGTAGCGCGGTGGGATATTCATAATATTCCGTTCGGGCCGTGGCAACGTCCAGGTGATGCATCTGTGGAATGTTGAGCGTCTTGGGGAGCGTGAGGGAGACGGTGCCAAATCGCTCATGAATGGTCCATTCCGCCTTCAATTCTTGGGCGAGGGCTTTGCCGAAACCAATGCCGTCTCCTTCGATCACCACGTCCAGATCGTAATTGGGAATGTTCATGAGGAAATCCCGGACGAATCCACCGACGAGGAAAGCGGCAACCTCCTGCGTGTCAGCAAGGTTCCTCATGGTCTGGAGGAGGGTCAGGAGAGGCGGAGGTAGTCGGCTTGCCAATTGCTTGTGAAGATTTGAAGTATGCAAGGTTGGCGTAGAGTGTGCTGTTGCCGAAGGGGACGCTCCGGCAGAGGGCTCCACGTCTCCTCCCTGGGAGGGAAGGGCCTGGTGTATAGCCCGAAGTAAATCGGTCCGGCTGAAAATGCCAACGATCTGGTCGTGATCCAGCACAGGGACAATCCGCTGATTCCGCTCAACCATGTGGCGTTCGACCTCGTCAAACGGGGTGGCGGGTGTAGCCAGAAAGATTTCTGTGAGCATGATGTGATCGATAGGATGGGTAGCAAGCTTGTGGTATAGGGCCTTTTGTACCGCTTCCCGTGTGGCTAACCCCATAAAGCCCCCTGTGGCATTCACCACCGGAAGGGCGTTCACTTCGTATTGTGTCATGAGGCGTTCGGTCTGTTTGACCGTGGTGTTGAGATCCACTGTTCTGACCGGAGTCGTCATGAGACGTTTGATGGGAAGCCAGGTTTTGGCTTGTTCTTGCAATAGGGCGAGGATTTTTTGTTCTACCTCTACGATGGTGAGGTTTTTAATGCTGGCGGCCGCAGCCATAGTATGTCCGCCCCCGCCAAAGGCCGTGGTTATCTGATTCATATCCATGTCGGGGTGGCGGCTTCGCCCGATGACTTGCACTTTTCCCTCCATGGCGACAGCGGCGATGATCGCATCGGCTCCATGTAATTGTGCCAATTGCTGAACAACGGGCGCCATGTCCTGTACATAGCCCGTCCAGGTGAGGGTGGTGAGCAGAATCCGTCGGTGCCCAAGGTTCAGCGTTTTTGCCGATTGCAACAAGGCCTGGAATAATTCCAGCTGCGGGGGCGTCCACTGACGGCTGATATATTGCCCCACTTGGTTTAAATCGGCTCCTGTTTGCACAAGGACCCCGCCGGTCTGAAAATCTCGGGGTGTGGTATTTCGGAAGCCAAATTGACCAGTCTCTTCATACAAGGCAATGGCGAATAGTGTCGCTTCCTCCGGTGTCCATGTGAGTGCTCTGGCTTGAAGTTCTTCGCAGAGAAGTGTGATGGTAGCCCCCACCGAATCCACTTTGCAGTAGTCTGCCATTGTGAGCAGAGAATTGGTGGTTTCCAAGGGGTGATGATCATAAATATGAATTGAAATGCGTTGATTTTCAAGAGCTTTTTCGAGTTGGCCTAACCGGTCACGGTGCTGGGCATCGACTAAGATCAAACGGGTAATTTCCGGAAAATTCAGACTTGAGGGTGATGTGAAGGGAAGGGGATGGTCAGTGAGAAAGGCCCGCTCGCGGGATTGGGCCCCAGCCGGGAGGACAAGGTGTGCCTCCGGGTAAAGCTTTTTGGCGGCCACCATTGAGGCGAGGCCATCGAAATCCGCCTCGAGATGGGTGGTAATAATTTCCATGGAGACCCGATTCTAACAGGGATGCTGAAGGACAGGAAGTTGCTTGAAAAGGCAAAGAATTTCCTTCTTGAAAATCTTCTGTTGCTAGAGAGGGTCTCTCCATGGTA
>JAGQKG010000117.1 GCA_020430245.1 Nitrospira sp.
GAGTACCTTCGGCTAAAAATCCTGACCTGCATGCTCAAGGAGATATGCATTTACCCACTCGATTACGCGAAGACCCTCTTTTTTTTAATGTGACAAACCATGACGGCTCCTTACAGTTTTCCTCGAAATTACCATCAAGATTCCAACGCAAATGGTCTCTCCCCCGCGCGTTCCACTTAGTTCCCGGCCCAGCCTGTTGAACCGCTGATTGACCCTCCGGTGACTTCTTTGGTATGAATCTGATCCTCCCAAATTCCCGTGTAATATTCTTACTCACCACACGTCGAACCGAGGGTCAGACATCGAACGTCCTCAACGGAGTCCAACATATGGCGATGGATGGTAGTTTTCTCAAGAGTCATCGTACTTCTGGATTGCCTGCCTGTGCTCCGCAAGCGTTAGGGAAAATTCCGATGCTGTCTGCACCGACATCTCCTCCCTCACAGATGGCCCAGATATGTTGAATCGCCGACAGTTTCTTGTAGTGATGAGCGCTCTCGGTGCCTTGGCTGGACTCCCGCAGGCGCGAAGTAGAGCTGGGACTTCCGGCATTCAGTTCGATACCGCCAAACCATTCTCCTTTGATTTGTTGAAGCGGCGTGCCAAGACGATGGCCACCATGCCCTATGAAGAGCCGCTGGTCCGTCATGACAAAGTCTTGGAATCGATCGACTACGACGCCTTCCAGCAGATCGTATTCAAACGCGAGCGGGGCTTGGGCGAGGACGGTAGCGTGAATTTTCCGGCTCAGTTCTTCCATCTCGGCCGGTATTTCAAAGTGCCCGTTAAACTACATGCTCTTAATGGTGGCCAGTCTCGAGAAATTCTCTACCGTTCCGAGTACTTCACCTTCGGCGGAACCAGCCTCGGCAAGGTCTTCCCGGATGATCTTGGTTTTTCCGGCTTTCGCCTCCAAGATGGACCAGGGGCGACCACCGATTGGATGGCGTTTCTCGGCGCCTCCTATTTCCGTAGCGCCGGAGAGCTGAATCAATACGGACTTTCGGCACGGGGCGTGGCCATCGACCCAGCCCTGCCCACCCCGGAGGAATTCCCCCGATTTACCGAATTCTGGTTGGAGCCAGGAACCCCGGACAGCAAGGAGTTTGTGATCTATGCCCTGCTTGACGGCCCGAGCATCGCTGGCGCGTTTCGCATGGTCTGCATCAAAAACCAGCAGATCCTCATGGACATTGAAGCCAATCTCTATGCACGCCAGGACATCAAACGCCTGGGAGTTGCGCCACTGACCAGCATGTTCTGGTATGCCGAAAACAATCGTCATCAGATCAGAGACTGGCGTCCGGAAATCCATGACAACGACGGTCTGGCCATGTGGACGGGCGCAGGCGAGCGTATCTGGCGTCCACTCAACAACCCGTCATCGGTCATGACCAACAGCTTCGTCGACAACAACCCTAAGGGCTTTGGCCTCCTGCAGAGGGACCGCGCCTTCTACCACTACGAGGATGACGGCGTGTTCTACGACCGACGGCCCAGCGTCTGGATTGAGCCGGCCAGTGAGTGGGGCAAGGGCGAAATTCAATTGATCGAAATTCCGACCGACGACGAAATCCATGACAATATCGTCATCTATTGGCTACCGAAGGAACCGGTTAAGGCCGGATCCGAGTGGCATTACGCCTATCGGCTTCATTGGGTCGCAACCGAGCCCTATCTGTCCAAATCGGTCGCCCGGGTCATGCATACTCGGCTAGGCAATGCCGGCATTCCCGGTCAGCCGCGCCCGAAAGGCGGCCGGAAATTTGTGATCGACTTCGAGGGTGGGCCGCTCAACGAGGTCGCCAAACTGGACAACGTTAAACCGATCATCAGCACGTCCAAGGGTCGAATTGACAACGAATACGCGCTGCAAGTGGTTGGAACCAAGAATTGGCGGGCAGCTTTCGATCTCTATGTCGAAGGCAAGGAGCCGGTCAATCTCCGCCTCTTTCTCAAGCTTGGCGATCGAACCCTGACGGAAACCTGGCTCTATCAATACCTGCCCTTTACCTATGACTAGGGGGCTATGGTTCCTCTCAAATAGCAATCGTGCCGCCGACCTTCCTTCCACAAATGCATGTTGTCCGCCAACGTTGACTTGCCTAAATGCAATCCAGTGCGAGCCAAATATAGTTTTAATAGGGAAGCGGCAGGACCTGAGGGACGTATCACGACCCCAAGGAGTCGATTCTATGAAGAATATCTGACGTGGTTTTTTAAAAACACGATGGGAGTTTGCGGCATCAAACAGTTACCTGCAAACAGGGTTACAGGCATTTAAAAACAAATGGGGTGAGTGACGGGTTTCGAACCCGCGACCTCCGGATCCACAATCCGGCGCTCTAACCAACTGAGCTACACCCACCATCACATGGAAATTTCGAGCGGAAGAAGAGGGCAATCTTATCAGAGGGCCGTGGGCGTCGCAAGCCACATACCGTTTGCGACCATTCACGATGATTGACCTAATTTTTCGAGAAAACCTCATCATTCAAGGGACACGAAACATTTTGAACACCACCACAATTTTCCACGCAGTTAATTGACCACTTTTACAAAATTGTGATAGAAAACGGAATTCGATTTTTTCTGGAGGAAAACATGGCCAACCGACATCATTCAGCAATCAAAGCAGCTCGTCAAACTCTAAAGCGCCAGGAACGCAATCGGTCTATCCTGCGACGCGTCAGGACCTTTATCAAGAAGGTTCATGGGGCGGTCAACGAGAACAACAGCGACGAGGCCAAGGCCTCTTTGCGGGAAGCCACCTCTGAACTGCATAAAGCCGTCACCAAAGGCACGCTTCATCGGAATACCGCCTCACGTTGGGTTTCCCGTCTCGCATCCCGCGTCAACGCCCTCCCAACTAAATAATTTAGTAAAAAGGTCACGGGAGCTCACACCTTGTGAGGTTTGGTGCGCCCAGCTAAGGTCTTGGTGTCTTGACTGGCCTTGGTGGATTGGCAAAGTTGGATGACAAGGTCATCCAAGACAATCTTGGGACGTGATGCCCGTCCTCCCTTAAGAGCCGAATCAGCCTGAGCGAATAATTCCCATGCACAACGGAGGGAAGACAGCTTCCACCGCTGCACCTGTTGAATAAACTCCCTCGCACGAAACGGCGGAACTCCTGCTTGACGGGCGGCCTGGCCTGCATCATGCCCTTCTTGCATCAACGCATGCGTTTTCCAGATCTTTCGCATCTGCCACAGGAAAGCACCCAACATCCGTAAGGGGGCCTCGCCGGTTTCTAAATTTTTGGCTACGATATCTAATGCTCGCCCCTCATCCCCTAGCACGACGGCTTCCGACCAATCAAACACGGAAATACCAGGGGGTTTTCCTCTGACCGTTTCCACATCCTGTGCCCGGACACGATGTCCTTCTGGCACAAACGCCGCCAATTTTTCCAATTCGCTGGCCGTCCCATACAACCCTTCGGCAATCTGATCCTTCAGTATCTCGAGGGCACCGTCTTCCAGCTCCAAGCTTAACTCTCGCGCTCGCTGCGTAACCCACCCTGCTCGCTGCCCCTCAAATACCGGGGAGCATTCCACCACCGTTGCCCGTTTTTTCAGTTCTTGAACCCACTTCGTCCGCCCATCCAATTTCCCCGCAGTGATGATCAGTGTGGTCGTTTCATTGGGAGCCTGAAAATAGGGCATGAGGGCTTCACCATCTCGGGAAGATAGTTTATCTGCCCATTTGATGATGAGGAGTCGTCGCAGGGAAAAAAACGAGGTCTCTTCCGAAATGGCTAATATTTCCGACGCGTCGGTTTCATCACCATAGACGACATCGACATGAAACATCCGGGAGGAATCATTGGTCGTTAAATGGTTGGAGGACCCTGAAGCATCCCTTTCCCGTCCCGCCACACAAAGAATCCTCAAGGCCTGATCGCGAAAATAGGGCTCTTCCCCAATGACCAAATACAGCGGGGATAACCCATGCCGGTTGATCTGATTTTGAAGTTCATGAACTTTCACCGTGAATACGCCTCAAGAGATAGACAATTCTGCCACATCACACAGTCAATCAAGGCATCTGGGAGCCTGGAGGCGAGAGATCTCCGTAAGGTGCTGAGGTCTCGGGGAATTCGTCAACATCAGAGACCGGAGTCGGGACCATCGTTTTTCCATTTCTGTCAAACACCCCCTGCCCCTGGGCGCCCAAAAATTGATCGGCTAAATCAGCAGCCACCTGTTGCCCGGCTTGTTCAACCGCACGGTCCTGCAAGACCCGGTTAAATTGCAATCCCCTCTCGGAATCTGACGTGGATGTAGCCCCCACAAAAAATTCCGCTGTACTGGTTCCGGTTTGAGACCATCGGACTTTCCCGGTTTTCCGGTCCTTCACCCTCAACAATACACGCACCGTAACCCGGCTTTCCTGTGTCTGCGTACGGGTAAAGGCCAATGAACGAAGCGATATCCCTAGAATCGCACCTTCCATCACAAAATCGGCGGATGCATCCTCGACAAATTCGGCGCTTCCGACCGACTGCAACGCCTGACGAACATATCTGGTGTATTTGAATTCCAGGTTTGGTTCAAAGCTGTTATTTTTTAGCACAGGAAAAACCAGACGAACCGGCGGTCCTTGTGCAACCAGGCCGGCACTCCCCCCGACCACCGGGCCCGGCCCCTCAACCGTGAATTGATACCCACATCCGGCACTCAGACACAACAGCATGACTCCCCATTTGCCAATCAAGCATCTCATCTGCTGAAGGAGCCAACCCGGTCGGCTTGCGTTAAATAACAAAATTCACCAGCTTCTGTTCTACATAAATAATTTTTCGAGCGACTTTACCTTGCACCCATTCCACTAATTTGGGATCCGCCTGAGCCGCTGCAATGATCTGCTCTTTTGTCGTTCCGGCCGGAACCACGATTTTACTCCGGAGTTTCCCATTCACCTGGAGAGGAATTGTCCATTCAGCACTGACCACCAACAGGGGATCGAAGTCCGGCCACCTCTGACGACTCATCCCTGGGCGCCTCCCTAAGATTTCCCACAACTCCTCAGTCACATGGGGAGCAAACGGCGCAAGCAACACCACCAACGTTTCCACCGTTGTTCGCCACTCCTTTCGCTCGGCAGCGGTTAAGGCCTCCCCCGGAAATTCTTTCCAGAACTTATACAACTCATTCACAAATTCCATAAGAGCCGCAATGGCCGTATTAAATTGAAAACCCCGCTCAAGATCTTCCGTGACCTTCTTAATCGTCTGATGCGTCGCCCGTTGCAGTTGAGGGAGAAGCACGGACCCGCTGGACCCGGGATTTGAAGCCACCCCATTCACGACGGGAAGGAGATCCTGCACCAACCGCCAGACCCGGTTGAGAAACCGATAGCACCCTTCCACTCCCGTATCGCTCCATTCCAAATCTTTCTCCGGAGGTGCGGCAAATAACGAAAACATTCTGGCCGTGTCCGCCCCATAACGGTCACACAAGTCTTCAGGCGAGGCTATGTTCTTTTTCGACTTGGACATCTTCTCCGTCCGGCCCGTCACAATGGGCCGCCCACAGTGCATGCAGATCCGCTGCTGGCCGTTTTTTTTGATTTCAGCCGGGAGCAGCCATCGATGCTCTTCACACCAGTAGGTTTCCTTGGTCACCATGCCTTGAGTGAGCAAATGGGTGAAGGGTTCATCAGCCGTCGTGAGACCCAGGTCCCGTAAGACCTTGGTAAAGAAACGCGCATACAACAGATGCAACACGGCATGTTCGATCCCGCCGACATATTGGTCCACCGCCATCCAATGGTGTGCAGCTTGGGGATTCACCGCTTGTGTGGTGTCTTTTGGCGAGCAATAGCGAAGGAAATACCAGGACGAATCCACAAAGGTATCCATCGTATCCGTTTCGCGGCGTGCCGGGCCGGCGCAGGTGGGACACGTGGCTTGTGCAAAAGAAGGGGATTCCTTGAGCGGAGACCCGCCCTTCCCAGTAAACGGCACATCGTCAGGCAGCAGAACGGGCAAATCGCCTTCGGGAACCGGGACAATGCCACACCGATCACAATACAACATCGGAATGGGCGTACCCCAATAGCGTTGTCGGGAGATGCCCCAATCTCTCAACCGGAAATTGATGGTTCGCTTTCCCCACCCCTGTGTTTCCACATATTCGCCGATGGCCCGTTTGGCTTGTCCCACGGACAAGCCGGAAAAATCTCCGGAATTCACCAAGTGTCCGGCGGCATCCTGTTCTTCATAAGCCGCTTCCAGGTCTTCAGAAGCCAGCTTGCCTTCCGGGTCTTGAATCACCAGCCGAACCGGGATGTGATAGGTTTTCGCGAATTCAAAATCCCGTTGGTCATGCGCGGGAACAGCCATAATCGCCCCTGTGCCATATTCGTACAACACAAAATTCGCCACCCAAATCGGGATACGTTCCTTGGTAAACGGATTGATGGCATAAGCGCCGGTAAACACGCCTTCTTTGTCCCGATCGGCAGCCGTACGGGTCGCTTTATCCACACGCGACACACGTGACACAAACGCTCGAACCCCGGCGGCTTCAGGTCTCCCGGCTATTAATTGTTCGACCAGGGGCGATTCCGGAGCTAGGCTCATGAAGGTCGCCCCATGAATGGTATCCGGTCTCGTGGTAAACACCCGGATCGCCTGAAGGCCGGCTACGGCTTCCACTAAGGGAAAATCCAGTTCCACCCCTTCGCTCCGCCCAATCCAATGGCGCTGCATGGCCAGCACACGAGCCGGCCAGGTCGGTAACCGCTCACAGCCATCCAATAACTCCTGAGCATAGGACGTAATACGAAAAAACCACTGTTCCAATTCTTTTTGAATGACCACCGACTCGCATCGCCAGCAGACCCCTCCGTCTTTTCCTTCTTGTGCCAACACCTGCTCATTGGCCAAGACCGTTTCACAAGAAAGACACCAATTCACGGCCGAGCGTTTTCGATACGCCAGACCACGTTCAACCATTTTCACAAAGATCCATTGATTCCAGCGGTAATACTCAGGCTGGGACGTATTCACCTCTCGACCCCAATCATAGGACAGACCCATCCGCTGGAGTTGCCCTTTCATATAGGCGACATTCTCCTGAGTCCAGACGTTGGGGTGCACCCCTTTCTCAATCGCGGCATTTTCGGCCGGCAACCCGAAGGCATCCCACCCCATCGGGTGCAACACGTTATACCCACGCATCGTTTTATAGCGGGCCACCACATCCCCGATGGCATACACGCGCACATGGCCCATGTGAATGCGGCCCGAGGGATAGGGAAACATCTCCAAGCAATAATATTTGGGTTTATCCGGATCTTCCTGAACATGAAAAGTCCCGGATTGGGCCCAATAGGCCTGCCACTTTGCTTCAACGGTTTGATGATCGTACGTATGCGCCATGCTTATGCCTTATAAAAGATAATGACCGTCATCACCTCGATAGATGACCCACAAATAGATGCCCTGCCACCTCACCCCGTCTGTTAAGAAATGTGGGCGTGGGTAAAGAATTCCTCGTCAAACCTCGTCAAATTGGAAGAAAAAACTCAGAAATAGAGAGGGCATTTGCCTCCAGATTTAACGGCGGGAAACCCTGATTTCTCAACAGCATCCAGAGGAATCTAGCATAGAGAAACCCACCCCACAAGCAAATCGAGAGGTAGCCATTGAGACCACAGGAGAGCGAAAAAAAGGACCGCGAAAAGGGGAAAAACCGAAAGGCTAGAAGGAACGCTTGGTCGCCTTGCGCGACTTTACGGAAATGGGTGAAGGAGGACGAGCGGTTGATCCGGAAATGGCACCAACCACTTCCTGATGTTCACGCTGCAGTTGACGATGATGCTCAATGAGCGGATCAACGATTTCCCCACACATCAGACACCGCCAACCAGGCATCCAAATCTCGCCACTCGTAGCCATATCCACAAAATGATCAATTATCATGGTTCCCTGACAGCGAGGGCATTGCATCCGTCATACCTCCTCTTTGTAAGTGATGTATGTATCCATCGGTGAGGCCCTCACAGACCTTAAATCCCTCACTCAGGAGAAGAGGCCCCGCATTCGTCGAAAAAACGGATAACAGGACAATACAACATTAAGAAAACACATAGTCCCATCCCAGCCATCCCCCAAAAATTTTTACATGGCGCGGAAACCCCTTCGCTTCATACGATATTCCCATAAAGCATGCCAGAAATCCGAACGCACATTTTTTTCGAAGAGATCCACACTCACAGCTCGCAAAAGTCAGTGGGACATTCATAACCGTGGCTGACAACATGCAATATAAAATTGCTGTCCCTGAAACTTACGAAAAAGACAGCGAAATCAAAATCGCATGGATTACAGTGAAAATGGCATTTGCCAATAACAGGGGAAATATCACCCTCGATCTTTCTCAAAATGTGGGCGTATCGGACAGGGTGGTGCTTTTTCCGAAAGATGCTGACCGATGCCAAGGAAGGATATGGCAAGTGTCTTTATTGAACCAAACTGGTATCGGTTTTCTCTGAACTTACCCTTTCTTATACGCGCCGAAGGGTTTGATTTTGTCGGATAACCGTTATTCAGGAAAATAAAAAGTTAGGTATAATTGCTGTCATGACTGCGAACAATTCACCAGCCGAAAACGTTGTTTGTGTTTATTGTGGGGATATTGCCACCACTGAAGACCATGTCCCACCTCGAAACCTTTTTCCTAAAAATACTTTAGGATTAATTAAAGTTCCGGCCTGTTTTAATTGTAACAACGATTCATCAAAGGATGATGAATTCTTCAGAAATGTCCTTGTAAATGATGATCGCATTCAGAAACACCCAGAAGCCGAGGAAATTATTAAAACCAATGAACGTTCCCTTCAAAGGCCCCAAGCTCGCGGCCTTCAAGTTTCCATGCTTCGGGATAGAACAAGTTTTCCCCTGACTTCTCCCGCAGGTATTATTTACGAAGGGACGGCTTTAAAAACTGATTTCTCTCGTGAGAGGAAGGTTCTTGAACGAGTTACAAAAGGCCTTTTTTATCATGAATTTGAAAGGCCTCACCCTAATGAAAATACTATGTCTGTTTATTCAAGCAGACATATGGGTAAAGACCAAAAAATGAAGGATAGTGTATTAGAGTTTATCAGTTACATTAAACCTGGAAATAAAAAGACCATTGGTAATGAAGTCTTTTCCTATGGATTTGCTATTGCAGAAGATCACCCCAATGGAAGTTTTTGGGTCCTAATATTTTTTAAGGCCATTCCGTTTTTTGCATATTCAATTCCGCCCGCACCAATTGAGTGATAATCGTCATTGTGAAAAATGCTCTGCAGACTTTTGATAATTCATCCTACAAATTGGAATCCCCAGGCCTTTTCAAAGAAATAATTTTCTGTTCCAGTAAGTCTTTCTTTTCAATGAATTTCTGTGCAGGCCAGCTGCAGCTGAACGCCCACGCCGGCAGCATTTAAATAATCTTCATCTTAAAATGGAAAACTACTATTATTTTTGGGAATAGTGGGGCAGTGGTATAATGACGCTAGGTGCCGCTTACTTCGCTTCAGCCCATGTGAGACCTTTATCATGCCAAAAAAGAAAAAGGGGAAGCATTACGTCATTTACGCCAAACCCGAACGACATTGTGATGGGCCAACTCATACTTTGATAAAGACGGGAATGTGACGCAAATGAAGGATAAAGCGATGAATTTTGTAACCTTTGGCGATGCGCAAGAGTGGGCAAAAGAGCATGAGATTGAACTCGGCGGCTCCTCCTATATCCAAGAGAAAGAATACAAATACTGGGTCCCGTAGAAATGTGTGAGAATATAACTTATGAAAAATAAGACGTGGATTTATCGCTTGGCGGTCGGTTCGTTTCTGTGGGCATCCACATAGGATCGCAACACCGCATTCATCCGCGTTTGATAGCCGCGGCCTTGGGTTTTAAACCATTCCAGAATATCGGCATCAAGCCGAACCGTGATTTGTTCTTTGGGGGCTTCAGGATACACCACTTTCGCATGCTTCCAAAAATCATCAGGCAACGGCGGCCCCGGCTGGGCATCCTTCCGGGTTTTGCCCGTTCTCTTCTTTGCTTCTTCAAGCGAGATAGTGGTGATACGCTCTTTTTTCATCGGTTCCTGCTTTCCATGCTGAAATAATTCGGCGTTTTTCTCCACGCCAGGTGGAGACGATCACAAAATAGTCATCTTTAAAGACTCCAAGGCTCATCAATCGTTCTTCCCCATAATCTTGCCGATTATCACTCCATTCAAGAATGGGATTATCAAATATCTTGACCGCATCGAGGAAATCCACCTCATGCTTCAGGAGGTTACTCTCCCGTTTTGATTCATCCCATTCAAAGATCATTCAGAAATATCACTACAATTGTAATTACATTAAATTATGTTGTCAAAAAAATTTCAGATTACAGGGCGTCTTTTGAAGATTTGGTCGAACGAAGATGATGCTGAATGGGAATCATCGCGTCGCCACGTAGTTTGCGGTGAAAGGTGATAGCAAAGCGATGCGCTTCATCTCGAATAGTTTGGACCAGCCGTGTGGCAGGGGACTTAAGTGGCAGAATAGTGGGAGTCTTGTAACCTGGAAGAAAAATCCGTTCGTCTTTTTCACCTTTCGCTTTGGCAAGGCCGCATATGGAGACGTGTGAAAGACCAACAGCCGCCATCGCTTCCACGGCCGCGCCTAATTGTCCGGCTCCACCATCGATCACCACTAGGTCGGGCTCCGGCAAGGTTTTTCCGGGTTTGGTGGCCAACGATCCGCCGTATCGGCGCTTCACCACTTCATGCATACTGGCGAAATCGTTGGCACCTTCCACCGTTTTGATGCGAAATCGCCGATAGTCTGACTTCTTCATTCTGCCTTGTTCCCAGACCACCATGGAGGCTACCGAATGGGTTCCCATTGTGTTGGAGATATCAAAACATTCAATGCGAGTGGGAGTCTGTGGCAACCCTAAGAGCGCCTGAAGCTCTTCCACCGCCTCACTGGATTCGGTTTGCACGCGAAGATGTTCGTTGAGAGCCACCGCGGCATTTTCCTGTGCGAGCTGAAGCAATTGATATTTACCCCCCCGTTCCGGAACCAGCACACGAACGGCTTCCCCCTTTTTTTCAGACAACCAGCGCTGAACTAATGCCTGATCGTCAAACCCCACAGGAAGCAACACCTCCTTGGGGGGGACGACTAATTTGGCATAAAA
>JAGQKG010000118.1 GCA_020430245.1 Nitrospira sp.
TCGAGCGTTTGGATTTCCTGAAGAATCGTATTCCGAGCCATTAGCACTGTTTCCGTCTTATCTAAGGAGAAGTTAACCCCGTCAGCGCGACGTTCTTTAAGGTTTGTTGGCCACGTTTCTAATGACATGTTGCAACCCGGAGACGACACGGGCGAGATGGTCATAGTGAATATGATCAGGTGTATCGTTTGCGGTGTGGTAATAGGGATCTCGGAAGAGTGCGGTATCGGTGACCATGATGGCGGGGAATCCTTCTTTCCAGAATGCCCAATGATCAGACCAACCTACCCCAGGCATCCATTCGAACAAGACGGCGCCTTCTGAAGGAAACCGGGCGTGCTGACGGAATACCCTAATTGCCCGCTGCACCCAATGGCTGTTCGCGAGATTGCTCACAAACCCGATAAAATTTCCTGTGGACGGGTAAATGAGACTGAGGGGTGGCGGGTAGCGCTGACTATTTGGTGCCTCAGTGTAGTAGCCAATGGTTTCGAGGCTGAGCATGAGGACAATATGTTCATTCCGCTCACGGCTGCGCTGGGCATATACCCGGCTTCCCATGTGTGGGGTTTGAAAGAAGGGGGGTTCTTCGTTGGCGAAGGCCACAAACTTGAGAGTGCGAGAAACCGGGAATTGGGCGAACTGCCGGGCCAAGGCTAGCACCGCTGCGACCCCGGTCCCATTGTCATTGGCGCCGGGACTCCCTTTGACCGAATCATAATGTGCCCCAATGACCAGAATGTCGTTCGGTCGGTCCATGCCGCGTACCTCCGCTTCGAGGTTTTCACAGATTGTTCCGGAGACGTCGAATGCTTGCGTGCGGACGTCGAATCCGGCCGTCTTGAATTCAGCGCGAATATACTCCGCCGCGAGTAGGAGTTTGTCGTAGTGAAAAAGGTTGCGCTCCCCGATTTGCCTGCCGAGCATGTCCACGTGGGCGTGGAGTTCCTGCTCCAGAGCCAGCATTTCGTTGGTTGCCGTGGGCAACGTTCCTTGATAACTACTCTCCGGCATCCACATCAGTTCGTACCATCCTCCTGCACATACAACAACGAACATCCCTATCAGGACGGGCCGCAGTGAAGCGCTCACGATTCTCCTCCCGGACTAGCACCATCAGGGTTGATTCATTCCTGCTCTTGTATTCATCGGGTTCTGTGAAGCTTGATGTGGCCATCAAAAAATTTCCTGGATAAAATTTCTTCATCAAGCATTCCTTGAATGATTATCAAATTCTGGCAGCCTTGTTCTTGTTGGGCTTCTTTATGGCTATTGGGATGGTCGGGTGTACTTGGGAAGATATCAAAGAAAAAGGATATGGAGCGATGCGCGACCATCAAATCCAGCGATGCCTGGATGATCTTTCACGGCGCTCATCGGATTGCGTGAATCAACAATCGTGCGATTCTTATGAATGCGAATGATTGGCCCTCCCAAGTTCATCACCTCGTGTGCCCTGATAGATATTCTTCCATTCTACCGGTAGAAAGCCGGTCAATTAAGTCGGGTATAGTTGATGCCCATGACCATAGAATCTGACATAGAATCGTAGCTGATCATCTGTTCACCACGGATTTTGCGAATCCGATTTAGATGTAGCAGGCCCGTGCAATCCGTGCTGATCGAATCCCCTAGCTGGCTCAATCAACGTGTTCTGGCTTAGCAGAAGGCCGAACGGGATTGAGTGGCACTCATTTTCGATAAGGGAGTCGAAAATAATCCAGGCCTAATCCTGATGGAGCATGCCATCGGTTCATGGTCCCGGCAACCAACCAGCCATGACACAGCGTTGTGCGAAGAGCGGCACGAAACTTTGGGTGTCCAGGGAAACCGTATTCATGAATTGATCTGCCAATGTTTGATCGTTGAAGCATTCATACACATCATCCAAAAATCCCCCACGGAGCAACGGATGATACAGGAACTCTTGACCTGGGCCGGTGTGCACTTCCAGGGGATATTCTGTCACGTCAATGTTGACCAATCCGCAGGTTGCCAGCCATTTTCGGGCATCCCCGGCAGAAGGCCGTTCGGCAAGATAGTCTGCAAATCTCTCTCGTTCTTTCATGAGCCTTTGTTGAGTCATTTCCCGGTCCACCCGTCTCCATAAAGAATCAAACGTTCCAAGGGAGGGGAATGTAAGAACCAATTGCCCTCCAGGTTTGAGAAACCGAGCCAATTGCTGAAGGGCTTGTGGACGGTGAGGCCGAAAAAACATAAAGGACAGGTTGCCCGTGATACGATCGAATTGGCCGAGATCGGGTGGCAATGTTCGGACATCTCCAAGGCGAAATTCCAGCCAGGGGAAATACGGTCCCTGAACGGCGCGGGCTCGAATGAGCTGAGCGTGATTGACATCAATTCCGACGATCCGACCGGTTGGTCCAACCCGATGAGCGAGATAAAAGGCGGGAATTCCATCTCCACAGGCCACATCAAGTATCGTTGCGCCTTCAAAGAAATCCAGATGGGCCAAGAGGCTTTCGGCAAAGGGTCTCGACCAGGGGTCTTTTTTTGGCAATTCACACAACCATACCGGCGGGGTTTTCAACGAGGACGAATGGGAAGGATCTGGCATCATAAGTTACCGGCGGCGAGCATCCCAGCAACCCTAGCATGTAGAGGACGGTCTATACGAGGGCACTTGTCTGCCACTCACTTTCTGAATGACTTGTTGCCAGAACAGGCTTGTCATAACAGCCGCAGAGGAGAGTGTCCCTATTCCCGCTAAGAAGACCAGCCGGTTAAGACGAGCTTTCCAATCATGCGCCCTGATTCGATCTTGGCATGGGCGATTTTCAGATTAGCTGCGTTGATAGGTGAGAGGGTTTGGGTCAGGGTGGGTTGGAGCATCCCCGAATCAACCCAATGAGCGACCTGGGTGAGCAGCTTATGTTGTTCAACCATATCGTCGGTCTGATACATGGAACGAGTGAACATGAATTCCCATGAAAACGTGGCACTTTTGCGTTTGAGTACGTTGAGGTCTATCGATTGCATGGTGTCCACAATTCCGCAAATGTGGCCTTGAGGTTTGACGGCCTCAGCCATATCGGACCAATGTTGGTCCGTCTGTGAGGTATTCAGAATATAGTCGACCGTTGGGTATCCCAGTCGTTGCAATTGAGGCAGCATGGGTTGCGAATGATCAATGACCGCATCCGCCCCCATTTGTCGGCACCATGATTCCGACTCAACCCGTGAAGCCGTGGCGATCACAAGAAGTTGGACGAGTTTGGCAAACTGAATGGCTATGGATCCGACCCCTCCCGCTCCTCCGATGATCAATAGGACCTGGCCTTCCGATCGTCCGTCTTTGGCAATACCCATCCGCTCAAACAGGGCTTCATAGGCGGTAATTACTGTCAGAGGCAGGGCTGCTGATTGAGCCATGCTCCAAGATATGGGTTTGTGGGCCACAATCCGTTCATCCACAAGATGATACTCGCTATTACAGCCCGGACGGCCAATGCTGCCGGAATAATACACGGCATCGCCTGGCTGAAACATCCGGACCTCGTTCCCGATGGCCTCTACGACACCAGCAGCATCCCACCCCAACACTTGGGGAAACGCCTCCTGATGATCGGGACCTTTGGAGCGGCGAATTTTGGCATCCACGGGATTGACGGAGATGGCTTCTATCCTCACTAACAAATCTCTCCCGTGAGCTTTTGGACTGGGAAGATCGACATCTCTTAAGGATTCAGGATCCGTGATGGGGAGATATCGAGTCAATCCAACGGCTTTCATGGTTTTCCTCATTTACCGGGAGGTCAACGACTGGTCCCGATCATCTTCAATGATGACTTCGTGAAGCAATGTTCTGTTCGTATCAAACCACTCTATGTGGACTGACGGCTTCAGATCCTCTGCGTTAACGGTAATTTTTCCGAAATTGCGGTAGTCGTCATTAAAATACTCAAATCGTGGCTCTTGGCCGGAAATCTTGTAATTCATTGGAGCGGCCAGCGGACCAAAGATATATTCCTTGAGATTGGGCATCCCGGGCACCTGGCTTATTGCTCCATAATGCACATCTCCGGCAAGAAACAGCACGCCGGTGATGTTCATTTCTGTTAAAAACTTCAAGATTTCATCTCGCTCGTCGGGAAATTCTCCCCATTTATCGGCGCGAGGATCGGAAAAGGGGACTGAGGAGATAACAAATTTGAATCTGGCAGAAGAAGCCTCGAGCTTTGCCAAGAGCCATTGTTTTTGATCAGCCCCCAACATCGTGTTGGTTGCCGGGTTTCGATATTGGCGGGTATCCAAGAGAAAGAGTTCTACGGCCTTCCCCCAACGAAACGTCCGGTAGAGACGAGTCGAATCTGTTGTGTGTTGGCGAATGGGCCAGTAGGTAAAAAAAGCTTGGCGCCCAATAGGCATGAGTGGATTGGTTGAGGTAAAGTCACTGTCCACTTCATGATCGTCCCATATGGCATAGACACTGGTTTCGGCGAAAAGCCGTTCTGTGAATCGGTCACGGTTTTCTCGATACTTGTTCCAATAGGCTGATAATTCTCGGGCAGGCGTGTCTTTATCCGCGTAAATCGTATCTCCCAAAAAGACAAAAAAGTCTGGATTCACCGTGCGTATGGTTTCCATGATTGAAAAAGGTTGAAAGCTATGGCGCGTATCACCTCCAATCACAAAGGTCACGGTCGTCATGTTGTCTTCAAGCGGAGCCGTGATGAATTGGCACGGTCGTCCTGGTCCTTTTCCCCGCATCAGGCTCCGATACCAATACCGGGTGTTCGGGGTCAAACCCGTCAAGGGAATGTGGGTGGTAAAATCGGTTTCCGGAGAGGTTAAGACTGTCGCTGTTTCCTGAAAGGTGGACCACTGAGAGTCTGTGGAGTATTGAATATTGACGGTTTGGGCATCAGTGGTTTTCAACCACACCATGGCTTCATGGGGCGTCACATCTCCCACCGCACAATTAAATTCGATGCTACTCTGTTCTGCATTATCCGGAGACTCAATAGAGGCACATCCTCCCAAAACTCCACAAAGGCAGAAGAGCCATGCCCATCCGTTCATGTCGGTCGGGGCAAACCGCCCATGCCTCATACCGCTGTTTCCTGTTTTATTGTGATGGTGAATCCTTTTTGAGTCTTCCGGCCCTGAAAAATTCCTGGGTAAATAATAAAGATGGGGATCAGCATGGGCTGATGCCGACTGTGGATGATATCCGAATGCCGTCAGGGGTGCGAGGGGCAATTCGGATAAAATGAAAGGGTTCATATCCCTCGTGTCATTTGCGTCATTGGGTTTGCAAAGAATACAATTTTACTAGTTTCTCTAAATTTCGAGAACAAGAGCAATATCTTATGACCCAGCCTTCCTTTCTCCTTATCGTCTTGCTAAGCACTTTGAATCTTGCCTCCCCTGAGGAGTCTTACTTCCCGCCTCAAGCCAATCACCGCCCCTCCATCTGGGTTCAGCCTGTGGCAATGAATGCACCCCCGTTTTCGTCGATTCAGGCACGTCCAAAGCTTCCGGTCGAACCGGATGAATTCGATCCTCGGGAGATCAAGGCCTACTATGATTGGCGCAATGATATGTTTTTCAGAGAGTTCGACCTGACCGGCTCTGGGTCCGTCAATTTCATGACCGCACGTCGAACCTATAAGGTTTGGCTCGACGAGTTTGGTACCCCGGTCGTCTTGACTGTTGGCGATCCCGTGTTTTTTTGGATTGATTTAAATGGAAACGGGAAGTTTGAGCAGGAGTTGGGTGAGATGTTCAAGGATTCTTATGAAGATGGGGTTACCGGGAACGAAGAGCCTTATGATAATAGTGATCTGCAAGAGCCTGCGGGGTCTGGCCCGGAATGGACCCCTCCCCCCCAGGGGGGATTTAAGCAGCCGCCCTGCGATTCGCGGTTCGGGTGTTGATGGCTATGGTATCCTCTGACCATTCACTTCTCCGATTGCCTTTCATTCATCCATGAACTGAAATCCTACCTGTAAATTTTCTCGAGCCTCGATGGTGACATCCTGGCGTTGTTCACCCAACACCGGATGCCGGACCAACAACGTATAGGTTCCCGGCGGGATTTGGTCAATTGTGAACCGGCCCTCCCGATCCGAAATGGCAAAATAGGGGTTATCTACCACGTATAACCAGTTCTGCATGAAGTCATGCCGATTACAAATGATCCGTACCACGATACCGTCTTCCATTTTGTCTGATGAAAATATCCGGTCGATTTCGTCACGAGAATGAAGATCCTGATTATGAACCGTGCGCAGAATTCTTCCCCTGGTATCCTTGGACACAAAGGAGTGCAGGACATGCTTGATCGAATCCTGGTTCTGAAACCGCACGACTTCATTGGCTGCGATCACACCGGTGAACGGACCAAAATTACAATTTTTGGTCTTGACCTGAAGCCCGAGGGATTCCCCTCCCAGGTATCGAAATTCACCCTCTCCCGGTGAATTTCCCGTGAAGGTTTTGGGAGGGAAGGGTTTTCCTGTATTGACCCCCTCCAGCACGATCACTGCACCGGCCAAGAATCCATCTCGAGATTCAACTTTCATAAGGCTTCGCTCCTGGCCGCAAAATTCTGGATTTTTTTCTACCTTAAAGTGTAAAGGCTCTGGCGGGGAGCCTAGGAAAGAAACCCTTCCATGGATAGATCCACTAGTCTGGACATTCCCCACTTCGTACGCATGGGCGGCGCCGGGTCCCATGGCCAGGGTCAGACTAGTCAAAACCCACAACACAGTTGTCTTGTTATCCATGATTCATCTCCCTTTTAGGTTCTTTTCTGGGCTCCCCCAAGGTTGAGCCATCCCTACCCGGTCATTATCTACATGACCATTTGCCATCCAACCCAAAAAGACCAGGCTTGCTTTAATTGCGGACCGTCGAGATACTGATAAATAGGCGCGCCGGCTTCAATATTCAGATGATTCTCGAGGCCCATAAATTCTGGAAACAGAATATTCACACCTCCCATAAGGTCCAACCGTTGTCCCCCTTGTCGGTCAGGGTCGACGGTTGGGACCAGAGGGATTTGTGCGGGTCCAACTGTCGTTTGGAGTTGGCCGTCTTCTCTCTTGATGTTGTACCATTGTTGCCAATGAAACCTGGCAGAGGTACTGATCCATTTTGCCCAACGGTATGCGCCCCATGAATTAATCTGATATCGATTCCCCTCCTTATAACCCTGCTTATTGTGTCCGATACGAACCGTCCCAAGTGCCTGAAACCCCCACGACACATCGTTCCGAGCCCCCGTATAGGTCAGACCGGGTAACAGATCGACAGTTCCGGAACCCAGCCGCATAGGGTAAGGCAGCAATGAGTTATTCCCTAACGGAGTGTTATCCGTAGGAGTGATATCCCCGGTCGGCAGCGATACACCGGTATTTAAATGAAACCGATGGGAACCGATGCTGGGTGTTTCAAACGCATATAGTCGCCAAAGGGCCGCCAACTTGGTATCCCCGAATCCACTGGAGTTGGTCGTAAAATTGACCCCGGCTCTGTTTTGATGTTCCATCTCTTTCATGACGTAGGGAAGCATCGCCATCAGGGTGACGGTATCGTTCAAGCCATACATCCCACTGAACATGTGCATTTGCGTCGTCATGTTTTTGGGAGTCACCGCAAAATCCTTCAACACGTTATTGATGGACAAGTTATCGGTCCCATTCCGCATCTGGTCCATGTACATATACATGTACCGGTAGGTAAACATGAACTCACCCTTGTTATGGGTATGGTCCTGCATGACCCCGATGGGAGCGTGGGAGTCGGGCCGTTCCGTCTGATAAAAATTCCCGATGACGAGCCGTTCCCCTTTTTCTTCCGCCCGTTTCCCAAGGGATTCTTCTACGCCTCCCATGAGACCATCCAATAGGGCGGCTTCAGTAGGTGGGAGTGCACAGACGAATCCAAAACTTCCAACAATAAGTCCTAAAAATAGACATCGAATATTCTTAGTCATAATTTGCCGATCCTTATTGAATTAAAATCTTGAGTCGATTCCGCTGCAAAGAATTAGTGATTGCGAAATATTTCCGAATATATCGGTTTTGGGTAAAGGGTGTTTCCAACTAAGCAAAGTTCCACCCGCAAGCAATTCTGGGCAACGCTTACGACTCAAAACCTCTTAACACCGAATGTTTTTAACCAAAAAATGCGTAAGGAGAAAAATTAAAGGCAGGGAGGAGGAGCACGGGAAGCTGGAGGAATAACAAGAAGGACTTGACGAGTGATCGGACGCCAATCTTCAATTTGAAGAAGAGACTCAATCGGGCCATCCACCAGCACGCGGTTGGTTTCTAGGGTTTGGCCTGCAGCACAAAACCAGGTGCACAGCAGTGTGGAATGGGTCCCTTGATGGTGTTGAGAATGGTGTTGACTGTGTTCAACAGCCTGGGCGGTGAGGACGGCACTCAGGAATAGTAAACACAAAACTAGGAAAGCAACAGTTAGGGGAGAAGGGCGTCTCATTTTGAAAGTGCATAAAATTCTTTAAGACTTTTAATTTTACTAACAGATATAGAGACTTCACTTCAACCCTATGGTGGTGGGGCATTTTTCTACAATGCCTGCTTTAACAGGAATAGGGAGGGGAAAGGAATGGCTGAGGGGAACGGAAGAGTTTTGATTGACCAGGCCGCTCAAGAATTGCGAGACCTGTTTCCATAGGGGCATTTTTTCAAAAAAAAGTGGTTGGGGGATCGGCTCATTGATTCCTCAACTGGTTGAAGGTACGTTGATGTCGGCCATTTGAGGAAACATTCTTCCTGCCAGGCGTGAAAGTCTTGCGAACAGCCGCCTTACTGAACAACCTCGATTGCTCGTCAGGCCCTTCCTTAATAAAAAAACATAAAAAGAAATTTTTTCTGGAAGCCAATCCCTTGGATTAATCCACCCCTATTCTGGGTTCCGAGACACTTCCAAAATACACCAGGAGATCTCGTGCGGAAACTAATCCAACAATTTTTGGCCCATCACAAACGATGAGATGGCGAACGCCTAAGTCACCCATCAAATCCAACGCATCGTGCGAAGTTTGGGTTAATTGGATAGTAGGAAGAGGGGAAGTCATGAGGCTCTCAACTTTGGTCTGATCCAGGTCCTTTTTAAGGCCAACGGCCTTGTGGACAATAGCTGTATCGGTAAGGATTCCAACTGGGACTCCCTTCCGTTCAACCAATAAGCTTCCAATTCCTTCTTTCTGCATTTTTTCCGCCGCTTGAGTGATCGAGAAACCTTCAGAAATGGTTTTCAGGTTCTTCTGCATAATTTGGACGATCATATATTGTTCCCTTCTGCTATTGTTTGTGATGTTTTTATATTATACCAATTTTCCCAATGCCGTCACCGTGCTTTTCGGTCCAGATCCAATATCAGTCGAGTCGTTAGGACGGGTCATCCCGCAATGTTCATCATATTCAATATGATGACCCCAACAATTCCGGGAACGCACCAGGGAAGATGGAGCTCTTTCACGTATTGTTGACACATTGAAAAGTGGTGAATGGGGCTTTTCCCTTATCCATCCGAAACAGAGATATCTGCTATAGTCTATTTCACGTGTCATATCCTGTCTAACGGATTTTTCCAAAAGAATTTTTTTATAAACCCAATCCAGTTACTTCAGGAATTACCGAAATCCGCATTTTCCCTAATATATCGGAAGGTGTCATTGTCGTGTAATGCAGCTTTTTAGAGTCTCCAGGTGTTACCCTATTCCTATGCATTCCGAGCTTTCACAAAATCCCCAATGTGATCCAGAACGGGAACCCTCGCCTTCACAAAAAAAAAGGATCCAAACCCAAATTCACCGTCGTCAGAAAGCGAAAGCAATTTCTCCCCTGGAAGACGAGTGGAATGACCAATCTGACACCCCTCCTAATCTTCGGATTCCTTCGTCGGAAATGAAAAAACCCTAGGTTTTTACGGATTGTTTGATGAACGCCAAGCAGGTCAGGCTTCCATGGCCATGTGCGTAGTTTGGATTCAAGTCAGGCGTGGGGAGAACACCCGTCTCTACCTTCTATCTTTGGGTCATTCCCTTCATCCAGCGCTTCCAATTGGCCATTGTACCGTGGCTCCATTTTGGGCCTTCTCCTCAAAATACACATCGGTCACGCACAAAAATTTCACATTCTTCTGCATTCCCTGCACAATCGACCAACTAGACTCTAATGTCTCCTCCTCAGATTTATTATGCTGGTTGGAGAATGTTGATATTAAGGAAGAAGATATATAGCAAGACAGATGAAATATATCTAGAATAAATTGCAGGTGGTTTCCGTGGCAAAATAGGATAAATGCTTACTCTCAAGGCGATATGGCCTCAAATCATCAAAGAAGCTCACGTTCACCCCTTCCCTCTGCATTCAACAAAGGTACAGAATGAATGTATCAAACCATGGCTGAAGTTTCAGGTGTCCAAGGACATCCTGCCTGTAGGGAGTTGGGGGAATTCATCTATGGCCACCTCCGGATATTCACCTAATTCATGTTGATCATGAAGAAACTTTTTCAAGACCGTTACCCCTATATGTGTCAAGGAATAGAATGGGATGAGATATTATGAAAACTTTGCATTAATCTTGACTCGCAGCCCTGTTGGTCTAAATGGTCCCTTCGCTCGTTAGGTCTTTCGTTCCATTGATTCACAAAAAAATAGGGTGCTACCATGTCGGCCTCGGAAGAAGGCTTTGAATTGTAAACTATTTTAGGGGAGTCCCCGGATGTCTGGCTCAGACCTTCTCCTTGAGTATCTGACCAAATTCCTTCCTATCCTGATCTTCATCGGACTTGCCATGGGGTTTGGACTGGTCACTCTCGCCCTCTCTTATCTGGTTCAACCTAAATATCCCGAATCGGAAAAACTTTCGACCTACGAATGTGGATCTGAACCCTTTTCGGATTCACGTATGCCATTTCCGATTCGATATTATGTCATCGCAATGCTGTTTGTGATTTTTGATATCGAGGTGATCTTCCTTTATCCTTGGGCAATTACCTTTAATCAGTTGGGCATGATCGGGTTTATTGAAATGATGATATTCATTGGATTATTTGTCGTGGCGTATGTGTACGCTTGGCGTAAAGGGGCCCTAGAATGGGATTAATTCAAATCGGGAAGCCACAAAAAGACGGCGACCTGGGGATTAT
>JAGQKG010000119.1 GCA_020430245.1 Nitrospira sp.
GGGGTGTGAGTATTGGATTTTTCTTGTTTTATTCTTGAGGCCAAGGAGATATTAAACAAATACTGGTACATAACGAAACCGAAATTATCTGTTGGTTGCTGACCTGGATAGGACTCCAAGGGCTGAAGGATCTGGTATTTCCTAAGCATGAGAAGGTTAAATGGTAGCATGGTTTGTATTATGTTCCAGTAAAAACAAGTCAGGACGACCCTGAAAATTCCAAATGGGGGTGAATCATTTTTGGGATAGAGGGACAGCTAAGTTGAGTTGTCTTGTGGGTGCCATTCTTTCTCGATAATCATTTTTTGTCCCTATTCTTGACCTTTGGTTGGGAAGGCGAACTCATACTTCTCTTACCCTGAAGGCGCATTATCCTAACAAAGAAATCAGTACCGAACTGTCGCTTGGATTGATACCTTTTGTGAAGTGATGCGTCCGTTTCCAATGATTTAGAAATTCGTCACCGTTCTTGGAGGGTATGCGGTAGCCGGAATAAAGCATGTTCCTTTTCTCCCACGATAGGTATTTTGCCCTTGAGAATCCGGTTTTTCCCGGCTGGAGGAGCATGACCGTTCTGTTCCCGAGGCTCTTAAGGTTCCATCCCATATAGCCGATTTATTTCCATATGCCGCGCCAAGGATTTGATTTAGATGTTTTGGTATGTTCTCTTCCGTTTACATAACGGGACTCCCGGTAAAGGCTCTAGAATCAACCGATTTCACAATATAATTTGAAACGCCACCTCGGTAAAGGGACCTCGACGGCTATTTTCAGGATGACGACTCAGAGGAAAACATCTGGGGTTTCGGAAGGACAAATGGGAGTAGTGGGGGAGTCCGTCTTCCATCGAATGCGAAACGTCTTGAATAGTATACATGTCTCTGCCGGACTTATTAACCATCGCCTTCGGGAATTTCATGTGGCTGATGTCGGGCGGATTGCAGATATGTTGGAAGCCCATAGCCATGAATATGGGTGGTACCTCACTCAGGATCCCAAGGGGAAAAAGATTCCACATTTCTTGGGG
The DNA here is from genome assembly GCA_020430245.1 of Nitrospira sp. GTDB lineage: Bacteria > Nitrospirota > Nitrospiria > Nitrospirales > UBA8639 > Nitrospira_E. The sequence goes on from JAGQKG010000119.1 coordinate 1,028, forward strand.
CAGTTGAGTGAGGAATTGGCACATCACCACCTCGACACTCTGACGGAATTGACCACGCTCAATTATCACCTTGAACAATTGGAATATTTTCTGACGGTTGGGCAAACGCCCCTTCGGGTGGGGGGATTTAAAGATACGATTCAGTTTGCAACGATTATGGACGAGGCATTGGCTTCCCATCAGGCTGAATTGAATCGGATGGGGGTTCAAGTGTGTCGGGAGTATCAAATGGTTGGCGAAGGCATCCTGGAAGTATCCAAGCTCCTCCGCATTGTGGTGAATTTGGTTCGGAATGCGATCAATGGGATGCGGAACATCACCGACCGGAGCCATCGCCTCACTCTATATGTTTTGCCCTGCCCAGACCGAGAAGGGTTTGTCCGCTTGCAGGTCGCCGATACTGGAATCGGAATTCCTTTGGATTGTCTGACTCGTGTGTTTTCTCCACAGGCCCCGGGGGAGCCGTCAGACCTGTTGCCGAATCTTCATGCCAGTGCTATAGCGGCCAAAGAGCTTGCTGGATCACTCCGGGTGTGGAGTGATGGTCCGATGCAGGGAGCAATTTTTACTCTTGATTTGCCAGTCATTCACATGGAGGGAAAACGGTAATGGAGAAGGAACAAGGCAACCGGCGTATTTTGGTAATTGATGATAATGTGGCGATCCACGACGATTTTCGAAAAATTCTAGAGCGATCATTAGACACCTCGCTGTTACAAGAAGTTCGGGCGGAATTATTTGATGATGTAGAAGAACAAAAAATTGTTGAAAAGTTTGAAGTCGAAACTGCGGATCAAGGGCAAATGGGGCATCGGATGGTCCAAGATGCGATGAAGGCTGAACGGCCGTATGCGGTGGCTTTTGTGGATATGCGCATGCCTCCAGGTTGGGATGGTGTGGAGACTGTCGAGCATCTGTGGCAAGAAGATCCTGATTTACAAGTCGTAATCTGTACGGCCTTTTCGGATCATGCATGGGAAGATGTCATTCAACGATTGAATAAAAATGGCCAGCTCCTCATCTTGCGAAAGCCGTTTGATAATATTGAAGTTTGGCAGTTGGCGAATTCCCTTACCAACCGTTGGGCGGAGTCGCGTCAAGCAAAATCTCAGTTGGAATTATTAGCTAAATGGGCAGAAGAACGGGCCGAAGAAACAATCAAAGCTTACTGAAGCATGGTCATTTCTCATATTCTTGAGATTCGTGCGTAGGTGAATTCCCTTTATTGAAAGAATATTGTTGAGTGCGAAATTCGTCGTTATGCCAGGGAAACGTCAATTCACGCGTTTTTGTGAATGAGATACCATGTGGATATTCAGGACGAAATTTCAGTCGTCCACCGTGGAGGTCGTTTCTCCATTTGTTTGATGGGCTATTTGTCCTCCATGTTTAATCTTCCCTCCTTATCCTCCTCAGGTAACGGTTTACGGTATGTCGGAATCTAATAGTCGGGTGCATTCAGATTTTCCGCTTCTTCGTATAGGGATCGTGGGACTAAGGGAAAACGATCTTTCTCCAGCCTGTCAAAGGGTGTTGGCTTCTCAAGGTCCCATGGTTCATATCACCTGGCTGGATTATGCCTCAATGCGTATCTCCTGTTTCGAACCCGACAACCCATTTGATCTTATTTTAGTTGACTGTCGTATGAAGCGTAGAGGGAAAAACGTTGCTTGCGATATTAAAAAATTCCGTGGCAATGCATTCATTTTGGGGTTGATTGATGAAGAGCAATCCGCTGTTGAGGTGAACGATGACTCGGCTATTGATTGGTTGATTAATGAACATTTGGCGGGTATCGCGATCCCCTGGGCTATTCGAGAGGGGGTGGTTCGACGTCGGGGCCTCATCGAACGAGAGCAATTGCGTAGGCAGGTAGAAGATGCCTCTTACAAGAATGAAATGGCGGATGTAGCCTCAACTGTATTGCACAACGTGGGGAATGTGCTCAATAGCGTCAATGTAGCCGTGCATGTGATCCATGAGTTGATCAATCAATCCTCGGTCATTTTGGTTCATCGAATTGCAGAACTATTGAAGGGGCATGAGGAGAGCTGGGAAACCTTTCTGACTCAGGATCCAAAGGGGAAACGGATTCCGCCGGCGATTATCCAATTGGGGAACCACCTCATAGAAGAGCAACAGACTGTGCTAAAAGAATTGGAAGGCCTAGTTCGCAATATTAATCACGTGAAACACATTATCCTTTCACATCAGACGATGGCGAAGTCTCGGAGCATTAGTGAGACTCTCTCTGTGGTGGAACTTCTGGACCAAGCGGTGGAATTAAGTTTTCATCCTGGGGATGCGAAGTGGCTCAGGATACAGCGGGACTATCAGGCTGTGCCAGCTGTGGTAACCGATCGCCATCAGCTTCTTCAAATTCTCGTGAATCTGTTGCGAAATGCTAAACAGGCGATGCAATTACAGGGTGGAGTTGACCATCTCCTTATCATACGAGTGGAAGGTCGAATGGAAGATGAGCTGTCCGTGGCTATCATAATTCAAGATACGGGCATGGGAATTGCCCCTGAACATTTGGGCAGGATGTTTACTCGCGGCTTTACGACCAAACCCGATGGCAATGGGATTGGTCTGCATAGTTCGATGGTCACGATTCATCGTATGGGTGGGTCGTTGAAGGCCCATAGCGATGGGCTTGGCGCTGGCGCGACCTTGACCCTGATCCTTCCGGTTGAGGTGGGGGCAGGACAGACATGAATCCCGTCTGTACTCTTAATCGACGGATCTTAGTGATTGATGGTAGCCCAGAAATTCACCAGGATTTTCAGAGAATTTTGTGTCCCGCAATTACTAGCATATCTCATGCGTGGCTTGAGAGCAGGCATGATCGTTTTGAAGGGCCTTTTCTGCATCATGGCAAAGAGCCCTTCGATCTCGATTGTGTGAATAGTGGAGAGGCAGGGTGTAATCTGGTGGTGCAGGCTAAGGCACAGGGTTCGCCTTTTGCGGTGGTATTCTTGGATGTGCAATTGCCCAATGGTTGGGATGGCATTGAAACGGTTGAACGAATTTGGGATGAGGATTCTGACATGGAAATCGTGTTGTGTTCGGCCTATCCCGATTTTGGTTGGGTAGAGGTATTGCGTCGATTGGGACACCGAGATCAGTTCTTAATGCTACGCAAGCCCTTTGATCCGATTGAGGTATGGCAATTGTCCACGGCTTTGACGATGAAATGGCATTTGGCCGAGCAGGCCCGTTTGCGGGTTCAGGATCTCGAACAGACTGTTATGACTCGTATAGGACTTCTTGAAAAAGCCAACCGTCGTTTGGAGCAGGAATTGCTCAGACGACAAGTGAGTGAGGTGCAGTTGACGCAAGTGGTCAGTGATCTCGAGGAACGAAATCTCGAACTTTCTGCTGTACGGGACCATGCCTTGAATGAAATCCAAGAACGGGAACGGATCGATTTCATGTTGCGTCACAAAACCGATGAATTGGCCCGATCGAATCGGGACTTGGAACAATTTGCGTCGGTTGCAGCCCATGATTTACAGGAACCGCTTCATTCCATCCAGGTATTTCTTGATCTCTTACTGCTAAAATATGGATCAGCCTTTGACGATCATGGTCTGAGATATGTTGACAGGGTCAAAAACGCGGCTGATCGTATGCAACAGCTGATTCAAAGCCTGTTGGTGTATTCCAGGGTTGATCGCCCGCATACGGCAGAGGAGAAGCTTATCTTGCGCGAGTTGGTTGAGGAAATCCTATCGGATCTCGGTGCCCGGATCGAGGAATTGAAGGCTGTCGTTCAGCTTGGGGAATTACCCACCATTTATGGAGATAGGTTTCAAATTAGGCAATTGTTACAAAATTTGCTGGGCAATGCTCTAAAATTTCATCACCCAGGGGTGCCACCGGTCATTCGTATCACAGGAGCGATTATTCAGGATCGACGGCACACAGGCTCTGGCGAACCTGGGAGACTTTGCCTAATCGAAATTCATGATCAGGGAATAGGAATTCCGCCAGGACAGTTTGAAAGAATTTTTGGGATGTTCAAACGACTTCATCGGAACGATGAATTCGAAGGGACAGGGATTGGGTTGGCAGTATGTCAGCGTATTGTCGAGCGTTGCGGCGGTGCCATCTCCGTTCGTTCCAAGCTGGGAGAAGGTTCCACCTTCATAGTTACGCTACCCATTCAGCGATGATAAGCGTTGACGGCCAGGTCCAAAGACGACCACCGGGACTTTGCCGATTGTGAAGAGCGTGGATTGCTGCCACTTGGTTTAGGGTATTTGGGAAAAATTTTGTGTGTTCATTCTATTATCCGGCTTAATCACAGGTCCTATACCATTCAAGTCTGGTCCATAGGGAACCCGTCATCTTCGAAATTATAATTGGTGGATCCAGATAATTTGTGAAACCGATTCCTGCTCATCGCCCTGTATTACTGGTCGGGATGCATCCCGAAACGCAAGATATGTTGCGCGATGCATTATCTCTGCTGTCTGTGGATGCCGGGTCAATAGAGAACTCATTAAATGGCAAAAATTTCGTGAGCTCCGGTGCTCAGCCATTTTTGCCGAAGTTCACCCTTGTCAGCGTGGCATTGGGGTCTGATGTCTTAGGGAAGTTCACAGAGGCTCAAGAAACTGGCAATCCTTTCACTCTGGTTATCATTGAGGAGTGTTCAGGAGAATGGGAGGTCGTGCGAGATCTGGTTGAGGGGCTGTGGAAATGTGATCAGACCCTACGATGCATCTTCTGTTTTTCCTCCAATCGCACATCCTGGCCCCATCGCCTGCTTGTGAGCCGGCCGGAGCAATGGGCTGTACTTCGGGTTCCATTTCTTGAGGAAGAGGTTTTTCAATTAGCCTGTTGTCTGAGCCTACCGTTCCCGAAACCGGTGGAGCCTGTGTTTAATGGGGAAACCTACTCTGGTCAAAACGATAGTTCCTCTATCCCCTGTCTGGACACCTGTGCGAATAATGGTGAAGAAGCGAGGGGAGAATTGAAACCGGCTCATGTTGGGTTAGGGGCTTCTAGATATGTTGATAATATTCTCCGATCGATGGCGGATTCTCTGTTAGTCATTAATGCTGATATGACCATTGGGGTGGTGAATCCTTCTTTACTGAATCTTTTGGGTTATCAAGAGGATGAACTCATTGGGGCGTCGCCCGGCTTGATTTTTGGCGAGGAATTTTCCCAAGGTGCCATCATCGAAAATCTCCTCCTTCAAGGATCGGTGAGTGGCGTGGAATCCAGTTTCCTGACTCATAAAGGTCAGAAAATTACCATTTCAGTCTCTGGTTCGATGATGCAGGATCTGCAGGGGAAATTTCAGGGGCTGGTATGTGTTGCCCAGGATATTACCGAACGAAAACGGATGGAAGAAGAAAAGCTGCGGTTGCATGAGCAGTTATTGGAAGTCTCAAGGCAGGTGGGGATGGCCGAAGTGGCGACCGGTGTGCTTCATAATGTGGGCAATGTGTTAAATAGCATTAATGTATCAATTGGAGTCATCACGGATCTTTTGAAAAATTCCATGGTGAGGGATGTGGGTCGAGTCTCACAGTTATTGGACAAGCATCGTGAAGATCTTGGGGCCTACCTATCCCAGAATCCAAAAGGGAAACAAGTCCCCGGGTATTTGGGGAAATTATCGGAACAATTGAATGAAGAGCAGCGAGTGGCGTTGTTGGAATTGGAGCGCTTGCGGGAAAATGCCGAACATGCTCAGCAATGTGTTATGGCCCAACAGGATCTGGCCAAGGCTAGCGGGATGACGGAACAGGTATGTGTGGCTGAGGTGGTAGCCGAGGCCCTGGCAGTTAATCAAAAGATATTGGAGGAAACCAATGTTGAGGTGATTCAGGAGTTTCAGGAGGTGCCACAGCTTATCGTGGATAAGCATCAACTCCTTCAAATCTTGGTGGATGTCATTCGCAATGCCTGCCAGGCAATGGAATCGGTTGCCCAGAGGCACTTAGTTGTGCGCATCAAGCTCATCATTGGCCCTCCCGATTCTCTTGCCCTGGAAGTGCAGGATTCCGGCAGCGGGATTTCTCCGGACGACCTTACGAAAATTTTTGGGCAAGGGTATAGCACTAAATGTGGAGGACGGGGATTAAGTCTGCATCATGGTTCGTTGATGGCAAAAAACATGGGCGGGACACTTCGCGCTCACAGTGAGGGTATGGGACACGGCTCCACTTTTTTTCTAGACCTTCCAGGGAATTTTCATTTTCCCGGTTTGTAATTTCCTCATCCAGCAAATTCAATCATTTTTCTGATCGTCTCTTCGTGAGCGTTGCGTTGTTCTGTTGTCTCTTCCTTTCGGTTGACATTTTTCATGTCCTGTCTTAGGGGTTCGCATCTCAAGAGTCGGTCTTGTGAAACCGAGAAAAATTTGAGGGTGTGAGAGGAAGCGTTCAGGCCTCTGCAATCCTTTTGCGATTCTTGGAGTATCTCACGTGATTGAATATTGGCGTCGAACAGATGATGACTCTTGGAAAGGGGAGGGAAAAAGGGCTCATGAAAGTTGGGTGTCTTCGTTTCATCCCGGAAAGCCCCTGTCGCCCCGGTCCAGATCGTTTGCGCTACGGTTGCCGGTAAGAGGGCAATCAAAATTTGATGAACTTCCAACTCAACCGTTGCCTCATCTTGCCCTTGAGTTGGAAGTGCATGTGCAGGCAGTAGCGGGTAATTCGGGAATGATCCCGGTTGATCTGGAGCGGGCTTTAGATCTTGGGGTCGAAGTGTTTCTCCTAGCCGAGGCTTGTCCAGTAGATTCCTCGTGGATTGCAGTCTTGTGGCGACATAGCCTCAGAACGGGTTACCTGGCTGCACTAATTGCCTTGAATCAGGGATCGAATCAACGCATGGTCTGGCAATCGTTTGTGGGGGGGGTGCTTCATGATATTGGCATGCTTGTGTTTTTGACTCAGCATCGGGGGGTATTTACGACGGTCGTAGAGATATCACAATGCCGTGGAGGGAGCTTGGCGGTGTTGGAAAGACGGGTCTTAGGGTATACCCACGGGGAAAGTGGAGCCACGTTTCTGGCGCGATGGGGTATTGATGATGTGTTACTGGCGATTGTGGCGTTTCATGATGATCCATGGAAGGTTCCTCATGCGACCTTCGGCCCTTTGACAGCCGTGTATGCCGCGAATTTTGTTGAGGGAGGAGGGATCGCTCAGGATGGGGATGGAGTCATTGGGAGAGAAGGAGAGGTGTATTTAACCCGTTTAGGTCTGTGGGATGATCTACCGATTTGGCAAAGCTGGATGCCAAGAATTCAGCAGCTGGCGATTCATTGAAAACTAGTCTCGCTCAATTCATAATCCAACGGTGCCGCATGGCACATTATGCCTTCCTTAAACTAAAGCTACGTTAGCATTTGTCACGCAAGTCTTTCTTCGTTGGTTCTCTAGTCTGGTCTGAAAATCCGGAATTCTTTGGGTTCCCATTGCCAAGAAGAGGGTGTAGGATTTGTCTGAAAGGTGTGTTCCCACGTTTTCGCAATGAGGGGGATGAAGGTCAGTCCTCCGGATGACCCGGCTTTTCACGTTACTGATTGAAATTCTCTTCCATTCTGGTAATTGTATGCATGACGAATACTGGGTAAGCTAGTAGATAATGATATTGAGGCTAGTCATGAGAATTCTGTCGATCCATTGGGTTGGCGGAGTGATTGTGGGAGGATGCATCCTGTTCCTCCCTCAGACAGTCGTCTCCCTCGACCCTCCTTCTGTTCCCTGTCAAAGTTCTGAAGATTGCGTGGCGCAATTTCTTGAACAACTAGAATCTTCCGGAACTGGTTCTGGGGCCAGATTGGATCATGCCAGGTTTTTCAATGAGGTTATCACAGCCAATGGTAATTCCGCTTTGGCCAAACATGCACGGTTTCGTTATGGATATTGGCTCAAGGAATTCTCCCCTCTTGAGGCCATTCCTCTGTTGCAAGCCTCTCTTCCCGATTTCCCTATTCTGAGGGATTATCTCACCTTTTGGATAGGGCAGGCCTATGCTCATGCTGGTTTAGGGAAGGAAGCTGCAGAGGCGTTTCAACAGTTTAATGAGCATTTTGTCGATTCTTTGCTTCGAGCTGACGCACTCTATGCGGGTGGGGATGTTTTGGCAAGATTGGGCGATTGCGCAGCGGCTCTCTCGATGTGGGCCCAAGCTCTCAAGATAAAATCTGACCATCCCAAATCCGCAAGTGCCTTCTTCCAAATGGGGCTATGTTCTACTCAGATAGGACAACGGGAAAAGGCCGTTGAGATTTTCCGTGAATTATGGTGGAAATTTCCCTTAGCCCCAGAGCGAGTACAGGCTGAGTCGTGGCTACGCCAAGAATTAGGTTCTTTGTTTTTACCCTCACTGGAAGAGCGTTACAAGCGTAGCATGGCCTTGTATAACGGGGGGGCATTGGAGGAGGCCGTTCAAGAATTTCAACGTGTTAGCTCCCTGTCTTCTCCCACTCCTCAGTTTTTTCAGGTCCAATACACGTTGGCCATGGCCTTGGTTCGTTTGAAACGATATGACCAGGCAGAATCGATACTGACCTCACTATCGCGCTCCTCCTCTTCCAGAGCAGATGATGCATGGGTATGGTTGGGAAGAGTGTTTTTGCGCCAGGGGAAAGGGCCCGAATTGGAGGCTCTTGTCAAAGCTCTGTCGATTGATGAGGTAACTGGTGATCAACAATCCTTGCTCCTCACCTTTTACGGAATTTGGTTGGAAGATCATGCGCGCTGGCTAGAGGCTGGGAAGGCTTATCGGCGGGCGAGCGCCGTGGCTCACACGCTGACGCAGCGGTTGGATGCGCTTTGGCGAGTGGGGTGGATTCACTATCAACAGAAACAATTCATTGAAGCCATTGAGATGTTTCAGGAGATTATTCAGATAGTTGGAACTCCTCAAAGCGAATCTTCCCTGCATGCGGCCTTACAAGCTTCCTATTGGCTGGCTCGCGCTCAGGGACATCTTGGGCAGATAGAACCCGAGAGCCAACGTTTGAAAACGTTAAGCCAGGATTACCCCTTTACCTACTATGGGCAGTTGGCAGACCTTCGAGTCGGTCCCTCAGAGTTTTCAACAAAACAATGGGTCGTGTTGGCATCAAATGACACGAAAAATGTTGGGATCCCCCCTCATCTTCAGCAAGATATCCATTATCAAAAAATTCAAAAGTTACGAACCCTTCATCTGTATAACGAGGCAGTCCAAGAGCTTGAGGTTGTTTTTGCCCGCTTCGGAACGGACCCTAAAGCTTTTCCTCAATTGGTCTCGTTAGCGAGCGAAGTTGGAGCCTACGATGTCGGGATTCGATTATCTATTCGTCATTTTGGCGGGACGTTGCGCAAAGGGCAGCTTCATTCCTCGTCTGCTGCATGGTTGGGAGCTTTTCCCATGGGCTACCAAAAAGTTATTCAATCGTTTGCCCCAAAGCATGTGGATCCGTTTTTGGTCGCGGGTCTTATACGAGAAGAAAGCCTATATAGTGCTCGCGTTGTTTCCCCAGTTGGCGCGATTGGCTTGATGCAGCTCATGCCAGAGACAGCTAAAAAAGTTGGTCGTCAATTGGGATTACAGGGTTCAGATTATGATCGAAAGGGCTTGGATGAACCAAACCGCAATATTCAATTGGGGACGTATTACCTGGGGCAATTACTGAATGAATTTCAGGGCAATATTATTTATGCAGTAGCCGCGTATAACGCTGGACCTCAGGCGGTCAAACGGTGGATTGGGCAAAATGGTCATCGAGATCCGGATGAATTTATCGAGCTGATTGGATATCGAGAAACCCGTGGATATGTGAAACGCGTACTTGGAAGTTATCGAATTTATCGGACATTGTTTGGGGATGCCTGCCGAGGTGTTTCTCTTGACAGGTTTTGTTGAACGAATTATAGTCCGCCTCGTTTGACCTTGCGAATAAGGAGGCGTGCACGTGAGCGTAGAGAAATTAGAAACGTTGGAGGTTCGAGTTAAGAAATTACTTGATCTGGTCATTGAACTACGGCAGGATAAATCCCATCTTGAACAGGAGTTGGAATCGACTCGGGA
>JAGQKG010000011.1 GCA_020430245.1 Nitrospira sp.
GGCCATGGCCTGTCCCAATGCCGCTCCTCGTCCATGTCCGACATGCAATGGACCGGTCGGATTCGCACTCACAAACTCCAGGAGAATGCGCTTCCCTGCTCCAATTTGGCTGGTCCCATACGACGATCCATTTTCCTGAATCATCCGTAGAACCTGAATCCACCTGAGGGGATGGAGAGTCAAATTCAAAAATCCTGGAGAGGCAACATCAACGCGGATAAATACATCTGAAAATTGCGCACGAAGTCCTGTAGCTAACCGCTCGGCTACTTTTAAAGGTGGTTGTCGAACCTGTGAAGCCAATGTCATCGCAACACTAGAAGAGAAGTCTCCCCATTCAGGTCGTTTTGGAGGTTCCACAACAATGGTTGGAGTCGTGTTCAGACTTAACTCGCCAGATTCCTTAACTCTTTCTAGAATAACCGCGATGGCTTCTATAACTTGATTTTGGATAAACTTATCCACTCAGAAACATCCTATCTATGCAGAATATATGAGTTTTTTAATAAACGCGGCGAATGTAACACAGCATTCTAACTAAGGCAAGACACAGTGAAAGCCTCATCAACACACTCAAAGGTTGGATAGGTCACGGCTGCCTTCTCTCCACATAACACCCCTTCCACCCTTTTAAGGACTTCAAGTGGAGAAATAGAAAGGCATTGTTTATCCGTACAGCTCGCAATGGACGCTTTCCCACTGCAGTAACAGGATTTTCGCAGCACGGTTACATGTGTTCCCCTCGGTGCCCACTTTGCCGGATCAGTGGGTCCAAACAACAAAACCGAAGGGATTCCCAAATTTGCAGCTAAATGCGACAGTCCGGAATCATGTCCAATAAATATTTGAGCATATTGTAAATATTGCGCGGCTTGAAGCAGAACCGTTTCTGTCAGGATGGCATACTCAAGATGAGCCAGTAGGCGTTGAACATTTCGTAGAGAGTCATTATCTGCGGGTCCTCCTACAAGACACATTTTAACTTTCGGTTGTCCCCTCATCAGATCCTTGATAATACACGCCCATAACCCTGGAGAGGCACATTTGTAGAGACTGCCGCTTCCAGGATGGAGAACGATAAGCGGCTCTTTAATGGAAAATGTCGCTCTTTTTGAGTCTAATTTGGGAAAAACAAGGGGACCTGTCAAATTTTCGTTTGATTCTATGTCACACGGGACCTGTGTCGTCTGGAGCCAGGGTTGAAGGATTTCGACATACCGATCAACCATATGATTATTAACCAATGTCGTGTCATGAGGTGACCGAAGAATCCAATTTTGGATTCCCACCGCCTCCAACCAACTTTGCCAAAGACCATCTGTGTCTTCCAACCAACCTATCGCTCTATCGCAACGAGAGATAAGCGACAGAAATTTTTCCTGATAGGAGGCGTTAGTCCCACGATAGGCCAAAAATTCCAGACTATCAAATGAATAGGACTGAGAAACTTCCTGCGCCTCCACAAACACGTCACCTAATTCCTTATGTCCGAACCAAATCAGGCGATGCCCAGGAAATGTAGTTTTTAATGCCCGAAGAGCGGGCAGAGCCAATAACCCATCCCCTAATGCTCCAGGATGGAAAATCAATAAATTTTTTCCGGTAAAAAGCATGCCATTATCTCAAGTGAGAAGCGGCTTTTCTGGCAAATTCATAATCAGAGGGAGTATTGATATTCAGAAATGAATATCCATATGGATCGATGTCTTTGAATAGAGATTCATCAACAATTTGAACAGACAAAGACGGGTCATTAACTAAACTTTGAATTCGAAGATTCCCGTCATGAATCATCTGCTCCAAAATGAAGGAGCATCGTTTGGAATATCGTCCGTGAAGAGGCTGATATCCGTGCGAAAGTTTGACCATCAACACATCACTTTCAGGAAGTTCACAAAACCTGGAAATGACAACAGAATTTAGAAATGGCATATCGCAAGCCACGACGAAAACCGAAGATTGAGAGGCCTCCTTGATTCCGGTAAATAGTCCGCCTAAAGACCCTTTTTTGGGAATGGCGTCAGTCACCAAACGGACTGGGAGATGCCCAGCCGGGTAGTCTTCTATCGCAGTCACCAGTAAGACCTCCTCAAATAAACTCCCTATGGTGAGACAAACTCTATCAAGAAATTTAGTTCCCATCCATTCAAGTCCACGTTTATCTTTTCCCATCCTCCGGCTTTGCCCCCCAGCCAAGACAACGCCGGAAATATTTGAAAATTTTTTCATACTAGCCATAAAAAAAGGGGGTGGTTACCCACCCCCTTCCTTCTTTCGGAGAATTCCGAATATTACAACTGCGTTAGACTTTACCCTTGCGTCTATTGGCTCGCCGAGTCAAAATCCACCCTTCAACGAGAACCAACCCAATGGCAGCCAATGTCGGATAAATATACGTTTCTTTTTCAATAGGTGGCTCTAACACAAGATAATAAAATGCGGAGACAGCCATCTTTCGACCAACATCTCCATTATGCCCATCCCACACAAAGAAATTGATGGGAATATATTTCCCCAATTCAATGTAGGCATCTTCTTCATAGTCACCTTTGAGCGGTCGGGTTATGATAACTGTCCATCGCCCATTTGCCCATTCCGCTTTCACAACTTTCAGTTGTTCGGTAAAATCGTCACGATCTTCAAAATCTACATCCCACCCTTCACCCTGGTAGGCTTTCAGTTCGCCATCAGCCGTCCATTTGGCTATGTCAACCGGAAACCCCTCATCTCCCCAAAAGTACCTTGGCTTTCGAGGAGCAGGCAATTCCTGCCATTTTATGGGAAATTGGAAAGCCAGCCCATCATTAAATACTTGATAGGCAGTTTGTTTGGCGGCAATGGATTCAGGATGCTCAGGGTCATCAGCAAACAATGAACCACCTGGAGCCTGTTCCTCAATTCCATAATCACCGAGATTCACTTCATATGGCTCCCAGTCGACACTATCTTTCTGTACGCTCTTTGTCCTGTCATCCCAACGGAACATAAAAGAGATATGGGTTTCGTTGTACAATGATTGAATCCAAACATCGTCAATTCTGGTAACAAAGTTTCGTGGCTTGTGGGTGATCTGCCCCCCCATCGCCACAATCCTACGATCAACCAGATTCCACCGTTCATCATGCTCATCAGCTGGCAGTTCCCCCTCAACGAATTTTGAAGGAATCACGAAATCAACTTTTGGCTTATCCGTTAAAGGATCTATCGCCCTAGGTTTAGCTGCCACTAAAGCTGCCGCAATTTCATCGGTGACATTTCCACCGGCAATATCGACATCTTTATCCCGTTCGCATAGATGATTGACATAATTAGCAATGTGCCACCGATCTTCGACCGTAGTATTATCGGCGAACGAAGGCATAGGTGTTCCACTCACCCCTGTTGAAAAAGTTCTAAATATGTTCTTCACATTGTAGGCATCCTGCCGACTCCCTCTAAAATTCCAACATTTATGCCAATCAGCAGGTTGAATGGAAAAACCCCAGTCATCTTTCAGATTGAAGGCATTCCCATCTCCCCGACCTTCCAATCCATGACATTCTATACACTTCATTTCTTTCACAAGTTCTGAACCACGTTTCACCGATTCTGCGGTAGGAGGTACGGGTTGGATGGTCTCCAATTGCAGCACATGAAATTCTTCAAATTCGGTATCTTGCCAACTACGATCCTTAACTAGTTCCGTCGTTACAAATGCCAAAACATCCCTACGCTGATCCTCAGTTAGAATTCCTTCCCAAGACGGCATGGCCGAACCCGGCAACCCATGAGTCACGGTTTGGAACAAGTCAACATCAATGAGGGGCAATTCCCCGCTTGCTGTATGACGAATCTTAAAGGTACCGGCATTAAAATTACGAGGTCGCGGCCAAAGACGATCTGCCCCCGGCCCATCCCCCGCTCCGTTAACCCCATGACACCAGACACATTTGGTGAAATACACTCGTTTCCCTGCTTCAACTTGTTCCGCAGAAGGAGGGGATGGACGACTTCCTTCGGCAAATCCTTCCGCCATTTCTGCGTGTGACGTGGTAGTGAAGCTTAGTCCACCCATGAGGAGACTAAAACTGAGGAGCCAGGCTCCAAGGCCACCCCCACCATACTTGGTTGGTGTCGTCGATTCATTCATGACTATCCTCTTTTCAAAATGTCCCGTATAGGATTGATTTCCATACATTTCCGCGTCCTCCCTATTCCCAAGTCCGCGGGTAATACCCGGTGTGCCAGTATTCAAACATGATGACTTTCCATATTTCATCGACGGTTAAATGCTGTTCCCAAGGAGGCATAACCGACGCCCATGGAAATCCTTCCCCAGGAAGACCAATTCCTCCTTTAGCCACTCGCCAAAATACGAAGGTCTCTTGAAGCTGGGCAATCGTTCCGGCATCTGTAAAATTGGCAGGAATCGGATTAAATGCAAAAGCCCAAAGACCGCGGCCGTTCAAATTATCCCCGTGACAGAAATGGCAATTTTGGAAAAAAATTTCCCCACCTTCCCGAACGTGCTTGATGTAACCCTTGGCATTTGGGTCCCATGGGTTATCTTCCGGGTTTTTCACATCCTTCATCAGTCGTCCCATATCTTGGCTGACGATGTGGGCATTACTGTAGGCTTGGTCGTATTTCCCTTCTGGATTAATACGATACGGATTCGCAGCCGTTTGCAAGACATATGTTTTTCCGTGCACTTTGGTAGTTGCCGGTGGGGCTGGATGCACGGTCCTCAATTCAATGGGTTCATCAAAACTTGGGAGGAAGGAATTATAAGCAAAACCCCAGAGCCCGATTGGTAATAATATTAAAAGGGCCGTTCGGAGAAACTTAGTCATTCCTGTGTTTGCGTCCAAAACATTGATGATAGGCCGTTTAAATTCCTCCCACTCCTGCTGCGAACCCGAAACCCACATAAAAATTCCACAGGCCGACACTGTGCCATAAATAGCTCGAACGCTAAATGGAATGGGCGGATAGATTCGGTACTTGAGATAGAACAAATTCACAAAACACCAGACAAAGATTCCTGCCCAAAACTTTGGCAAACCCATGCCTGCTCTTTTGAGAGAATAGTTGATAATAGAAAATACAAGGATGCAGACCGCTAACTCTGAAATCATCTGCATCGGCATGTAGCCTTCAACAAGTTTAAGCCACGTCATTCTTCCTTACTCCTTATAAAGGGTTATCCCCTAAATTAATATTTCTTATTCTTTTGGAGGTAAAGGTTGGCCTTCTTTTAATTGTGCCAAGTAATCGACCATTTTACTAAGAGCCCCGCCTGTCAGTCTTACACCGAAATCCTTTGGCATTTGATTGTCAGGAAAATCCTTCACTACGTAGGCACTTGGGTTTAAGATCGATTCGGTAATGTACTCCTTTGGCGATTTTGCCTTACCCTGATACCCTGGATCTTTAAGACGATTGGGGGCATTCGATCCCTCCATCAGAAGAGGACCGACTTTTCCCGTGGCGCCTTCAATCCCTGGAATCGTATGGCAAGCCGGACAGCCAGCTTTCATGAAAAGCTTGTCATATGGTTCGCTACCGTCCGCCAAAAGATTTCCGCCACCACCACCTGCTTCCTCTTCTCCACCTGCAGAGGGGCGTTCGGCTTCCGGAATAAATTTTTCATATGAAGCTACAATTTCATCATAGGATGGAGATTCCTTCCCTTCACGCGTATACATCCATGTATCAACAGCGGCCAATTCCCCCAAGGTTAATGATATTGGTGGCTTATGAATTTTTGGCATGGGACTTACCGTATCGTTCGAACCTTTGACACCAAACCCTGTCACTACAAAGCAACTCGGACATGCATGAGATTCCGCAATGTATTCTTGGGCATTTGTTGCCGTTCCAGAACCTTCAAATGCTTCCTTTTGCTCCGTAGTTCGAGCAGCGGCATTGTTCATGTGATAATTAGGCTCATTTAATCTCTCAGTTGATCTATCTGGTATTCCAAAGAGGTTAGGTGCCCGTTCACTTAAAAATCCCTGCTGGAATCCGTGGCACAAGGGGCACTGCCCCTTTCCAATTGCACCTTGGGTCTTACTTTGCCCAATTCCCCCAAAGATGATTTTTTCTCCTTCATCACCCAACTGCTGTGGCGACATACTTTGAAAATCAAGCTTAACGACAGGGGGAGGAAACCCTCCCTCAACCTGAGGCAACCAATTTCCATACCCGGAAAGCGCAGCTGCCACAAAAAACATAAAACCTCCAATTTTCATGAGGGCACTAATATTAGGAAAATAAAGTCCCATCACGAAAGCCATAATAGTGATCATGACCAGAGATACCGGCAACAACCGACTTTCCCCTTCAAAATTGTGCGTATAATTGGAGATTGCGATAAACGCTAAAAAGGCACAAAATATTCCAATTATTGTCTGGAAACTCGCTTGCTTCTTTTTTACCGGGTCCGAAATTGTTGCCTGAAAATACAGCAACAGCCCAACCAGCATTAATAACACTGGCCAACCCATTCCTATCGCCCGTCCCAATAACTCAACCACAGTGCAATCCTCCAACTTGGGGGCTGCTTATTGCAGCCCCACGATTGTTTGTAATTGTATTTCTCGTTTAATGACCAGTTGCAGACTGAGGAGTTGGAACTGGCTGCCCTGCGGGCGCAGGAACTGGTATTTTCTTCGCACCCAGTGTGCCTAACCAAAAGACAAACATAATACTGATCCAGAAAAACAGTACGTTAAACGAAATCACATTAGCGGCAAACCCAATGGTATGAGTATAGGCCCATGGTGAATTATCCCGCATAACTTCGTTGACGTGCCAAAATAATCTCACCGAAGAACGGATATACCCCATCAATCCCATCATCCATGTAAATGCCGTTGCCAACATGATGATGGCATATTGGGAGCGTGGAGGAATCTGTCCCCACCTAATCGGGCCCAATTGCCTTCCATTTTTCAACATCGCCAGATTCAGTGGGGTCATTAACAGCAGGCAAGACAACGTTCCCGCTACCTGAGGAACAGACAAGCCAATTCTGACGTTGGCAGGGATGAAATACCCGTAACACGCCAACCAAACATTGTTCAACTGCGCTATGACAAAGAAACATCCCATAAATATATTGCCAAACTTAGCCCAACTAACCGTTGGCACCCTGTTACCTCGCTGATACCATATAAAACTCAAAACAGTCGTCATAATAATAGCATTAATGCCACCATTTTTTGCTGACATCACACCATAATTCCCTAATACGGGATGCTGTTGACCACCCATGGCTTTCAATTCAGCAGGGGTCATGACGATCGTATGCGGTGTAATAAAGACCAGAAGACCAACTACTAAAATAAACACGAGATACTTAATATATCTTTGGAATCGTTCTCCCCCGGTCATCCGACCAAGCGCTTGCCACAAGTAATAATTCGTGGTGAGAAATAGAATTCCAATCATGGTCGCTTGAATAATAAACAACCAAGCCAACAATCCACCCATGAGCGTAATACCCATTTGCTGTCGATAAGCATACACCTCACGCATCAACCAATACCCTGCAAATGGTAGTGGGATTAAAAACGCCACCCCTAAACTCATTGCAATATAGCCCATCCAATCATAATGCGCCCTCTCTTCGTCTGTCTTCGAAGAAAGGAAGCGATAGGCTGCATATGCTGCTACAACACCTCCACCAAATGCCATGTTTCCCAAAATCCTATGAACATTCAGAGGATTCCACAATGCTGTATGAATTACATGCCAAATATTTCCAAGATATCGGCCCTGTTCATCAACCCCAGCTGGCGACATCATAAACGCGATCCATGAATTGGCAAGGAACATTAGCACGGTTCCAATTACATTCAGAATAACGGACATGCTCAGGTGAACCCACTTCAGGACACCCTCCCTCATCTTATCCCAACCATAATAATAGATATAAAGGGTTGCGCTCTCCGCCACGAAAGTTAAAGCATAGATGTGCATGACTGGCCGGAATATGCTTGACAGATATCCAAAAAAGGCTGGATAGAGAGTCAAAAAGGTAAAAATCAGAATTCCACCCAAAATAGCTGTCAAGGAATAGGCCGTCAAACTGATCTTAATAAAATCATAAGCCAATTGGTCATATTTCTTGGCCATGGCTTTGTCTTTACTTACCATCCCAGCAAACTCGATACACATACAAAAGATCGGCACAGCCAAAACGAAGCTACCATAATACAGGTGCTGCTGGTTGGCTACCCAGAGCAGAACACGACTCTCGAAGTTATACCGGGGATAAAAAGTTTCGTTGTCGGCCGTGACGGGCGCCCCATCTCCAATTGCTGGGCCTTCTGTCTTGTAATAAACATCTCGGCCCATTTCAATCTTTTCCGGCTCACCCTCCTCACCTGCCTTTTGTGCAGCAACGACATCCGCAGGAGGACCACCGGCTGGAGCACCACCCCCACCTGCAACGGCGGTTACTGACAGGAAAATCGGCAACAAAAGCAGACCACCCATCACCATCAAAGCCGATGCGGCCCAAAACTTTTTCTTCACCCGGGTCATTTGAATAAACAGGCGACCCATTGGCCTACCTCCTTGTGAAAACGTGTTGTGTTTATACCCATCAAATTTACTAACAAAATTTCGAATTCTATTGGCCAATTTGAAATTGGATTATCTTTCTTTACCGGAACATATAGAAATAATCGAGCCCTTGGGCATCCATCAGAACATAATCCAGCGTCTGAAAATACACAAAACATATCACCAATGAAACTATGACATACAGAACTGTCTGCATGTGCTCCTCCTTGGGTCTAAGAGAATTAAATGATTGTTTGATCTTTTGAAAGTCATGGTTTTTAACAGGGGCATTGAATACCCGAAAACCAATAAAAGAACCAGAGACTTACTGAACAGGTCAGATAAAAAATGGCTTTACCTATTTTTGTTTCCAACTCAGTTGATTCTCTTATGACAGCATTCGGATCACCCATTTTTTAAATCCTCCCTGGGCTAAATTCACACACAAATATTAAATAGTTTACCCTAATAAACTTTATTGACACTATATAATTTTTCGTGGTATTCAGACATTTATTGATCACGTAAAACGAGGGACTGCTCATGCGTACAAATGCAAAAGTGTTCGACATTATAGTTTTGGCTGGAATGGTTGTCAATATTCTTCTTGCCGTCTTTCTCATCCTCTACTATTTTGATTTCCTTTAATTTTTTCAAATTCACCATATACAAAACATTCACGGTTTTTGTTCTTAATTTGAACGTGCGCATCTGAAACCGATTGTCTCATCTCGAAAATCAGGGACCATAAAACTCCTATTGGTGATCCGGAGATCGATGCCTCGGCTCGTATAGCCACTGCCTCTCATTGTCTTGTAAGTCGATGTCGGTCGCTCACCTTCCTGCGAAACAGAATTTTTCTGCAGGTATAGATCTTCTACATACCAATTATCCGTCCACTCCATAACATTTCCTGCCCCGTCATATACCCCGTACACACTTTGATCAAGAGGAAACGACCCTACAGGAGCCGACACCTCAAACCCGTCACCCTCCCCTGCAAAGTTGGCAGGGTAACCGTTCAGCCCCTCACCCCATGGCCAGGTGCGTCCATCTGCCCCTCGCATAGCCTTTTCCCATTCCTGTTCAGTAGGGAGACGCTTACCTTTCCACTGACAATAGTCATTCGCATCGCTCCATGACACATAGGTAATCGGCTGATAAGGCCCTCGTAACAACCCAAGCTTTTTGGCATAACGGGACGGTGGGCCAGGTTGCCGATGACCGGTAGCTTCCACAAATTCCATATACTGTTTATAGATGACTTCATACCGATCAATCCAGTACACCTCTAAATTAGCAATGTGAGCAGGCTTTTCATTAAATCCGCCTTCATCACTGCCAAGTATGAATTCCCCTGCAGGTATTTCAACCATCTCATTTCCTATGCCTGGATCAGGAACCGCCGAATCGGTTGACGGCTCAATTGCGGAAGAAGACGGGGACTGGTGATCTGGGTCCGGGAGACTGGGAGGAGTATCGGTGCCTTTCAAAATCCCCAACAAAGGCAGGCCGGTCATAAATAACACGGCAATTAGAAAAATAAGCTTAAATCGACCGTCCATGTTTCCCTATTTCTTATCCACTAATGTGTCCTATGCCGAGAAACCATGGGCGAGTTTTCTCACCGTTGAGGAGTATGTTGATTTTTAGGAGGATTGAGGAATCTCGGTCAGAGGATCTTTTGCACACCGAAATCCCACACTGGCATCGTTCCTCCACATTTTCGCTGCAAAACGCTTGGTAACCCTGGCGCCTATACGAGATTCACGCCAAGACCCGCCACGAATAACTTTATTCTCATCTTCCGTTTTCGGGCCAGGGGGGTCCCGATATGGGGCCTGCTGATAATAGTCAGCAGCATAACTATCCATCACCCACTCGGCCACATTGCCGGTTGCATCATAGAGGCCGAAAGGGCTTCTCCCTACCTCAAAGGATCCAACCGGAGCCAAATACTGGAAGCCATCCTCCTCCCCATCAACATTGGCAAACTGATATTCGAACTTTTCCCCCCAAGGATAACGCCGTTTCCCTTCTCCCCGAGCCGCCTTTTCCCACTCCGCTTCGGTCGGCAACCGCTTCCCAGCCCACCGACAATACCCAAACGCATCGTTCCAGGACACGGCCACCACCGGATAATCCAGACCGATCAGCTTGGCGACATCATCTTCAAAGACCGGCACCTTAGGTTTGCCCCGTTTTGTCATCTTGATGTACCGGTCATAATCTGCCTGTGTGACTTCCTTGAGATCGATGTAAAACGTCTGGAGGTACACCGGATGCGGTGGGCCCTCATCGGGATCCCCATCCTCAATACCCATGGTAAATGGCCCTTCAGGAATTTCGACCATTTCACGATTATCATCCCCCACAAGAATTTTATACATGGAAAAATCTTGCGTCGGCATCGGCTGCAACACGCGGACATTGGCAGTTCGACCAGCCGACAATTCCGCTAAATCCTTTTTATTTTTATAGGTCATAACAATCAACATCACCATCATCATGATAAAAGACCCGAAGACAAATACAATGGCCCCGATGAGGACCCGTTGGTTTTCCATGACTACCTTGCCTCTCGCTTCGAGTTACGCAGCATGACGCTCGGATTGATTACGGTTGTATATGACCATGGGGCTTCACGTCAGACTCAGGAATGGGCTGAGTCCGTTGTCGCCAGGTTTCTATGAGCATTGAAATCCATATGCCTAAAAATCCACCCATCGCCGCACCTGACGCGGCCCCAACAGTCACAGCCTCGGCTCCACTCAGCCCTAACGCCAACAATCCGCCTAAAATGGTTCCAATAAAGATGCTCAAAAAAAACCCTCGTCCTCCGACCAAGCCTACGCCAGCGCCAAGTAGAGCTCCCAATGCTATCGCGATAGGAAGCCAACCTTCTCCCATAAAGACCCCAATTAGCAGGCCCACTGTCCCTAATCCCAAGATACCCAAAAAGACATCAAAAATTTTCGATGGAGTCACTTTAGCTCCTCATTCCCGCCCAAAATCACCTTTGACTTATTCAGCCTGAACCTGAATAGAACCAAAGTCCACTTCCACTCCGGGGCCTCCTAACAATGAAATGCCCCAGGCATGTGGTGCCGGTTCATGGTCATGAATTTTCAAAAAATCTTCATACACATTAACCCGCTCTTCAACCCACGTCCCAAGGGGTTGAGTCCCACTACGAATGACAATTTCTGTGGAGCTAAACATGCCACCCTCTTTGACTGACCCGACAGGAAGCGTTGCACTCCACACATATTTCGTGTTCACGGGAATAAACATCAAGTCAACATCCAGTGACGGGTAGATTGCGGCCAGGAAATCGGCATTATCAGGAACATTCTGTATGCGCCAACGCCAGGTCAAAATAGGGTGCTGCTTCGGGTCCCACGTCATATGCTTGGTATACACCCGTTGATTGGCGTTCTTTGCTGAAAGGAAAAAACTGCCACCCTCTTCTTGAATCGTATAGGTCTCATAGGCTGTGACTGTACTTCGCTGCGCTTCCCAACCCTGAGGAAATCCTTTGGCATCGGGATGCTGAAAATCCTCTAACACCATCGAACTACCAGAAGTCCCAGCAATCGGGACTTCTTGCCCCCAGGTGGCACTGCTCCAATTTAGAAAAATGCCCATTACCAAACATGCCCAAAAAAAATGGCACACTCGATTTCGCTTTAAATTCGACCCACTATGATGTTTTCTACGACAGACGCTCATTACGCGGATTCCTCTTCTGAAATGACCTGAATAACCGGTGAAGGCCGAGCAAATTCAGCCGTTCGACTTTCTACCACTTGTTGATCCCGTCGGCTAAGCCAAAAAACGAAAAAAACCGATGACCAAAAAACAATCATATTGAGGGTGACCATCTTGGCCGCAAACCCCAGGGAAGGGGTAAATGCCCACGAAGAACGATCCGGCATTATTTCGGAGATATGCCACTCCAACCGGCCAACGGACCGGATATACCCCATCAGGCCCATCACCCAGGTAAAGGCGGCCGCCACAATAAACAATGCCACAATCCCACGCGGAGTAATTCGGCCCCAATGCACAGGCCCGTTTATGTGAGCGCCTCGCAATAGCAAGCGATTCAACAATAAACCTCCAACCACCACCGTCGCAGTCGTCATCCCTTGAGGATAAGAAAGGCCCACGCGAACATTTGCCGGAATATAAAATCCGTATATGGCCAACCACACAATATTGACAATCCCCATGAGGAACAAACACATAAGAAGGATATTTCCCTTGGAGGCCCACGGTACTGTCATCACATAATTGGCTCGCCGATACAGAATATAACTCAGTGCGGTTAAACAGATCATAACGTTAACCGCACCATTTTTTGCAGACATGACACCGAATTGACCAATGACTGGATGCTGGGCCGCGCCCATTGCTTTCATCTCACTCCCACTCATCGCAATGGTGTGCGGGGTAAACCACACAAGAAAACAAACCATCAACGCAAAGATAATGGCCTTAAAGTGCGGATGAAAGCGTTCGCCACCCTGAATGCGGGCCAATGATTGCCAGATATAATAGTTAATTCCTAAAAATAAGACCCCCACCATAATCGCCTGGAGGACGAATAACCAAGACAACATGCCCCCCATCATGGCCATACCCATAGTTTGCCGAAACTCAAACACAGATCGCATTAACCAGTAACCTGCAAGTGGCATGGGCAGAAGCGCACAGACCACAACCACAATAAAGACATGCCCAACCCAATCGTAATACGCCCGGTCCTCAGTGGTTTTTGCCATGAAATACCGGTAGGTCGCATAGGCAACGACTACTGCGCCACCTGACATAATATCAGCCAAAAAGCGGTGGGTATTCAAAGGATTCCATAATGGAGAATGCAAAAGATGCCACACATTTCCTAAAAAGTGCCCTTGGGCATCAACTCCGGCTGGTGCCATCATAAATGAGGCCCATGAATTGGCTAACAACAACAAAACCACTCCGGTTGCATTTGCAAGAACCCCAAGAGTCATATGGACCCACTTCGCTGCCGGAGTTTTGAGAAAATCCCAGGTGTAATAATAGAGGGCCAACAAAAAAGCTTCACTCACAAACACCGTCGCATACACTGGCATGACCGGCTTAAACGTCGATCCCATGTAACTCATAAATCCTGGGTAAAGAGTCACAAAGGTCATGAGCATAAGACAGCCTAATAAGGCCGTTATGGACAGCGACAACAGGGCCACGCGCAGAATATCACGAGCCAGCCCATCGAATTTCTGTTGAGATGCCCGCTGCTTTCGGGTAATTCCTAAGAATTCTAACAATAGACAAAACAAGGGAATGGATAAGACAAAACCCCCAAAATAGGTATGTTGCTGAGTCACAAACCACACCACCAACCGGTTATCTACGAGAGGGTAGGTGGAATAGTCCTGGTGGGACTCTACAACAGATGGGCTGGAGATAGACCCGGGAGTTTGATAGAAAATATCCCGGCTTGCCTTTCCATTAGTCACAGGCAAAGATTGCGCATCTACACCCAATGCAACTCCAGACAGCAGTAGAAAGATTAACCACACACTCCATAATGGTTTAACAAGATTTTTCAATTTAATTCACCAAATTGCCATGCCCGACTTTGGCATCAGCGAGGGAAGGTAGAGGTTCAGGGGATTTAGAATTTTGGAGCATTCCCATCACAAAGGGACACCGTTGTATGGATTCAGGAATGCCGACGAGCTGTTCTTCATAGGATTTGCGCCAACCCAGGAAAAGGGTATACAGCGCCATCAACATAGCGGTACAGGCGGCCATGCCCATAAAACCTCCTTGAGGGATCTGCTCTACCCGCAAAACAAAGGCGGCCATCCCCATGAGAACCAGAAAATACGTCGCTGAAAAGGTCAGATTTGGCCACATCCAAAACCAAAGAGATGACAGCCAGGTTCGTGGTTTGCCTCCCTCTGAATTTTGAGCATATAACGATTCGCCGCTAAAAAACGTTTTCATTCCAATTGAGGCAATCATAACGGGAACTAACAGTGATTGAAGAATGGGTTGGAGTTTAATCGGCCCCACAGTGAACAGAAGCCATGAACCGGCTACCCCCATCACGGCCGCCAACGCTCCCCATTTCACAATGCTTCCTATCTCTTGTGGAATCCATTTTCGTAACGCCTCCCCGTCAGGAAAGGTTGGAACGACAACCCCTTGTTGCCTCATTCGTTGCACATGACCAATTTCAAATGCATCCCGGGTCACGGACGTGCATGAAATGATGGTCGCCATCATGGCTGGACCTTCCGGATGGAGCAAAAAGTCATAGGCCACAAATACTTGAAGAATTGCCAAAACCAAGAGGGATAATTGAATTCCATAGACCAAACCAATCCATCCCACTAACCACACCCACTGCTGAGTCCCGTCTTCTCGCCAGGATTCCATGAGAGAGACTCCACGTCCCTGTCGGTAGGACCAGATGGCGGTCAGCACACAAATACACCCGGTAAACGCCAAAAGTACCAACGGGTCGGAAAGCGGCAAGACTGGCTTAAGAAGGTGGTAGATTCCAAAAGCCACAAGGCCGGGTGCCAGCATCACCAAACGTTTCCGCTTGCGAACGGGTTGATCCGTCACCAACGCATTCAACTGTGGAAGGACACGAAGGGAAAGTCGATGCAACATAATGGTTACTCGCTTCGAAGAGATTTCCAAAGATTAATCGTTTGCGCCGCTTCGCTCACAAGGCGTGTCATGCACGCCCTGACGCCATACCAAAATAACGGGCTTTCACCTCTTCCATGAGTGCAACCGTTACCTCAGGCATCCCGCGATCCATAGCCGTTCGCTCCAACTCAATCCTCGCCATTGCCCGAATTCCTGACGGAACATTATTGATACGACGCTCTGCGTCCGGGCTCCACTCCACCATCCCCCTATTCCGCGCCGACCCAACTCGCGCAAACGTCACAACCCTTTGCCCCCTATCAGCGGCAAACTCCTCCACCTCTTCCCGCACCAGAGGAAGTACATAGGGAGGAAGCCGGCTTAATTGATATAAGGCCTCATCTGTCCATAGAGTGTGAGGGACCATGGAATCCAATTCCTTGTCACTTCCTTCGGCCCCAAGAGAAAATCCGCACTGATCGCAATGAAATTTGGCAAATACTGAAGCGGGCGACGACTCTTCAATTCCCGTGATCCGCAAGGAACAATGACAACCACATTGCATAAACAACCTACCCGATTTTTCCCGGATACAGGATGTAGAGCATCGTGTAGGTGAACGTTCCCGTTACGAACAACACACAGTAGATCACCATGGTAAATCGCCCAAGGACCTGATGCCGTCTGGCCCCATTTGGCCAAATGCGCTGGATAGAGATTTCAATGCCGAACACCAATGCAATGAGAAGAATAAGACCAAGATACACACTGAATTTCCCCATGGAAAATCCAGATGTCATCACCCGTGACAGGAAAAACAAGAGTACAATAGTGGTCACGCCTCCGAGGAACAGCACTATGCGTCGTCCGGAAGTCATTAAAACCGCATCCTTTAAGACCCGCTTCCCTTCCACAAACGTCTGTGATCGAAAACCCAACACCATCATATAAATGGCCATCACAAGGCCGATCACGACCAGCAGAATATGAAGGGTCAAGACAGGGACAAACACCTGGTCGTACAACCACTGAGGTCCACCAAAGCCCTCTTTGCCCTCAAAGGCCAGGACTCCAAGACTACGAAATAAATAATAACTGACAAAGAAGGCGAGCATGGCAATCATCCCACCGAACATCAGCCAATGATGCCGATCGTTTTTATGTTGTCTCGCCTGGATCCATCCGACAATAAACAATGTCGTAAAGAAGGTCGCCATGAATTGGCTCACATCCGCTCCAACCGTCGCATGGGTCCCGAAAAATCCTGGTTCTCTCAACCATACTGCCATTTCATCCATAGGTTTGTGCCATGCCCTTCCGTTATTTCGTGCCTTGAAGCATGGCACGCGGTTCTAATTCTTCCACAACTCGAAAGCCGGCTTGATCCATCCATTGGCGACTTTCTTGAATCGTAAAGCACTCGCCACATTCTGTGTTCACCAGGATATGAACCGCAAAGGCTGTCGTCCAAGCAGGGCTCGTTTTAGCCGGATCCAAAAACCGGTCTTTAATGATCAGTCGTCCCCCCTCACTCAAACAGGCATAGACTTTTCTCACCAATTCCGCATTGGTTTTGCCATCCTGATAATGCAGAATATCCGACATGAGGGCAAGGTCATACGGCCCCTGAAACGCATCGACATGAAAATTGCCGCCTTGCAAATGTATACGATCACCTAACCCTGCACGCTCGACATGCTGTTTAGTCACACTCAGGGTTTGTGGGAGATCAAAAACCGTGGCGGACAATTCTTGATGTTCCTGGCAAAAGGCAATGGCATTGGTTCCGGCCCCACCACCAACATCCAGCATCCGCCCGGCTCCTTGAATAGGGACACGCTTCGCCAACCCCTGTCCACTTCCTTGCCCGATCCGATCCAAGACGGTAAGCACATGGGCACCCAATTCGGGATTCGTTTCAAACACATGTTGGGTAACAGGTGATCGTCCGGTTTTTATGGTCTGTTCCAACTGCCCCCAATGACTCCACTCCGCATCATGCAATAATAATAAATGGCCCACATACTCTGGGCTTGATTGCACCAGATGTCGCTCAGCAACCGAAGTATTGGCATACACCTTCTCATCTTTGGTTAACACACGCATCGCCACTAAGGCGTTCATGACCAACTCCAAGGCCCGTGCGTTGAGATTTAAGGCAACGGCAACCTCATGAGCCGTGAGAGACTGCTCTTTAAGAGCTGAAAATAAATCCAGCTTCACAGCGGTGAGGAGAATTTTGGTTTCCCAGTAGTACCCTATCTGGAAAATATCTGCGAGAGATGATTCACGAGTCACACGGAGCCTCAAACTCAACATACAACATAAAAAATCATTTTCGATGTCGATCTTAACGGGGTCATTTTGCGAGGTCAAATGCTGAACGATCAGAAAATTTGTCCAAGCTTCTCTACAAAAAACAAGGGCAACTAGCTCGCGGCTAGTTGCCCTTGATAGAAGAGCTATCCCTCAATAGAAAGAGACTTACTTAATTTCAAAGTTGGCTTCGACGGTTCCCCCATCCTTCACATCCACATCGGCTTCTACTTCGCCTGCAATGGGATGCCACGCCTTCACCTTATGCTTACCGGCAGGAACGTCCTTAATCTCGAAAGTCCCATCCGCACTGGCCACAGCATAATGGGCATTAGTCACCGGCAAATACCAGCCCTGCATAAATTCATGTTGGTCACATTGCAACCGCAACACCGAACCTTTTTTAGACATTTTCAGTTTCACGCTTTTCTCTAAAGAATCACCTTTTTTAGCCAACCCGATATTGAACTCCGTGCTGGACTTGGCTCCTAATTGATCAAAGCTATGAGGATTGTGCAATACGCCTTCCGCCGACTTAGGGTCGCTGGGATCGGCATCGTTATTGACGACCTTAAACATGCCTTTACTCACGGCTACCCCTGTATACGGCTTAAACTCGCATAATTCAGCCTCCACCAATTGGGGGGCCTCTTTCCCGGATTTATCTATAAATGCTTTGTCTTGAATATCAGTAACCGCCACCACTGCATTCTTTAATCCTTTACTTCCATCCACTTCAACTTCCTTCAGCAACCGGGTATTGCCATCTGCGCTTTTGCTTTCATTTTTTTTGCAAAAGTCCACATTGGGAAATTTTGAGAACGCAAATTCTTTCGGCGGGGGAACTGCTCCGGCAAACGTGACTTTTCCTTTAATCGTTCCACCAGCCTGAGCGACTAAAGGGGCAGCAATAAGCATGCAGCCAACTAAAAAAGACATAGTTAAAGACTGACGATTCCTCATGATTCTTCCTCCTAGTTAAGAATAAAATTGAGTTGACGTGGGAAAACAACCTAACGTGATTAGATCAACCCGTTTTACCCCGGCCAGGTATAAAAAAGCTGATCTTGATATGGATCGTCCGACAGCACCCACCTCCGTATATATCAGGAATAAAAAAAACGTGTCAAGAAAACCAATAAGCACTAGGTCCTTTGTCCTAATCCTTAGGCCTTTTAGTTCGCGGAAACATGCAAAAGTTTGAACAGACAATAATCACCAACAGACAACCGTATCATCATCATTCATTTTTGAACGGGGTCCCTGAGTAGAGCTATCATATCAGCCACACTCTCTTTCATGGCCTCTGCATGAAAGACCGGAGCCGAACACATCCGGTCAGTACAGACAAAGGCGACGGGGCGTTCGTCATAGGGAAAAATAATGTCCCCCCATTTCGGTTGGCCGGCCTTGGGGTCAAACCCTTTCACAATTTTTCCGGGGCAAAACATTCGCCGGCCTTCCAACAAGAGAATTTTGGCCATGGCATCGTCAAAATTTCCCACCACCGCAATATGAATAGGATCCCGAAACCATTGATCGATAACCAATCCGGATAATGCGAGGGGGAGCGGTTGTCGGGACCTGACCATTGTCTGCAACGTGTTTTCAGCGATGGATCGATACGTTGGCTTTTCCGTCAAATGAAAAAGATCAAGGTACCAGAGGACGGCTTGAAGATTTTCCTTGACCGGTTTGGCTGGGAAGTTCAGAAGACCCAATTTACCCGGCAACTGTGGATGATCATAAAATCCTCCATCTGCGGAATCTTGCAATAATCGCTGGCTCACTTCCGCAAGGGCTTCCGCATTTTTCAAAAATTGAGGTCGCCCTGTCACGCGATAGGCCTCAAGTAACGCTTGGCCAAAGAGTATGTGATCCGATAATAAACCGGAAAGGCCTACCCCCTCTCCCGTCTGTCCATGAGCGAGCCCCTTTTTCAGGTCAAACCGCTCCTCAAACAACCGGCTCAACATCTGAAGAGCCAAGTTCCCTATCTCAACTTTTTCTAACACCAATGAGGCATGTAAATAGGCCCATGCCATCAACGCATTACTCCCTGTGAAAATGCGTCGATCCACAGATGGGATACCGATGGCCAATCGCTCGGTTTCATTGAGCGAATAGTACTCGGCCCCAGACATGGCAGTTCTCCCTTCGGCCCCCCTGACATCGGCATCTTGACTTTCAAACACCAACCCCGTTTGCGGATCAGCTAAAAACTTGGAAACATACTCAATAACCGCCAAGGCTATGTGTTTAAACTGAAGATCTCCGGTTAGTTGGAAGGCTTCGACATAATTGCGAAGATTCAGAGCTTGAATCGACAACATCTTTTCAAAATGAGGCTGACTCCAATCCGCTTGTTCAGCATAGCGGTAAAATCCGCCCCAAACGGGATCAAGCAAGCCCACTTGTTTTTTTAACGTATCAAACCCGATCTTGAGTAACCCTGGATCATCTTCAAAGAAACCTTGGGCCAAAACCATCTGGATGGCTTCAGGTTCAAAGAATTTTGGGGCATCCCGAAACCCTCCATTGACGGGATCATATTGGGCTCTTATCATCGCCACACTTTGCTGGACCATAGCGGCCTGTAGAACATCCTCTCTGGAAGAACCGGCTTCCATCTTCTCTTTGACCCGCTCCCATAACTGACCGGCTTGCTTAAGCAACACAGTCTTGTCGGTTACATAGATAGATTGCACCTCAAGAAGCATGGCTTCCATTTCCTCAGAACCCAAGGCATTCGCTTGAAAAAGAATTTCTCCGGTCGGCAGGAGAACATTGGTCGTCGGCCACCCTCCCGCCCGGTAACGAGCATCTAAATCGGGACGCAGATCAGTATCGACCCGAACAGGAATAAATTTGGCGTTAAGCAACTGTACGATTCGAGGGTTAACGTAAGTCGTCTGATCCATCACATGGCAAGCATGACACCATACTGCGGTCAGATCCAAAACGATTAATTTATCTTCAGCTTGTGCACGGCCGAATGCTTCCTGTCCCCAATCATGCCATTGAATAACTGGGTTGTCGGCAGACTCCCCATGAGGTCCTAATTCAGCATAAAGAGGATTTCCAAGAAGACACACGCTGAGCCCAGCCAACATCCACAATCTGCGACCGCCACGTATACGGCATGAGTCATTCATAACTACAATCACCGTGGCAAAGGCGAATTGATGATTGTGCGCCAGACTTGGTCGAGAGATGAACCGTTCCGAATAACCTGTACCATTTGGTAAAACATGTTACCACCCCTGATCTTGTCCTACCTGTCCATCTTCAGGAAGGCTTCGCTGAGGGTCGCAAACAAGCGGTTTAAATGCCGATCTCTTTATCTAAAATCCTCACAATGGCGGCGGCAGCGGTTACCCTCACCGCTTCATCCGCATCTCGAAGAGTGCGCTTCAAAGTCGGCAAGAGAGTGCGATCGCCAATACGACCCAGTGCGCGGGCAGCCCCAATCCTGGGACGAGGCAACGGATCATTGAGAGCCAATATGAGAACATGGAGAACGTCCTGGCCTTTTCCATTTCCAATCGCCTTGACCGCGCCAGACCGAATGGCCGGATTTTGGTCATTGAGGAGAGGTTGAACCGTGTCCTTGACCACTGAATACGGTGCTCCGGATCGTAGCAATGAGGCCACGGCCGCCGCTTGCACACCGGAATTCGAATCGGCTAACGCCCTGGTTAGGGGTGTTAACACGTGATGTTGTTCGTAATACCCCATACTAAAAGCCGCCACACTCCGCACCGCAGGAATACGATCAAATAAAGCCGCCTTCAGTGTCGGCAACGATTCAGGAGCTTTCAATTTCCCCAAGGATGCAATGGCCGCAGCACGAATAGATGGCTGAGAATCGGAAATAGTTTTTTCCAATATCGGTATCGCACGACGATCCCCTAATTCACCAAATGCGCGAATGGCCGCTCCCCGTTCATAACCTTCCTCGCTTGTCGCACCTCGCTCCAAACGAGCCCAGTACTCCTTGTGACCCAACTCATATAAAGCTCTTGCTGCGGCAATTTGGACAAGATGCTGCTCATCGTTCAACGATGGTTTAATTAGGGAGTCTAGACTCTGGTCACCGGATTGTCCAAGCCCAATCAAAACGGTTGCCCGCACCAATCCTGCTCCGTCCTTCAATGCTTCACGAAACATCTTGGAACGCCGGCCAACTTCCCTTTGTCCTAAGGCTTCTGCCACCAATGCTCTAATCATGCCGGTTTCATCCGTTAAGCCTTTTTCCAAATATTCCACGGCATTATCAGATTCGATTTCTTTTAACGCCGTATAGGCAGCTCCTCGCATTTGTTCCCGCATATCGGAACGGACGGGCAAGATACTGGCAATCGCCATCTGCCGTAACAAAGGTTCATCGTCCCGATTTGCCCTGTCAACGGCTTTGTCATAGGCCTCAATGGCTTCGGGAGTCTTTCCCAAGCTAGCTAATGCAAGAATGTACAGGCGAGAAGCCTGCAAGAGGGGAGAGCTTTCTTTGTGTAAAGGCTTAACAAGGTCAACAACCTGTTGAAATTGACCCTGGTCGTAGGCTTTTTGCGCCTGAACAAGGGTTGAATCATGTGCCTCTTCCGCCAAAACCGAACCTGAGAGAACCCACAGAATTCCTAGAACGAGCACGGCATGAATACGATTCATCCTTTATTGTTTACCCCCATTTTCTAGCCATCTCATATTTTACCCTCTCGGAACCGTGGCCTCCTGAGCCTCAATCATTCGATAGCCCAAAGGCGCTTCAAAGTAATAATCCGGTTGCGAAGAAAGCACCACATGATGATATTCCACAAACCAATCTCGGTCCTGGCTTAAGAGTTTCAAGAGAATCTCTCGTTGAGGATCCACCCATTCGAAATATCGTTCAAGCTGACCAAACCGATTTTTGACCTCCACGTCATAGAGCAGGGCAGATTGATCGCCCACCACGGATTCCCCAATAACTGTGCGACTCGTCTCTCCTTCCAACCGGACGGAAAATGGTAACAAAAAATCCAAAGTTAAGGGAACGCTGACGATCATTCGCCGTTGGGATAACACATACCAGGCTTTTTGTTCATCCAACCGAATTATTAGAACGCCCGCATAGCCTAATCCTGTTCGTATTCCCCCTGCCGGCTCAATGCGATAGCGATCCTTTTTTGCAAACACCTGGCCCCTGGCGATATGACCTTCTGTTTTCCAAATCAATCTCGCCGAAAACTCTGTGGAATCGTGGCGGGCGAAATGGGGAGAGCCGGCAAAGCCCCACCCTAACGGGAACCAAGCCACCATTCCGAAAATGGCACAACCAACCAGGCTCGCCAATTTCTTATTACAAGTTCGGGAGAAAAGGAGGGAAAAGTCTATCCATTTCATGGTCTTTGGTGTTCAACCAAAGGCTCTATCAGAACAGGGTGGCCCAGGGCAGCGGTAGAAAATCGGGGCGGGGTCCTGATGGTATGCGCCGTCCAGCGGCCTACGGGAGATTCCAAGGAAAAATCCCTTCGCACGGTTTGATTTGGTTCTACCGAAAATTCATAAACCTGTTCATGTTTCACACTTGGATGCCAGGCCCGAATGCGATAACTTCCAGGCGGGAGTGATGAAATAACATACTCTCCCCTTTCATTGGTAAAGTCGAAATAGGGATTATCCACCGCAATCGCCCAGCTTTCCATATAGGCGTGAAACCCGCACTGCATCACAAAGGTTTTACGTCCTTTGCTCAGTTGAAATTGATGAACCAAGGATTTCCCTGGCAAATGCTCATGCGTCGCATGAATATCCTGACGCTGATGCCGAGGATTAAAGGGCAGAGGAGAATTAAATAACACCCGTGTCCCTTGGCTCAACGACGTCTCATAGGCTTGAATGTCATGCATGACTGGATCCATATTCACCACTTCAATCCCATGCTCATTACGAACAACCGTCGTAAATGGGAGAAATTGACAGTCGCGAGCTTCCACCTTCGGAATAGAAAGGGAAAAAGGTTTCCCGGCATTCACACCTTCAACCACCATCACAACCCCTTGAAGTTGATTGTGATCATTCACCACAAAGTCCTTAAGGAGCCGCCAGCCCTGACCATCAGAAATGCGGCCGCAATACTCCGGATCAGGGAAGGTCACCAGGTTATACGCTTTCGGAGATGGCGGAATGCCCTTGAGGGTCACAGTGCCGACAATGGTGGCTCCGTCCGTTACGTCAATCACTTCATAAGCGAAAGCAGTCGAACTGGTGATCCAGAGTAGACCTACGATCACGACAATTTCAATCACTCGATTTGTTTTCATGCTCGCCCTTTCCCTCAGGGAACTTGTCGTCGTAACGACGGAATAATCTCAACGTCCTCTCCAAGCATCTCAAGCCCAAAATGCGGATTTTCCTGCATTTCATGCACGCTTCTCCGCCCTTGGGGAGACTCATATTGAAAGTCTAATGTCAGCGTTTTTCCCGATTCCACGCGGACTGTTTTTTCTAAATAGGTTTTCATACCAGGATGCCAGACAGCCACTTCATATTCTCCTGCTGGAATATCGGTAATTTCGTAGGCTCCATCTTCTTTGGAAATCGAATAATAGGGATTTTCCACCACTAATCCCCATGAAAACATATAGGGATGAAACCCACATTGCATGACAAACACATCTCGGCCCTTTCGTAAATGAATTTTTTCAATCATCGGTTTTCCTGGCAGATGGGTATGCACATTTTTCCCAAACATCCCAACCACGTTATGAAAGGGGTTCATGGGTAATGGACGATTGAACAATACCCTTGCCCCTCGTTCTCTGGCGGTCTCATATCCCTGGATATCATGTTCTACCGGATCCATATTGATCACGGTTATTTCATCCTGATCGCGTAACACATTGACAAATGGCAAAAAATCACAATCAATGGCTTCAACCTCCACCTTTGGCAAAGAAAACGGTTTGCCTTTGTCTACCCCTTTCACCATGACCACAGCATCCTTTAACGAACCCTGGGATCCAATAATAAAATCCTCAACAATGCGCCACCCCGTTCCGGTAGAAATTCTTCCACAATATACGGCATCCGGGATCGTGACGAGATTAAACGCCATCGGTCTTGGGCGTTCCCCAAGAATGCGGACATGCCCTTGAATAGTCCCTCCATTGTTGACCGGACTCTCCTGATAGGCCAACCCCGTGGATGACATATTCACCAGGAACATCACGATCACCATGACCCTCATCCTCATTCCAATTCCCTCCTTCCCATCACTCCCTACCCAAAATAGTAATGTGTGAAATCCCCCTGTTTTCTCAAAACACTATGAGCTGGAAGCACTCCGAGTCAGATACTACAACATCATCCTCAAACTTTTAAAAATCCATCCCGACAACCCAAAGAGTATGGAGGACTCTCCTTGCCTTGCGTAAACTCTCCTCTCACCTCACCCTATCATATTCTGCCCATCGAAAATTCCATTCTAGGCCTTTTGATAATTCAAACTTCCTGAGCGAGTACAATATACTACGCTCAGGGGATAAAAGGGTTAAAAAGGATTATTTGACTGTGTGAGAAGGAATGGAGACCAGCTCAGAAACGAAAAAACATCCACCTCTCACCTTCAGGGAGTGGGGATTGAATGGGTGAGGTCATTTTTCAATCCGGTAGCACAACGGAAGCCAAGCCAGTTAGCCTGTGTCTCAGGAGCTTTTCCATTGCGCTGGGCTGTTCGCACAGTCGGAGTACTATCCATCCAGCCCCCTCCACGAAATACCCGATGCTCACCGGTAGACGGACCTTGGGGATTCCGGTCTGGGGCCGTTTGATAATAATCCGGATCGTACCAATCGTTCACCCATTCGGCGACATTCCCTGCCATCTGAAAAACATTATAGGGACTGATCCCGATTTCATACTTATCAACGGAAATAATAGGTGGATAAAGGAGCAACCGCTCGGGACGATCACGAACCGGACCGGATATGCCGGTCCTCCCAAAATTGGCTCGTGTAAGTCCTGCCGGCGTATTTCCCCACGGATAAATTCGTGCATCCGTTCCCCTGGCCGCTTTTTCCCACTCGGCTTCCGTCGGGAGCCGCTTGCCCGCCCACCGGCAATAGGCATCGGCTTCATACCAGGATACATGCATCACGGGATGATGGGCCATACTCTTCTGAAAGTTCCCCCCGTCGAATTTCCAGTCCGGCAATGGCGGACGGTCCGTGTCCACGACAAAACGCAAATATTCCAAAGCAGTTACTTCATAAGCATCAATCTCAAATGCATCCAGATACACCTGACGTTGAGGCATCTCCGGCCGATAGGCCTTCTTATCTATCTTCTTATTACTTCCCATGGTAAACCATCCGGCCGGAATCACCACACGCTTTTCTTTAGTAGGCCATTGGGTCCGTTGCAAAGCCAATCTCTTGCCCTCTTCCGTCCACTCCGGTCGTATGTCGGACACGTCCAACGCCAATCCCATATTCGTGGACATCACCGTAAACCCAACCACCAACAAGCCCATTGCAACAAGGCATTTTCTGCTTTGTCTTTCACGCATAGACCCCTCCAAATTTATCCGACGATTGAGACGCCACTGATGGAAAAATTGGAGAATTCACCATCCCAAAAACAAAGTCTGGTTTCTTTGTGCCGTCCGGATAAGAAAGCAATCGCTGGGAACCCCAATATTTTTATGTCAGCATAGTCAGGTATTGGACCGAATCGTAGCTTCACCTTTTAGTGAGGTCAAGGCGTCTGGGAACGACCACAATCGACTTTCCCTCCATGGTTGAATCGGTTTGATCCGAAGGATGTAAGACCTTAAAAAGAATACTTGAATGGATTACCCGAATATCACATAAATAAAAAACTTCCGGTAAAAGTATTATAACAATTGATCTGATGGCATTTTCAATTTTCCCTTAGATGGAATCTTGATTGGCTTGGCAATGAGAATCAAAAAATTCGGTTAACCCTAAGGAAATAAAAAATGGGGGATTCTTGCGAATCCCCCATTTGTAAAAGCTTACTGAAACAAGTGGTTATTTAGCTGCCACAGGCAGAACTCTGCCAGGCTCCACCACTTTGTTCAAAGCTTGCTTAACCTCACTGGTCCCTCCTTCAAGAGGCAGGATCCGTTGGTCATTTTTGGGAAGCACCCTTAAATAGCCCCATTGCCCCGATTGGGAGTAAGGCAGGCGCTGATTATTCCAGACATAATCTGCGGGAAGCATATCACGCCCACCAGCGGATGGAATAAATACATCAATCGTTTCCGATCCAGCAAATTCAACCACGCTGATTTGGTCTGCTCCCGGCATGAACGGTTCAATCGGCCATTCATGCTTTTCCACACTAAACATTCCGTTTTGTTCGCTGTTGGCACCGAAAACATGAATTCTCACAGGATCACCGACATGTGCCTGAATGATGGGGGTGACCGGATCCTTTGGACTATCCACCTCACAAGGCTGGAACATGCGTCCAAGCGTACAACCAGCCTCCTCTCTATGGAGATAGGGTTCAGAACGATAATTAACCCCGGTGAGGCCTGCTACATTCTGGACATACGGCATAAAGCTGGTCCCGATGATGTTGTCTTCATCTTGAAAGAGTAAAGCTACATCACGGTAATTTCTGCGATGTTCTTGACCAGGAATGGTCTGATCAACAATCACGTCGGCTTCCCAGCTATTTTTAAGAGAAATGTCGGCACCGGTTTTTGGATCCCGATATTGCGACCCTTTTGGCCCGATGATAACTGCCCCGAACAGACCATTTCGCGGGTTCAGCATCACATTTCCCCAATCCCATACCAGGGATGAAATCTCCCCGTTAAAAGGATCAGCATAATAGGTATACGTCTTCGATTCTCCTGGGGCAATCGTTTGATCCCCTGAGTTATTTCCGACGTTGGCACCCAATGAATCTTGTGGATTAAAGGCCAATGAAATGGCCGAGAATGATGCCCGGCTTTCCTTCATTTTGTTTTTGAGATTCACTTTGATGCAATCGCCCACGTTTGCACGAATGGTCAATGGCATCGGATGGTAATCCCCTGCCACTTTCGTGACCTCATCTTCTAGAACGTAGATCTTGCCATCAGGATTTCTCAAATCGATGGTTCTCTCAAAGTCGATCTCAATAGATTCCGGAGCGCTAGGATTAAAACTCATACCCGGAAAGTCCATGGCGACCACATTAAATGACTTCACTGGCGCCTCTTCAGGACAAACTGGAAGGGTCTTCGGAATCTCATTTCGACCTGAATATCCTGTTGGGAGCGGCTTCAGGTCGTCCGTCTCCTTATCCAGGACTCGTAGGATCCCCCATCCTCCCTCGGAGAATTTGGAAGACCGCCCATTAAAATGAATATAGTCCCCAGGTTGCAGACGAGGGCCGCCTGCCTTTGGAACCACTAAATCATATCGTTCGGCAATGCCGATATGCATGGAATTTTTTCTGTTGGCATCCCCGGCATATCGCTCGCTCAAAAACGTGTGCCCTGATAATGTCCAGGTCATCGTTTCATTCATAAGCGTATGCAAAAGACGGAAAACTACCGTATCTCCCAGATACGCCCGTAATAGTGGTGTATCAGGATCTCCATGTTCAGCGCTACTGAATATTTTAGACGCATCAGGATTCACCGCTAAACGTTGGGCAATGGGTTCCGCCCTGAAATTTAATCCGCTTCCCGTCGTATGCGTCCCTCCATTGAGGAAGGGCATTGGGGTCATGAGAATTTTTTCCGGCATCATAAATGACACCGTTTTACCAGCTTCCAAGGCAACCTCAACAGGCTGACCAGGAGGATTACCAGCGGTGACAATATTGACCGTATGAGGCACAGTGTCATGAACCTGCACCATGAGCTCACGGAAGCTACCGTTTACTCCATACCCAACAGGCTCTACAGTATGAATATCCGCTATAGGTCCACTCCTGATTGGTTTCCCAGTCTTGGGATCATGATAGGTTGATCCCACGGGTTCCACAATCAAGGTGCCGAATCCGCCATGTGGCCATGTGGTAGCCCCGAATGCATGGTCATGCCAGAACACGGTTCCCACATCAGCATCCGCCCAGAGTCGAGACCGCACAAATTCCACGGTCACGATATCACCCACGGGATGATCATGCTGCAAGGGTCGAACAAAGGAAATGGTATCTCCTTTAATAGATTTGATGCGACGAATCTCGTTGCCTTTCACATTATCCGCACCGACCAGCAACTCGGTATTGACATGGTATTGCGCGGCATTTTTAACCTTAATGCTGGAATCGCCTTTTTTTGCCTTGCCCGTTAAGACGGTATTCATCGGCACAGGCAAACCTTTTTTCGTCTTTTTCTCCAACATAGTGAACGGACGGACAGACTGTTCATAGGAAAAACCCGTAATCACTCCATCCGATGCCTGGTTATCGAATTGGAGGAAATGAGGATGAATGTTAATTTTAGAAGATTGGAAATTCGTAAAATCGTCATCCACCCATTCACTGGTCAACGTATAGTCGACACAGTCATAAATATTGGCTCGGAATACCAAAGGATACTTTTTATCGTTATTTTTTCGTGTCTCTTCTTCCTCTTCATGGAGAACGTAAATCAACCCGTAAGGATCAATGACAGGAGCTTCCTTACCCTGAGCCCCAGCCATCTCAATGGGAGTATTGATGAAGTGAATGTTGTAATATTTTCGCCCGGCATTCTCTGGACACAAACTCCAACGCCCGTTTTCTCCAGGTTTGGCTGGCTCGGAAGTTCGTAGCCCATTTTCATCCTGATGAATCATTTCCAACCATGGGGCCGGATTGTGATTTGGTGGGAACATGACCCGTTTGCCGAAATGTGGAGTCAGATGCGGCCATGACACCTTTCCAGTCCTCGGCTCAAAAAGAATCGGCCGGCGCTTCCCAGGAGTTGGAGAATGGTACTTGGGATTCTCAATTGTGCTTTCTTTCTCAGACATGGCTTTATTACCATCCCAAGCCCAATCCAATACCGTCGCATCATAAGAAACAATTTGGCCCTTTTCGTCATCTTTATGACCAGGTTTCCCCTGGGCCGGCAACTGAATTTCCACCCATTCCTTAATATTGATGACCGCTGGGTTCGATTTCCAATTGCTCTTTCCCTTTTCAACAATGGTGAATGTTTTCCCGAACCAATCAACCGTTTTTCCAATCAATTGATCGGAGGTGACACCCACCTTCATCCGACCTTTTCTATCAGGCAACTCTCTGAGGTTTGGCATGACATCGGTACGATTGTCGCCTGTCTGCATGGTATTATATACCCGCCAATACCCCCACATTCCCGCAACGTAATGATGAGCGACATGGCAATGAAACAAGAAGTCACCAGCCAGTTGTTGGCATAGGCCAGACCCACATTCCGTCTCCAAATCCAAAGCTTCTGATGGCCCGATCACCTCTACATCAACTCGGTCAGTTTTTGTCCTAATAACCGGATATTTAACCGGACCGTTTTTCGCCGCATGCCACATCGGCATTTCATCAATCGCCCGTGGACTTCTGGGCCATCGAATCGTCCCGCCGTGTGGATGGTGGGAATGAAATACCTCAGACCCTCCGTGAACCAACCTGAACTTGGCAGGATCCCCCAGATAGGATCGAGGAATAGTCGTTGGTGCATCACCAAATGTGTAAGAACTATATCCCATCGATTCGTCTTCAAACCCGAAGTATTCGTGCTGCACATGCATGTTATTGATGCCGAATGGCTCACTCCGATAATTAAGAGCTCGAGCTCCTGGCCGATAGGCATCGGTGAGGGGATCCCGTTGTGGCAAGAAATCACCATGTTTATTCACCGGACGAAACGCTTCGTCACCCACCTCATGGTAAATCAATACGAACTCACGAAAATCTGGTCCCGTCCCATTTTTGATAATGGCTTGCCATCCACTGGCCATGGGAGTTGGGTCTCCGTCTCCCAACGGATTCAAATATTCTGAGCCATGCGGTTCGACCACAAATGTCCCCATCAGACCCATGACCGTTAATTCTCGATCATTACTAAAGGTATGAAATTGTCGGCCACCCTCCTGGGTGTCTGGATGGATATACCACTCCATCTCTACGACTTGTCCCTCTTCAGCCACGGTGTCGCGGTTGGTTGTCGTAGCAGGCTGCCCAGTCTTGCTGATGACCATATTCGAGCCATGAATGTGAAGACTGGCCTCCTCACCAAATTCAAGTTGGTTTCGGAAGGTGAATTTCACACAATCCCCTTGGTTTCCCCGAATCACCAGGGGTTGAATCCATTGATCCTGAAGACCGTTAGTGACCGCACCAGGGTCACCATGGCCATCCACCTCTCTCGCTTCAGCATTTTTGGCTTCCTCTTCCCGCACCTTCTCAATGTTTTCCGTCAGGACATACATGTAGCCGGGATAGTAATCAAGCCATTGATTGAGGGTGATCTCGGCATTAATGGCCGAAATATC
Organism: Nitrospira sp.; assembly: GCA_020430245.1. GTDB lineage: Bacteria > Nitrospirota > Nitrospiria > Nitrospirales > UBA8639 > Nitrospira_E. The sequence goes on from JAGQKG010000011.1 coordinate 30,993, forward strand.
ATATTCCCTGACGGGGGCCGTGGAAGGACAACTTCCACCACTCGCTGCCACAGGCTCCACATTGCGATCAGATGCCAAAAGTAAATCCTGACCTCCTGCGCCATATTGATGCATGTTGGTCATCGTGTTGTAAAAACCGGTAGCTGTATGGTCGGCATGTTGAGCGCCAGACTCGTTTTCCATTCTCAGCATGATCCGATCATGTTGGCGTTCCACCATGGCAGCTCGGTTCGGACGGCCTTCCTTGGTGTCTTCCATGATGGTCTGGCCCTTTAATCGCTCAGCCCATTCAGGTGATTTTTGATGAACCATCCCCGTGCTGTGGATAATTTTATCCTGAATTTCTTCAGCCAGGAGTGTTCCCCCCGACAAAAAACCTGCTCCCCCGACTAACAATCCAATGGAAAGTGTGGTGATGGCTTTCCTAGATTTCTTGTGAAACATGGACCGGCCTCCTTAATGTGAAATAAACAGACGAACTAAAGTCGTATTTTACAAACCAAACAGTCGATAATATTCCATCAAAATAGTGGGAAGAGCAAAAGGTAATCCAATCAATTCAGGCTGTCAAGTCCGAAAGGTATGAGTTTCATTTCATCAGCATTTACGACCACAGAATAATAAAAAATGGCATTCTCTCAGTGAATATTTGAAAACAAGTAACGTACTGCCGAATAATGGTCAATGATTCACTGCCGGTTTCTTAAAATTCCGCTTATTAACAAGAAACTATTGCAGAGTAAGGCTGGCAACGTACGAGGAAAAATCCTTCTGCAGAGCTGTGGAAATTGGGCCTGGCTTTCCATCATGTATAGTCTGTTCATTTACTTGAATAACAGGCAAAACTTCAATTGTTGTGCCAACGAGAAAGATTTCGTCTGACTGCAGGAACTCTGAAATAGCCATTGGTCGAAACTGGACGTCCAAACCTTTTGCCTGAGCTAAGGTTGCCACCTGTTGTTGCGTCACACCAGCGAGTACGAAATGATTACGCTCCGGAGTGATAAGCACACCGTTTTTTACCGCAAAGATGTTACTCGTAGCCCCCTCAGTCACCTGTCCGTCCCTCACAAAAACCCCTTCAAAGGCCTTGGCTTCACGGGCTTTTTGCTTGGCCATCACATTGGGGAGTAAATTAAGGCTTTTAATATCACAGCGGTGCCATCGAATATCAGGTAGGGTAATGACACGTACTCCCTGTTGGTAGACTTCTGTTGGCAAGGCAACCATTTTCCGAAAGGCTAAAAAGACCGTAGAATCAACATTTGAAGGAAAAGTATGCTCACGCGGAGCGACCCCTCTGGTCACCTGAATATAAATTTTTCCTTCCTCATACCCGCTCTGGTGAAGACCAGAAAGAAGGAGACGCTGAAACTGGGGTTGCTCTATAGAAAAGTGGAGCCTGATTTCATTGGCACTCCTAACCAACCTATTGAAATGCTCACTCCAAAAGGCAGGAACCCCATGATAGGCACGAATCACTTCATAGACGCCATCCCCAAATAAGAATCCACGATCATCCGGAGAGATCTTAATCTCTTCCAATGGAGAAAAGTGCCCATTCAGATATCCAATATCCAACATACCCTAATTTCATTCAGGAAGAGGGTAGCAAGACGATGATCTTAAAAATCCGTCGATCTTCTGCTGTAAACTTCCATGCCATTCTTTTACTAAACTCCAAATGATGTGTTCCGGGTTCCAACGCCTGAAATTCAAATGATCGCTGACCGGAATCTACCGCATTATTACTGACCGTTCGAAGAAACTCATCTCCCACTAATCCCAGCACTTTAGGGTCATAACTTGGGACCCATTGTTCCCCACGTGTCCGATCTTCCCATAAATGCACCATAAAGGTGGCCGACTGGAAAACTTGAATCGCTTTGGTCTGCATCTGATCTATATTCATGCTCTCACCTTGCAATACTTAGCTCATGCTAGGCCCGTAAAGTCCACTATTCTCCTGTCAGCCAATCACGTTTTTTCAAACAGACAAAAACATTTCCCTTATCAACCACCACATCATAATTAACCACACAATAGCCTCCGCCATCTGGACCAAATCCCGAGCGGATATCAAATTGCTGATGATGCCACGGGCAAGAAACCAGGAAACCCTTCAATCGGCCTTTCCCCAAAGAAGCTCCCTGATGCGGACAGATGTCATTGATAGCAAAGCACCGATCGTCTATACGAAAAACAGCCACACTTTTGCCGTCGACCTTGAATACACGCCCCTTTCCATTGGAGATATCCTCCAGCTTCCCGACATAAACAAATCCCTCTTTGGGACTCAGCGGTTCATACATCCTGCAGTTCATCCCACGCTCAAAATTGGAATCATTCAAAACCAGTTCATCTTTACGAGACAAGCAGTGTAAAGGTTACCTGTGTCCCAACCTTTACTTTGGCCTGGTCCACAAACCCAGCATTGGCTTCAACAATATAACGTGCATCTTGAGGCGGGGGACCATACCAGGGGCACTGTTTTTCACTGCATGGAAGGGCTCTTTCGACGATATGCACCACAATTTTACTTTCATCAACCCAGATCACATCAACAGGAAACTGAAACTCTTTTGTCCAGACCCGATGGAGGCCGGAATTTTCAAAAATATAGATCATGCCTTCATTGGGAGGCAGCACATTTCTAAATGCTAATCCGAATAAAAGTTTTTCCGGTGTATCGGCAACCTCCGCCTTCAACACCCCACCGCTGGGGAAATTTATATTGATGACTTCTGTCTGTTCCGGAGCGTTAAATAGCAATGCACCGGAAATCAGGAACAACGCCATTACCAGAAGAAAGATTATTCGCTTTTTATTTGGGCCCCCTTTACTTTGTAGAAAAGACAACATTGCTTTATACAGTTCCTATTCTAAAAATCTCTCCTGCTTCAGGCCAGGCTTGTACTCTAGGCAAGCTCATTTTTATTATTCCGCGATTTGCTCAAATAATACACCCAGGATAAGATATCATGTAGTTTGAGATGATTTCAGCCATAATGAAAGATGAAGAAACAGCCCTCACCCTACACCCCCCAAGGAAACCTTTACCTCATACCATGGAGGCCTCCTATGCGCTACCTCCCAAAATTTTTTCTTGCGCTTTGTCTGATTCTCTTTTCCTCTACTGGCACCTTAGCAAACACTTCGATTTCCACGGCCATCGACCGGTTTGTCTCCAACCTCTATCCCAAAGGCAGCCACTACTTCTGGGTGATTAATAACACCACAACCGAATCTCCAGAGGAAATGATTGTCGATCTCAACACTAGTGTCAGGAATTTACCGGAGGAGGAGCCAACAGAGAGTCGATTTTTATTATTGGTTGTAGAAGGAGAACTGCTTGCGGCTCAGAAAATTCCGTTAAACGCTATCGTGGATTGTCAGAGTGACGAGGAAGTGTAGTTAATAAACGAATTCAGATATTAAGAAGCCCCATCCTCTGCAAGAAAGGATGGGGCTTCTTTTTAACATAAAATTAAAACTAAACAATCTCTACTTGGTCAAGACCAACAATTGCCCACCCAAATGGGCCGAATGTAATTGACACTTGTAGTTCAATAAATTGTTCGAAGTCACATAGGTAAGATCACTCATGGGAATACCAATATATTTGGTTTCACCAGGAGCTAAAACAAGCTTAATGTGCATTGAGGTCGGAGCGGCAAAAGCTGAATCAGCTGAAAGCTCAAAACCATGCTCCTTATCCATATTGTTGGTCACTTTAAACAATATGGGTCTTCCTGCTCTTCCACCTGTCGCACCAGCAACAAGACTTAGAATGGATGTTGCGGGATACCAGACTTTCTTGCCTCCAATTTCCATGGCATTAAACTCAAGATCAACATCCAGTTTTTTAAACGGCTGACCCACGACAGAGCCTGTTTCAAGGTCACCAATTTCCACACCGCCTGACTGTAACGCAAACGCCCCTGAACTACCGACCACAACGAACACGACACTTAAAAGGACGGATAGAAGCACTCTGTGCATCGCCTACCTCCTCATGAGAAGCTGTTGATAATGAAAGTTTTACCTAAGAACGCAAGCCAGTTTTCTGATTTATGTGGTTTAAATTTAAACAAGAGGGTTGGTTATAGCATATGACATTCTTCGACGCAAGAAGGTTTTTATCAATGCGGTTTATAACGGATAAAAATAGGAAGGCGTCTTCCATATTCCAGAAGGAAATTAAGAACTACTCAACAATTTTTCAGTCATTTTTATAAGATTTTAAGGCCATTTCTTCATGGTGAATGAGTTTTTGAGAATTATTATGGCCTTCTCTCAAAGTCCCATGCCTTTTGATGCATTTGAGACATACCTCAAATTGGGGAATGCATTGCA